>NZ_JADEXY010000068.1 GCF_015206885.1 Microcystis aeruginosa LEGE 91341 | reverse complement strand
GGGTTTGGGGGGTTCTACCCCCCAAAAGCTTGGATTGAATGATCAAGTGGGAAGTAATCCTAAATCCGTTGAGTATAGGCTACTTATCAGGAGAGGCACTCATGCAAAAGGGGGAATAAATAATCAGTTTTTAATAACCAGATTTAGTATTACAGTGATTTACCTGGTAAAACCAGATCACCAGTTAGATGGCGATAATCCTGTTTTATCCCTGAAATTCTGTCAAAACCCCATAGATAGCCCAGATAGCCATGGCGCGTAAATAATGACAACCGCGAAAAGTTCCCACCGATGTTATTGCTTCCGGGGTGCGAAATTGTAGGCCATTTTCATAAACTTGTCGCACCACTGCCTCCGTAATTTGCCATCCTTGCTTTTCCATTCCCATTTGTAGTAAAAAAGCCACCAACCCAAAATTAATTCCTACCCAAACTTCTAAGGGATGAGTTGCCTCGGGATTTTCGGGAGTACCATCGGGTTTTAAACCATTAGCCGCCCCAAATTTTCCCCCATGAAACTTGAGAAAACAAGCCTCATAAATCTTACTTAAAGCTGATTGCGTGTATTGATTTTCTACCACATCCGGTAAAGCCAATAAACGAGCATAAAATTGACCGCATAATTGGTCAGTCATCACCACATCGGAACCACTACCACTATCTAAATTATAATATTCTCCATTCCAGAGAGTCTGATGATAAATAGCGCGAGATTGCTGTAACCAACTGGCAAAAATTGCCGTATCTTCTCCAAGAATTGCCCCAATTTTAAGCGTCGCTTCTAGTGCCGCTATCCACAAACCACCACAATAGGCACTAATTCCCTGTAAACGCCAATCATCAAAGGTTTGGTCTGGTGCGCCGGAATTTTCGGGGATGCCATCGTTATCAAGGTCAAAAGCTTTTAAATATTGCAAAGTCAGAACAATTGACGGCCAACATTCCCGCAGAAAATCCTCATCTTTAGCCCCCGTTAATAAATAATCCCGATAGACTAATAAAACAAAATCACTGCCTAAATCTTTCCAGAGATTACAATCTTGATAACTGGTGTAATTACTCTTTTGCCAAGGGTGTTCATTGGGTGCGCCTAAATCGTGGGGAGTGGCATTTTTAGCCTTACGAATGGCACTAGCTTGGTTATAACCGATAATCCGAGGAGTGTCGTCACTGCTGGGAATTGCCCTAGCAAAAGCTTCCATGACGGCCTTTTCTAAGCGCGGCCATAACATCAGTAACCCAAAGGAACCATAGAGACGCACATCCAGACTTTCATACCAACGATAATCAATACATTCTAAGACCCCAAATTGACCGATAGGATCCTGTTCCGTGGCTGCCGTCCAGAGAGTGCCGCCGTCAGTTAGGAGGTATAATTCGTTAAATAAAGCCATTTTAAACCAATCGGCCAGATCGCTGCGTTCTAGGATCGGTTTTTGCCAGTTAATAATATTTTCTCGCCATGTATCGCCCTGTTTTAAGGCTGTGCGTACCATCGCCCAAGCATTTTGACCATTGCGACCGAAAAAGTCCGTATAACGACGATAATAGTTAATTCCTTGAGCAAATTCGGTGACGGGTAAATCCCAAGCTAGAATAAAAGGAATTTTGCGAGTTTTCCCCGGACGAATGGTAAAACGAATCGCCATGGCCGTGGCCGTTTGTTCCCCTTTTTGGGCGGGGGTTTCGTCCTCAATATCCGGTAAAGAGCCATTCATGGCGAAATAATCCCAAACTTCGCCCCCATCGCCGGCAGGGTTCCATTTACCCAGATAGAATACCTCTAGACTCGGATTAGTAATACTGGCAATCGCCATCTGTCCATCCCCTTCCCCAGGGTTTTCGTAATCCCGACGCATCAGACAGCCAACGCGGAAATTATCGACAATCCATTGATTATAATTACCCTCACTTTCCCCCCATTTTGATTGATATTCATAGACGGGACTACCATCATCTCTCACCTTAACCACTGGGGATTTAATCGCGTTAGTAAACCAACCGATTGTATTTTGCCAAGTCAGCATAATACTAATAGTAATCGGTTTATCGGTGGGGTTATGAACCGTCCATTCAAATAGGGCTATAGGATAACTACTTTCTTGGTAATTATGCGCCCAAACCGGTGAGAATTGTTCGCAAATTAATTGAGTCTGAAAAACATCTTTGTACTCGTACCAACTGCGGGGATAAAGGGCAGAATATGTTCCCTTTTCGGCTGGATACCACGACCAGCGCGATAAAGTTCCATACTTGGGGCTTTCCGTCGCCATAGCGTAGGCTTGGGCGCTTCCGTCTTCTGTTTGTTCAAAAATGCTAAATTGACAGGCAGGAAGGCTATTAAAACTGTGTTCACCACCGTCCAGATGCCAGAGATTAAAGTCACCTTTGGGGGAACGTCCGATGCAACCGGCCCCAAATCCTCCTAGGGGCATCCCATGCCAAGGACCATCATCTAAATTGCTGGCGTAGCGGACGCTGTAGGGTTTTTCCCAACCTTTGCCTAGAGGACGTTTCCAAGCGGCGGCGGGAATTTCTGGAAGGGAGACGAGATTAAGCATAGATTTAAGTGGGAATTATGAATTAGGAATTGGGGATAAGGGAGAGGGGATAAGGGATAAGGGAGAGGGGATAAGGGAGAGGGGATAAGGGATAAGGGAGAGGGGAAAGGGGAAAGGGGAAAAGAGAGAATAAATAAAAATAATATCCTGAATTCAGGCTCTACCGAACCTGTCATGTAAAACTATTAACAACTCGTGCTTGTAAAGCTTGTATACTAAGGCTTTGAGTTTTTGTTAGATTGATATTTATCAACTTTAGAGCATTGCTGGGCAGAGAGGGAGCTTGAGGAATTTTCTACAGTGTAAGTTCGGAAGGACCATAATTCATAATTCATAATTCATAATTCATAATTCTGACCCCACCAAGAAACTTTTTCAGTAAAACCTAATTATTCGCTAAAGAGATAATTACTGCGATCGCTAACTGGCCAATCTTGATTTTCTCCACCGATAATTAAACGTTTAATATCGACAAAATCCTTACTTAATTGGGTCAAGGCATTGATTAAAATATCTAAAGCAATAAGATCGCTAGTACCGAGATCAAACCAACAACGTCCCCAAGTACCTAAGTATTCAAAATCGGTCATATTGTGCATCGGTGACATAAAGGCATTTTCGGCCATATCTGGATCGTATTCCATATAACTAATATCGACTCCCACCTCCTGTACCTGTAGGTTTTCGGCATTAAAAGCCCCTAATTTACCCAAATAAAACCAAGAGGCAAAAACTTCTTCTACATACTGCTGTTCCATATTCGAGGGAACCGTCGAAAATTCCAGCCAAAACCAGACATCAAAAGGATTAAATTCGCGAAATTGTACTTCCATATTTTTTACAGGAGACAGAAGACAGAAGACAGAAGACAGAAGACGGGGAAGTGGGAATTATGAATTATGAATTATGAATTGGGGAGAAGGGAGTATTTTCAGTAAACAGTAATCAGTGAATAGTGAACAGTAATCGGTGATCAGTGAAAAGACATTAGGAAACTTTTATTTAATACTGCTCACTTAAAACTCAAATCTGATTACTGATAACTTCCCCACTTCCCCACTTCCCCATTCCCCTAACTGCTATTCTGTAATTTCCAGAGAAAACTAGCGAGGAGATTGGTGATAATATGAGCGAGGATCGGGATTAATAAATTACCGGTGATGATGACGGTATAACCGAGGGCAAAACCGACAACAGTTGCCCAGATAACATAGGGCCATTGTTGGGAACCGCTAAAATGGAGGATGCCAAAAATTAGACTAGAAACGGTTAAACCAAAGATATTTAAGCCCAAAGCTGGCAAAATTACCCCACGAAATAATAATTCTTCACTTAACCCCGGCAGTAATCCAACCCAAATTAAATCGGGCCATGCTAAAGGTTTAATGACTAATTCTAAGTAAGCATTAGCACTATGCCGATAAGTGGGCCAAAAACGATAGAGAAGCCCACTAATTCCACTAATTGCCCCCGCTAAGGCTAATCCGAACAGGAGATCTGGGAGAGTCCAGCGAATGGCGGGAATAGCGATCGCACCGAAATATTGCCAGACTTTGGCGACTACCAGCAAGATAATCGCCGTTACCGCCATAATGGTGAGGACTTGTGTGCGTGTCAGGGGATCAAATTCGGAATTAGGGGAATTAGTCACGGATTCTCGGATAAACAGCGTAAAGAGTTGAAATTAGGGCGAAGAGATGGGAGGCTAACCCCAGCCCGTTGACAAACGATCGCACCGATTGCCTCCATATACGAGTGTACCCTAATTGCTTTCACCCCTAGAGGTTCCGGAGCCACCTTCATTCTTGTACTATTTTCTTGCACGGCAATCAGTACGGTTTTTTCTTGACAAAAACTCAAGACCGTGCTAGAGCCGCAAGCACTGGCGGGAACGATCAGAGCGTCCACCTCCCGGCTCCAAATAGCATCGGGAGCGGGCCGCTTGACCAATTGGGGGGCGCGACTTAAACCCACCAAAACGCAGGGTAAAAAAGTATAACCGATTTCTTCGGCCGCAGCCTTGGGGGAAAGTTGCGGATCGAGGGGCAGCGGACTTAAAGCGGGAGCGTGGGCCGCTGGTATTTGAAATTGTCGCACCACCAGATGGGAAATCACCGCTTCGGCCCCGGCAAGGGGATCCACCCCCTGACCATGGCGATAATTAGCCAGGGCAATGCTATCGGGATCGTCGGGAAAACGGGCAACAATGGCGATCGCTTCTGCCCGGCCTTGCTTAATCAGTTTTTCTGCTCCCCGCAGCAAGCTGTCGGGATTGCCAATTGTTCCCCAACTGGCCCCAGAGGCTGCCTCTCGCAACTGCACATTTAGGGGGGCATCGGTGATAAGGTAATCGGTGAGATCTAAGCCTAGGGTAGCCCGGACAGCATCGGCAGCCTGAAGGTGTCTTTGCAAGAGGTCAAATTCAATGGCGCGATCGAATAGTAACCCGATGCGATTTTGATGGACGGGACTTAATCCCCAATCCCCCCGGGCAAAACGATCTAAAGCGTAACCCTCCACATAGTAGGTGTTGTCCAGAGGCCAGTACAGTTGTGCGCCATTAAGGACATTGGGATGGGTAATTAGGCGATCACAAACTTGGGCGATCGCTCTGGCCACGGGAATGCCATCCCCAGCATAACCGCCAATCGCTGCCCCGATGCCGGTGGGAATAATTAGTACGGCGGTATAGGGACGAGAATTCACGAGGCAGTGGTGACAATCGCTTCGACTTTGACTTGATTATTCTCGGTATCCACTTCTGTGATTGCCCAACGCAAGGGTTCACCGCGTTTGGCTAATTCTTTTTCGATTTCTTGCTGCAGTTGTTGCGGGGTTTCCTGTAGGTCGATTTCGGCACTAATAAAGTGAGTGGTCATGGGAATGGTCTAGGATAGTTATCCCCTCAGTTTATCAAGATTTTACCCTCTTGCGCTGGCTTATCAGCCCTCTGGGTCAGGAACCACAAAGACACGAAGAACACAAAGATCGCCGCTATATAAGTTAAACTAAGGGACTTGCGCTTTGATAATGTACCTTTTGGGCGAACGCAGTTCGCCCCTACATTGTGGACAAAATCCGTTACTGTAGGGGCGCTTCTGGCCAGGATATTATTTCTACGCCAGTCCCTAATCACACAAAGAATAAGAGAGCCAGAGCCATTCTCGTACTATAATTGATACTAGGCTTACCCCTAGAGATTATGATCGCGGTTCCCAACTACATCAGTCCCCAAGAATATCTCGCTATCGAGCGCCAGAGCCAGATCCGTCATGAATACCGACGTGGTTTGGTTTACGCGATGGCCGGCGGTACGGATAATCACGATCGCATTGCCTTCAATTTTCTCAAAGTCATTGACGAACATTTCGGCGACTCTACAGACTGTCGGTTTCACTCGGGTAAGGTCAAGGTTAACTATCAAGATCAGTTTTATTACTATCCCGATGCTTTTGTTACCTGCGATCCTCGCGATCGCCAAGATCGTTATCTGAAACGCTATCCGAAACTGATCGCGGAAGTGCTTTCCCCCAGTACGATTGCTTTTGACAAGGGCGAAAAATTCCAAGATTATCAACAGATAGAAACTTTAGAAGAATATGTATTAATTTCCCAAGAAATCCAGCGCGTGGAATGCCGTCGCCGTAATTCTCTGGGGATATGGGAAACGACTATTTACGAGACAGGCGATCGGGTGATCCTGTCAAGTATTAACCTAGAGTTAGCCATCACCGATCTCTACCGGGGAATAGATTAAAATGTAAACCACTCTCAAGGGAGTTGAGAGCTTGCTGCTTCCATGGGAATGGATCGACCGCATTTAGTTTATTCGTACTAACTAGCTCGGCAATTTTCCAGCCATTCTTCTAAATCTTGTAGTGACTGAAAATCTAACAAAGCTTCTCCCAAGTTTTCTAACTGTTCTAGGTCAAGACTGCGGATATTGAGCAATAATTCGGGAGAAATGTCCCCTACACGCCGATTTAATAGACGTAAAACTAGGTTAGCTTCTCCTTCTTGTCGTCCCTCTTGTAAACCTTCCGACCAGATTTCTTGATAGATAACGGATTCTTTCATGATGTCTTTCCTCAATAATCGTTGAATGATGTCTTTCTCTAATACTAACCCAGCTAGAATTGCGGTAGATGCGGCCAGATTACTTTGTTCTCGACTATCGCTGATTTGCTCGATTTCTTGAGCAATTTGCCGCAGTAAGTTTTCTTGTTTCTCAGCTTGAGCGAGTATGGCAAAGGGAAACAGTCCGGGGGCCTTTAATAGGGGTTCCGAGGGTTGTTCCCAGAGTCTAATCACTTCAAATTGATGAGAGGTTTTCCCTTGTTTATAATCATTCTGTCGGACTTTGGGCGAGTCACTTTTCCTTAGATAAATAACCACTTGATGGATAGGTTTATGGGGATAGCATCGATAGAGTCTGGTGGCATAATCTAGCATTCTATAGGGAATGTCTTCTTTAGGGTCGGTTTGGAACTCGATATGTAAGATTAATTCTTCCGACTCCAAAAAGATTAAAGTATCGGCTCTAATTGGTTCTAGGGATAATTCTGAGGGTTTAATTTCTGTTAATTCTAAGGGTTTACCCAGTAACCAAGTGGCTAAGTCTCTCGAATATTCAAGGGCGATAAATTTACAGGTAGAATCATACATTGTTAATTCAATTATAGGTTAAGTCTGACCTATATTTTAACAAAATTATCACCCTATCTCCCCGCCTATCGGCACCCCCCTTAATAAGGGTAGATCCCCCTGCCTATCGGCACCCCCCTTATCAAGGGGGGCAGGGGGGATCTGATAACTTTTGGCGTTGCTGAATCAAGGTATGAATGCCAACTGTGCATCGTATCCAAAAGTTAGTTTGGGTCGAGGTTTTAAAAATCCCACAAGAGAAGATTCATATCTCAAATCAGCAACGCCAAATATCGCACCTCCCGTCAGGGGCAATTGCGATCGCATTTCAATTCTCCAAAGCAGTGATCGTTTCTTTTCTTCTCAATAAAACTAACCTTTCAATCGCTTGCTCTTGTAGGCCAGGTTGAACCTTGTGTAGTCTTTGCCGCCTTATCTAGCGACTTTCCCCTGGGTTACTTCTAGGACACTGGTTATTAATCCCACCACACCAAGAGTGATCGACCCAATCCCTAGGAAATTGATTGCGGGATACCCAATAAAACCAACGGCATCAATAGGTACGCCACAGACGGTACAAAGAACTCCCCCTGGAGTAATCATCAAACCTCCGATAATGATGATCCACGCCCAGGCTAAATATTTGATTATTTTCATGATTATTTTTCCTCCGAATTTGTGAAACGTTTGAGAGACTCACTTCAAGGAATCAATTCAACTGGTTGTCGAGTGACATATAGCCACATCAAAACAAACAGAAGTAGAGCGATCGCAACTGCTAAAAATAGCAGTGAACGATTCTTACAACCTCCTGCTTCTGGAACCACATAGGTATTGGTAGGAGGCAGTTTCCAGGTATAAGGATTATCCGGGATAGGAACTTGCACCTGAACTGTCGTTCCATTGATTGGCTGCCCGTTAACCAACTGGCTGATATCGATTCTCCGCAAAGGTCTGAGGCAGGCTTCTAGACCCAGACAAGGTTGACTGGTGTTTCCCGTGCCAGCGCATTGAAAGTTTCCGGTGACTCGACCTTTGATTTGCCAAGTCTTCACGTCTAAAGTCCCTTCAAAGTTACCGATTAACGAACCAATTTCATCCAGAGTGCCCACTAACCGACCTTTTAAGCGTTGCCCATCCCAGGTAATGTCAGTCAGGGTTCCTGCAAAAGGACCCGAAAGGGAACCAAATACCTTCCCTCGGACTTCCCCATCAAAGGGAGGTTCAAGCTGCTGGTCTTCACCGGGGGGCATATCAATTGTCAGATTTAAAAGCCGCTCTTCACGGGGTTTCAGCCGGATTCCTTGGGTGTCTCCTAGAATTCGCGCTTTCCACCGCCGTGGCAGAGGCCCCTGCACCTTCAGTTCCAGGGCAATTTCCTCATCTAACGGATTCGTGACGATGAAGGGCAACCGGAAAGGTGTTCCTGGTGTGTAAGGAGCATAGGCGATATTGGACTGCACCTCATTGTTGTAAGTGTTGACATCGTTATCAGAAGTGACAACTGCCTTCAAGCAGAAATGGTCAACCGTTTCACCCGCTGCTAGAGGTGGAATGTACCATTTCACACTGGCACTGGCAGGGGGACTGTTCTGGGCACTATCCGGGAAATTGGACTCACCTGCTACAAGCGTACCAATATTGAGAACTTGAATGTTGCCATCCTTGTCTGTCACCTCTAGCCAACCGCTGGGTGTACCAACCTTTGCATAATAGAACTTCACCTGTACATTCTGGGCATCCTGATCACCTACGTTTCTGACCCGGCAATAGACGGTGTTTTCATACTGGGTAGGATTGCCCGTTGAATCAATGATATTGATGAGAGCATTCCACTCCGAAGCTCCGCCATTGTTGATGAAGAGATCCACCGATGACCAATTTGGACTAGAGATACCGATATAAGGACGCGACATCCACCAGTCAGCACCCCAGCGCAGGAAGGTTACGTCTGCACCGTAAGTAGTACCCAGAGGATGGAGACCCACAGCATAAAACGCCAGTATGGTTGTTTTGTGTTCGAGAGAACCTGTGCCATAAAGATCTTCTGCGGCACTCACGCAACCATTTCGCAATGTACGGAAAGTGTTCTCATCGTTCGCTGGAAGTCCCGTAGCAGCTCCGATATTGCTGAAATAGTTAGTAAGGGCGCGATACCAAATCCGCGCAGATTTCAGAAAATCTTTGCCGCCAACCGTTTGCCGCCCCATACTATACACCGGGATCAGAACCGGAGTGCGTGAGGCCCGTTGATGAACCCCACCTTGACCCATAAGAAAGGCACAGTGGGCGAGGATAGTGCCTCGTGCGTAGAAGTCGGTTGTGGTGTTGCGATCATCAAAATGATCTAGTTTGTTAGAATCGTAAGCTGCTGCATCTCGTGGATAGGCTAGATTGCGGAAGATTAGAGCAGGAGTAGCGGGGGAAATATCTGTTCCCGGTCTCCATTGTTCAGTAGATAGTCCGCCGAAGGTATCCGACAATCCTTCGTGAACGGCTCCTAACCAACCTGAGTAGGTGAGCCCTGGATTATTTGCACCATCAATAAAAGAACAATTAGTGATAGCGTGTTGATACTCGTGGGCGAAGATGAAATGCGAACCAGCAGGGTAGTCATAGGTGGTGCCATTTCCATTCATAAAGGCAAGCCAATATGTCCACACCCCTGCTGCCTTTCTGCCCCAATGGTAAGCATTAACTGTGGTGCAGTCATCAGGCGCCCACTCATCTGGTGGATAACAGTGAGCAAGGACATTTATGGTTAGAGGAGGCACTGGAGGGTTAGGATACTGCCCGTCATCCCACCCATCTCTGCCAGCCAGCGCATTGTACCACTCATACTGCTGCTGAGCGAAATAATGGGCATCGACTTCTGGTTGCTGACCGTCAGTGCGACTAACAGTCGCTGAAGGCACTCGATTCCAATTCTTGTCGCCATCTGTATCTTCTGAAACCGGAAGAGTACCGTTAACCAGAGCAGTTCCAATCTCTGAGTTGGAATTATAAGAAGTGCTACAAGCAGCATCGTAAGTCACGATGTCTCGGCTATGGGTCGTATCTTTGAGACGATAGGTGGAGGTTGTGTCTAACCGGACGATATTTAATGTCCGAGTGGTGGGACTGCCGAGAGGTGTTACTGCAAGACCAGAGCCAGTGTCAGCAGTTTCCGCCGTATGAATGGTTGGTGCAAACAGGATTTCCTCGCCTGTAGTTGCATCAACAATCAACTGTCCATAGGTAATATTAGGAAATTCTGTAGGTTCCCCCCTGCTATCCCTGTTGTAGGCTCCATACCCATAAGACAGCCAGGCTAGGCGGAAGGCATTTTGCCAGGGGTAAACCACTAGACGAGGTGGGTCAGTTAACGGGAAACTTCCTTCTTGCGGCTCAACCCGACTGCGAAGTTCTGAAAAGCCTTGCACTGGTTCAATACGCTGTAGAAGTAATGTCTGCAACTGTTGAGGATTAATGGCTAATTCTCTATCTACCTGGATATCTCGCCAGCAACTCGATTGCACTTCAATTAATGTGCCGTCTGACTTAAAATGGGCTGCCAGTTTTGAACCATAAACCTCTATGGCGTTATCTTGGATCAATTCCCTTAAGGCAGGCTGTTCGCCGTTGGGATAATAGTATTGCTGAAACTCCAGATGAACCCATCCCAAATCATCCGTGCGGCTGCGCAGCAGTCTGAGCGACCTGCTGATATCTGGTGGCCCCAATAGTTCACCATAGGTTTCCAGGAAAGCCAGGCTATTAGGTTCAGCAACAGCCCGAAGATTAGTGGGTGCAACAGCAGGAGCAGTTGTCAAGTTCCCACGGATGGAGGATGCTACCCCTCTTATCTCGTCCCACTGAATGTTGAGATTTGGATCAATCTCCCGCAATTGACCCAGCAGTGATGGTTGACGTTGTGTGATATTTCTCATGATATTTAAACCTCCTTGCTTGAAGAGGAATTGTCCTCAAAGTAGTTGTAGTTCGTAGTTATCGAAATGCCCTTTGTCGCTTCAGATAATGTCCTCACTTCACTCAAAAATCACAAAACCCGCCGCCGGAACAGTAATCAATACCGCCTTCCCATTCCGCGCTTCCACTGTCACCGACTGACCAATCTGCGCCGCATCTTTTGAGTAAAGGCACTTCAACCCATCCCCCGCCCAGTGCAGTTCATTGTCAACCGTCACCCAAGCCGTTCTCGGCTGGTCATAATCGGTGTTAATCGCCAGCAGCACCTCCTTACCGTTGAAAATCCGCGACCAAGGCACTAGAGAACGAATCTGTCCCCCCACCATCTCCGGCAAGCTGAAGCGGACTCCATCATCGGGGGCCGAAATCGAGCGCAGGTATTGGCGACCGCGCCGCAGCACGATATGTTGTCGGCGGATTTCTAGGATTTTGGCGAGTTCCCGATAAACTGGATGATCTTCATCGAAGAAATGCAGCCCCCTGGTTCGGAACGCTCCAAATTCACCGCCGAACATCGACTCCCGGATATAGCGATCGCTTCCTCCCCGGCCATCGAAACACTGTTCGCTGCCGTAATAGATGCAGGGAATGCCCAGGGTTAAAGCATTTAAGGCTAAAACATTCAGCGCGACTTTCGAGGCATGGGCATCGGCACAGAAACGAGCTTTCTGATTACCTTTGCGTACTTGGTCGTGATCGTCAAAGGAAGTCACTACCTTATTGCGGAACCAGATATGAGAACCCTTATTGACTAACTCCGAGTTACGGAACAGGCTGAAATAGTCGTTGGGATTGCGATATCCCTTGACCAGATATTCCAGCTTATCGGGAATATCATCGATCCCTAAAGCGGCACTGAGTCCGGTTAATTCCAGAGTTTCGTAGGCTCGTTTACGTCCGCCAGTAATCTCGCCCAGCAGGAAAAAATTTTCTTTGCCAACGCTTTGGGCAAACTCCCGAATCACTGAGACAAAGTAGCGAGTCGCACCCATGTCCATGTGCTTGACGGTATCAATGCGGAAGCCATCGATATCGGCGTAGGCGATCCAGTATTTATAGGCTTCACACAAGTGGCGCAGGGCGGGGGATACTAGGTAATCATCGGCCGAACCGTAGCCGTGATCGATGTCCTTCAAGTCAAAAAAATCTCCTTCCCGGAATTCGGGGTCATAGTCCCAATTTTTGATGTACCCCTTACGGGTAAAGGTATCGGGATCCTGCAATTCCAGCGGAAATAATGTCCCATCATAATCGGGGGGATTTTGCGGATCGGGTTTGGCAAAGGGTATGGTAGGCTTACCGTTTTTATCGTTGAAACCCTCAACTGGGTAGATCTCCCCAGTCCAAGGGCGATCCTGTTCTCCCGAATAGGAAAAGACGTTGCCCGCGTGATTCAAAATGATATCCAAAACCACATAGATGCCCTTGGCATGGGCAGTTCGCACCACTTCCCGCAAGTCTTCGCGGCTGCCAAAGTGGGGTTCCACCTCTAAAAAATTCTGGATGCCGTAGCCGTGATAGGTTTCCCGAAACCGAACCTGTTTAAAAATAGGGCTAATCCAGAGTGCCGTCACCCCCAATCGTTTCAGATAGCCGATTTTGCTCTCTAACCCCTTGAGCGTCCCTCCCACATATTTAACTCCTGCTTCGCGCCAGCGAGCCGCATCCGCCTCTGTTTTCACGGCATTTTCCGCACCAGCGGCACTGTAGGGTGGGGTTGTCCCGCTCCGGACTAAATTCCCCTCGTTGTCCTTGTACCCATTTTCACGACCATCGGAGAAGCGATCGAGCATCAAGAAATAGAACGCTTGGTCTTCCCAGGCGATCGGCGACGGGAACAATCCCCCCGCCGGTGATAGGGATGCAAAATTTAGTTGGCTTAAGCGTTGAACGGTTGTCGTCATGGTATTTTTCCTCTCAATCTTTCAAACTCCTCATCCTGTCCGCCGCTCTTTTAATTCCTACTTAAAAAGCTTTTTTCTGGGGATGAGGTCGTTGGTTTATTACCTCCTTTTTGACCGTCTTCATGTATATAGCGTTTCCTGTTCGCAGGAGGTACATTATTGATGTTAAAACCCCAATTAGCAAAGGTTTGACTGTGCCACACAGGTGTGAGAAATGCTATATTTTTTGACTTTTTGATGCTCTTCTTCTAGGGTAAAGTGAAAGTATAGTAAAGTGCTGTCAAATTTTCAAAACTTAATTTTTCTGAGCCTGTCCACTCACTTATTTTTAACAAAGGTTAAGGACTTCCTCTCAAATATTTTTTGATAAGTTCGATTCTTCCTTTTGGCTTCCTGGTATCCCTTGAAGCTACACTTTCAGCGATACCGAGCCGAAGCAATTCTCTTAAGATCGAATAATCGCAAAATCGGCGCGGCTATTTCCCGTTATCAACCCATTGACCGCCCGAAAATGCTTGTCATAGCTAAATAAAGCCAGATTATAGCAATTCTCTGACTTATGAGGTACAGTAGCAACAATGAGTAAACCAATTGCGAATATCTTTTTGAGTAACTTCTAACATATTCAATTCAATCCCTTCTATTAAGTCTTTGTAAGTTCTCGCCTTCAGTTTTCTTACCATCGCTTTCACTTTTGACCAAAAGTTTTCAATAGGAGAGAATTCGGGAGAATAAGGAGGTAAATAGATTAGTCTAGCTTTTTCTTGTTCGATTATTTCTCTGACCATTTCTCCGAGATGAATCTTGGCGTTATCCATGATCAGACAGTCTCCTTCTTTAATTTTTGGCAGTACTTCCCTCAGAATAAATCCTTCAAATTTTACCGCATCCACTGCACCGTATATATTGACTGATGCGACAACTTTTTCTAAGCTTATAGCACTAATTATTGAAATATTTCTCCCTCTTTTTTGTGGTTTTCTTCCCCGATCTCTTTGGTCAATTAAGGCTCTAGCATAGAGTCTCAACAGGGCTAAATTTACCCCCGATTCATCGGTAAAAATTAGTTTTAATCCCTCAATTTCCCGAACTTAAAACCAGTATTCTACTCTTTTTTACTGTACCCTTTCACTTTCTTTTTCCGCCGCGTGTAGTGTTTTTTTTTGAAACTGTAATTGAGTTTTTGCGTAAGCCGCCCCAGAGTGGCTCTACTGACTTTCACCTGTGTCTTTTCATACAGTAAGTCCGATAATTCTTCGAGAGTTGCATCATTGTTAGCTTCGATGATTTCTATTAAAATTATCAGTTGTTCACTATTTAACTTGGTTGGCGGACTTCCCCCTTGCGGACGAGGACGGATATCTCCTGTTTCTTTATGTTGCTTCAATAACTTCTGAATAAAGCTTTTGGCCACGTCAAATCTCTGGGCTAGTCCTCGAATGGAAATTTTTTCTTTCTTCCAGACATCGATAATTTTTTGGCGAAAATCTACGGAATAGGCTCTCATAGGAAGCCGGCGAGTTCTATTATTTGTCTATTTGCTTTCTATTGTACCTCATAGCTCCAAGAATTGCTATATATTTTTCAGCTTACTAGCCCCCGCCTTTTCTTTCCACCCTTATCCCGAACTGACGTTAATTAGGAAGTTGCCGTTTTCTTTTCACTGATAACTGAAAAATCCCTACCCTACCCAATCACCTCATGTAAATCCGTCGGTGCCAGATTAGGATAAATCACCTCACCATCCTTAAACCAGATAATGCGTCCGGAATTACGCGCCACATCGGCCTCGTGAGTTACCATGACGATAGTAATGCCACTGTTATTCAATTCCGAGAAAATAGCCATCACCTCTTGGGTAGTTTTCGAGTCTAGCGCCCCCGTCGGTTCATCAGCAAGTAATAATATGGGTTGATTGACAATTGCCCTGGCAATAGCGACGCGCTGCTGTTGTCCCCCCGATAATTGATTGGGTTTATTGTGCAGTCGATTATCCAATTTTACCTTCGTTAAAGCAGCGATCGCTCTTTCCTTTCTTTCCTGGGGAGGAACCCCACCATAAATCATCGGTAACATGACATTTTCTAGCGCACTCATCTGGGGTAAAAGATGGAATTGCTGGAAAACAAAGCCGATTTTGCGATTGCGAATCTGAGCTAAATCCCCATCCGGCAGCGTGGAAACGTCGAGATTTTCTAGATAATAGGACCCCGAGGTGGGACGATCAAGACAGCCGATAATATTCATGGCTGTGGATTTTCCCGAACCCGAAGCCCCCATAATAGCGCAATATTCCCCTTTTTTTAGGCTTAAATTGACGTTATTGAGGGCTTTAACCATGGTTTCGCCACTGCCGTAGATTTTAGACACATTTTCGAGGCGAATAATTACTGGTTGATACACTTCGGCTTTATCGTTGCGTTCGCTGAGAGAGGAAGTATCAAAACTCATGAAATAAATAGGGTTTGCGGCAAAAAGTTTGTTGGTGCGGTTAGGAGTCAGGAGTCAGGAGTCGGGAGCCGGTCGTTTCAGGCTTTGTTGCCCTCGTACCAATTTATGTACTATAAGGAGGGTAATGCAAGGTTTTTGAGAGTCCCAATCCGATTTTCTAGCACTAACATCGGATTCTAACAGGTCAAAAACCTTATTAGACCTCTTGCATAATTAATTTTTCAGGGTTTAAAAACGGCAAAAATAAGGATTAAATGGCATAAAGTCTGTAAATAGCCATTTAACTGATTATTATTCATTCTTAATTCTCCTGACTACTGACTACTGGCTACTGGCTACTGACTCCTAACCCTAACAACAATTTTTGATTTTTACAAGAGGTCTATTTTAAAAGGGTTTTACCATTATTCAGCAAGCCCTAAATAGAGATAAAACGAATAAATGCAGCTATTCTAACCTGAGCAATTCTCCATTCAAGCAACATCCTTGAGAAAACCGACTAAAGGCAAGAAAACCGGCGCTAAATTCGATCGAGCTACGGCTAAACAGGGATAGGATCGATCACTATAATTTTCCCCCACCTGTAAGGGAAAAATCTTTTCTCCTAAAGAGATAAATACCCCGTCTGCGGCCTGTAGAATTGCCCAAACTGCGGCAATATCCCAGACTTTCGGGGTTGCTTCCACTCCTCCCAAGACAGTGCCATCGGCAACCAAAAGCAGATTATAACTAGCTACTCCTATCATCCGCACTTTGCAGGGAAAAGGACTTTTTAATACATCCGTACTACGAGCGCAGAGATTAAACAGATGATTTTTGCTGGGAAAATCGTCGCTGGTGTGAATCGGTTGACCGTTGCAGTAGGCCCCTAGCGGACCGGTTAAACCCGTCTCACCGTACCAATAACCATAATAGGACTGTTTCAGGCAGGGGAGATAAACAAATCCGAACACGGGAGTCCCCCGGTAGAGAAGTCCCAGGGAAATGCCCCAGATGGGAATACCGCGAGTAAAATTAGTCGTGCCGTCGATCGGATCCACTACCCAACACCATTCTTGATCCGGGAAAATATGGGTAGTTTCCTCGGTTAAGACTCCATGATCCGGGAAAGTGCGGGCAATTAGCGATCGCAATTCGCCATCGGACCAACGGTCGGCAGCCGTCACTAAAGTCCCGTCTGCTTTATTGGTGGCCTGTAATTTGCCAAAATCAGCTACTAGGCGATCGCCCACCTGGCCGGTAGCCTGATAACAAAAGTCTAAAACCTGACTCCAAAAAGTTTCCATAATTTTCTCGTTCGTCTTCTAGTAGAATATCAAATCATTGTCTAAACTTAGGTAGTCGAGATTGAGCGCGGAACCCCACCAGGAGATCAGACTAGCTACCCGTCTAGAAGCGATACTTTACCTAAAAGGGCAGCCTGTCTCCTTAACCGAGATGGTGACATTAACCAACAGCGATCGCTTGACGGTGGAAGATGCCATGATCGAATTAATGTCCGATTATGCTCACCGGGATAGTGCCTTGGAAGTGGTGGAAACCCCCCTCGGTTATAGTTTACAATTGCGGTCAGCTTATCAGAATTTGATCGAAGACCTGATCCCGGCCGAATTAGGTACGGGAACCCTCCGCACTTTGGCAGCGATCGCACTAAAAGAACCGATTTTACAAGCGGATTTAATTAATTTACGGGGCAGTACGGCCTATCAACAGGTTCAGGACTTGGTAGAACGAGGATTTGTGAGAAAACGCAAGCAAAATGAAGGTAGATCCTACTGGTTAGAAGTAACTGATAAATTTCATCAATATTTCGAGGTTGACAATCTTAGGGAACAGGGTATTCTGGAAGCTACCGATCAGGAATAAGGAGAGAAAGGGTATATTATGGGTAAATGTTTCTGATTACTGAGCTAAACTTGAGCAAGATGGGGAGGACTTCGGACAATCAAGAAGAGCGATTTGTTAACCTAGATCCAATAACCACTACAGCGTGGGAGTTCTGATGACTTTTAATCCTGATTTTTTTCCCTGGGAAACCGAAGAACAAGATGATAACTGTCTGATGCAGTATCTCCAGCAGCAGCATCCTGAAACCCTTGAGAGAATAGCCCAATCCGTCAGTAGCGAAATTAAGGATATTATCTCGCAAAATGTCAGGGGATTGGTGGGAATGTTGCCCTCAGAGGATTTTGCGGTACAAATTACCACCGACCGCGAGAATTTGGCTAATCTTCTCGCTTCAGCGATGATGACAGGTTATTTCCTCGGTCAAGTGGAGAAGCGCCATCATTTAGAATCAATTTTGTTAGCTACAGAATCAATTAAATTAGGCAAAAAACCAAAAATAGATTAATCTTCACCCCAAAAAGATAGAGACACTTTCATCGGTGTCTCTATCGGTTTTTAGCCCCCTTTGGCAAAACTCACCATCACCAAAATCGAGAGCAGGATACCGGGGACAAGTAAACCCGCTAATAATCCAAATTCAGTCAGCGTCATAGGAAAATATGCCCAAAATTCCATCACTTCCCACTCTAACCCCCTCTTCTGGCCACCTCAACAAAGCTTAAGGAAAATTTAAAGCCTTTTGTCGGTTTTTCTCCTATCAGTTGTCCGACTAGACAAACTAAAGAGAGTCTTTTTGATGTTGCCAAGCGGTTTATAATTCTTTTTTCAGCGCCTCGTATAAAGCTGAATAATCGTCCTCTGCGAATCCCATTTCTAAAGCTTTTTCAAGAAGGTGCTGTACTCCTGTTAGGGGAAAAGTGGTTAAATCTAATTTCTCCGATTCCTCTAAAAAAAGATTGACATCTTTCAGTAAATGTTTAGTAGGAAAGTTAGGGTTAGCATAATTTTCTTCTAACATTCTGGTTAATTTTTTGTCAAAAGTAGGCGCATATAAGGCACTTTGACGCAGGATAGTCATGAACTTTTCTATATCTACTCCTTGCTGGGATAAAAAAGCTAAACTCAAACCAAAAGCACTGGTTAGAGAGGCAATTAATTGATTTAAAGCTAATTTTAACGCCGCAGCGGTTCCCACTTCCCCGATTATCACAGGTTTTTGACCAAAATATGCTAATAAATTTGACCATTGATGGAACTGTTTCTCCGTTGCTCCCACCATAACTAAGAGAGTCCCATTTTTAGCTTCGGGAATACTTCCTAAAACGGGTGCTTCTAGATATTCTCCCCCTTTAGCCACAATTTGATCTCGCAGTTGTTTACTTTCAGAAGGAGCAATAGTTCCCATCTGGATAATAGTCCGATTATTGAAGTTAGATTGCTCGGAATTTAATCCTAAAACCTCTTGGATAGCGGCGGCATTAGTTAACATTAAAATCAGACAATCTGCCTCTTGAATGACTTGTTCAGGAGAGTTAACTGTTTTGGCTCCCAACTGCTGTAAAGGTGATAATTTTTCTAAGGTGCGATTATAGGCAATAACAGAAATTTTCTGATTTAATAATCTTTCTACCATTGGCGTTCCCATTAATCCTGTTCCCAAAAATCCAACTTTCATAACTCGCTTTTTTCCTGATTTAGTGATTAGTTTTTACTTGTTTTTATGGCTGTCCAATGACGTTCGGAAGACTGATAAATTTTAACATTTTTTAATCCCGATTGCTGGATTAAATCTTCGATTTCTGCTAGGGTAAAAGCCGCTCGCAGCGAGTCTTGAAATAATTGCGCTTGTCGGGGAGAAAAATTAGGATCGATTTCCCTCACCATCCCCTGGATTATTTCCTCGGAATCAGGACGGAATAAATCTCTTAAAAAAATGCCACCATTCGGTTTTAAAACTCGCTTAATTTCGCGTAAAAAAGGCAGAGGATTTTCGAGATGGTGGATTAAACTATTAGAAATAACTAAATCAAATTGCTCGGATTGGTAGGGAAGATTTTTTCCATCAACTTTTTCTAATTTGATCTGTTCTTGACAGTTAGCACTCAGGATATTTTTTTGACCAATTTCTAACATAGAATCGGCCAGATCAATAGCGATAATTTGCCATTGGGGACGCAGTTGACTGATCATAATCGGAATGCGTGCAGTGCCAGTTCCCACATCTAACACCCTAGCATTAATGCCAGCCAATTGTACGGCTTCTTTAGCGAAATTAGTATTAACTTCGGTGAAGTCCATGGCATCATATTCGATCGCTTCTTCCCGATCATCCATTACTTCCGGTTCTAAAATTCTTTCCATAGAAAAGCTATCTTTAAGGATTACAATATTCACAATACATCGGATCGGCGGTTTTTTCACCGTTGGGAAAGAGTTTTTCCTCTCGATAATCACACCTTTGACAACCGTATAGTTCCAGTTTAATTAAAGAGGTGGGAAAGTGACATAAACCACAGGGTAAACCCGCTTTTCTTTCGATAATATCAAACCCCGGACAACCACAATTAGGACATAATTGATTGAGTTTCTGCACCAGATTTGTTGTTGCAGCTGCAATCGCTTTCATCCGCGTGGGATTGTGCATAGCACGCATATCAGTTTCTAGGTGTACTTTGCCGTTTTTGTCAAGAATATCTTCAACAATTTTAACGAAATCTTTCTCGTCAGTAATTCCCTTAAAAATCTGCTCGGAGTCGAGAGAATTTTTATCAAACATCACCACTAAACCATGACTAGGAAAGCCGATTTTTTCGGCAAATTCTAAAGCAGCTGCTAGATTAGTTACAGTTTGGTGAGCGTGATTAGTTTCCGTAACTATTGCTTGACCAATTATTTCTAGATTATGGACTCGATCGAGTAATAAAATCAATTCACGATTACAGGAAACTAACGGCAAGTTGGGATAGGGATAAAAACTACCCTCACTAGCAATTCCGATATCGTATCCCGAAAGCTCGATCGCTTCTTGTGCCTTCCTGCGAGCGGTTTCAATTTGTGTTCCGATGCGCTTAATATCCCTAGTAAAAGTGCCAAAGCGATCAGTATTAAAATTATCGGGTACAATCACCTTAAGACCTATTTCTTGCGCTAAAATCGGCGCTATTACCCGCTCTTTTCCGTGCATAGTCCCTAAAATTGCTATCCGATCTTGAAACATCTTTGTCAAGTAAAAAGGAGACAGGAGACAGGAGACAGGAGACAAATTCACCTGATAACTGATGGTGGGTTACAGCGAATACTAAATAGGTGGTAAAATATCTAAATTATTGTCGCCTAACCCACCCTACGCTAACTTTCTGGGGGTTTTCCCTGAGCTTGTTTTAATCTTTCTGCTGCTGTTTCCATGACTTCTGCAAAGTTTTCGAGAATTTCGCCGGGGTGCGCTTCGAGGATTTTTGTAGATAGGGAAATGCGGTTTTTATATTCGTCAATTTCCGCGACTACCACTTGAATTGCCTGACCAACTTTAAAGAAAGTCATGGGAGAATTAAAAGAGGCTCCCGTCACCTGTTTAGCATGGAGCAATCCCGTCACTCCACCGCAATCGACAAAGACACCATAGGGTTGTAATTTAACCACAGTGCCGCTTAATAATTTACCCACAGCTAATTGACTGATAGCGTTAGCGCGAGCAATTTCTCGCTGAGATAAAACTAATTTATTATTTTCTTGGTCGATTTGAATAAAAGTTGCGGTTAAAAGTTGTCCAATCAGGGAATCTAAATCATTTTTTTCGATTAAATGGGAGCGAGGGATAAATCCTTTTAATCCTTCCACTTCTCCCGTCACTCCCCCCTTATTCACCCCTGTGACGCGCAGCTGCACCGACTTGCCACTTTCAGAGATTTCCCTGACATTTTCCCAAGCTTTTTGCAGTAATAATTGCCGCAGAGATAGGGTAACTTGTCCTTCCGCATCCTGTCCACGGGTAATCAGAAAATCGAATTCTGCACCTATGGGTAAAGCTTCAGCAATAGAAATAACATTTTCTAGGGAAATTTCCCTTAAAGGAATAAAAGCGGAGGATTTGCCGCCAATATCGATGTATGCTCCATCGGAGGTGTGTTGATCGACTCTCCCGCGCACGATTTGCCCTTTTTCAAATTGATAATCGTATTGATCAAGAGCTTTGGCAAAATCGTCCATGGAAAAGGCTGGGTTCGGTGTCATGATAGATATAATGGTTACAAATGTGATTTCGAACTGCTTCCAGTGTAAGCTGAAGCTTGAGGAGTCAGACCATTAAGATTTAAGAAGGCTAAATAACTCTAGCACATGACCCCAGGCAGATTTGGCCGCCTTAGCATTATAACTAGCCCTTTGGTCGCAGAAAAAGCCATGGTCGGCATTTTCATAGCGGAAAACTCGATGGGGGATTTGATAACGGGTTAATGCGTGTTCTATCTCATCCACTTGCTTTTGAGGAATACTGGTATCTAACGTCCCGAAAAATGCGTAGATTGTCCCTTTAATTTGGGGAGTCACCTTCACTGTCCCTTGACCACCCCCGGGGGTTCCCGTGGTGATTCCTGCACCGTAAAAAGAGGCAGTAACTTTGATATCCTCTAGAGTGGAGACAAGATAAACCACATGACCACCAAAACAAAAACCGATCGTACCGACACCGGTTTTTTGCACCTGTGGCAAACTATAAAGATAATCGATGGTGGCCTGGATATCGCTGAGTAATTCGGCTGCTTTGGTTTGTTCTTTGTACTGACGACCGATTTCGATATCTGCCATACTGTACCCCGTTTCAAAACCGGGAGCAAATCGCTGATAAATGGCAGGAGCGATCGCTATATAGCCTTCTTGGGCAATTCTGCGGGTAACATCGCGAATATGGTCGTTTACGCCGAATATTTCCTGAATCACGATAATTGCTGGATAAATTCCCACTCGATCGGGAATGGCTAAATAAGCGTCTATGTCAATATCTTTGTTAGAAATCGTAACAGTTTGCGTATTAATAGTCATAATTTTCTCGGTGAAAAGGGTGTTAGGGTGTTAGGGTGTTAGGGTGTTAGGGTTTTAGGGTTGTAGGGTGTTAGGGTTTTAGTTAAAATTGCCCACTTCCCCATTCCCCCGCTTCCTCATTTCCCC
>NZ_JADEXY010000067.1 GCF_015206885.1 Microcystis aeruginosa LEGE 91341 | reverse complement strand
CCCCACACCCCACACCCCATTTCTCCCATGATCGATCGAGCAACAGTTGAAAAAATCGCCCATTTAGCCCGTTTAGAAATCACCACCGCTGAAGAAGAACAATTTGCGGGGCAATTAAGCGGGATACTGGATTATTTCGAGCAGTTAAGCGAATTAGACACGGAAAATGTGCTCCCCACCACGCGAGCGATCGAAATTCAAAATATCACTCGCGCTGATAGTAATAGACTTTATCCCAATCACGAGGTCTTAGTGCAGGAATCGCCGGCTCCAGAAGGGGATTATTTCCGGGTTCCCCGTATTCTCAACAGCGACGAAGAGTGAATCAGTGATCAGTGATTAGATGTGAGTTTTCAGTTTACTGTTTACTGATCACTGATTTAGATGCCATCTAGGGTTTTTGCTGCTATCTTGGACTAAGATCAGACCTAGCAATGGAGACATAATATAATGATCGCAGCCCAAGATGTGGCACCATTTCAGCTTATTTCGAGCGTAGAATCGGCAGCAACGGAATTTAGGCCCTGGGGTTCCTTCACCACCCTAGAGGAGGGTCCTGGTTATAAAATCAAGCGGATTGAAGTGAATCCGGGTCATCGTCTCAGTTTACAGATGCACTACCATCGCAGTGAACACTGGATTGTCGTTTCGGGGACGGCAAAAGTCACCTGTGGAGATAACGAGGAAATTCTCGGTGCTAATCAGTCCACCTATGTGCCGCAGTGTACCGCTCACCGTCTGGAAAATCCCGGGGTAATCAAATTGGTATTAATTGAAGTGCAGAATGGGGAATATTTAGGAGAGGATGATATAGTGCGTTTTCAGGATGATTATGCTCGTCATCAGAGCTAAGACCGTGTTTAGGGAGACAGAAGGGCAAGAAACTATATTTTCGCTCCAAAAACCTGTTTAGATCAGTCTGCCTGACTGTCTTCCCTGCTGTCAAGGCTTGTCAAGTTCTAGAAAAATTTTCTTTTCGGGCCGGGTAGCGGTTTTCCTCATGGGCAGAAAAATAAACTTCCCCTAGACCCTGTGTGGGAAGCTTGAGGAAAGCTGGGCTAGGGGAAATAATTTATTCCTTTGCTGGATTAACTCTAGCATATAACTCTGATTTGTCAGGACTATAACAGCCAGATGTCAATTCTGTGACAAATGCGAGTTTTCAGTTTACTGATTACTGGTGACTGATTACTGGTTACTGTCGTCCACCTATTTTCTGAGAATTCTAGAAGTAATTGTAAATATTTGTTACAAGGAGACGCGGAAAAATCTGAGGACAGGGAGACAAGAAAGGATTATCGACGGGGATCAAGGATTTCAGTAGGAAACTGGATTGGGGATCAAGGAAAACCGATTGTAAAGTTTTCGACACCTCTGTCCGATTTTTGTAATAGTTCGATACACATAACATAGATGATCGGCGATGATTGTAAATTTATATTGCGAATAGCTCATTTTCTTCGGTGTTTTTCCTATACTGGTCTTCATCAACTTTGAGCCGACGTGCAGAAAAGTTAGACCACCAAGTTTGTAAGAGGTCAGGAAGATGCAATTAACCGCAAGAAATAACTGGGGACACGTTTCTTTAGCAATGCTAAAAAGCTTTCTTCTCTGGAGTTTCGTCCTCACTGTCTGTTTATTAGTAGTGGGATTTCCTTTAGTAGTATTGATGATGACAGTGGGGGCATTGTCTGCGATTATCTTACAGTCAGTTTTACCGGTTAGTTCCGTGCTTTTAGTGGCGGGAATGATTATTGGTATTAACATTTTGGCTATCCTAATTAGTGCCGCTTTGTTAGCAGCAAAAGGTGTTCATCCCCATGAAGTTAGCTGGCTGCACTGGTTACACGGTGAGGTAAAAACCTCTCATCAAGCTGTTTATGCTTCTTGTCCCCTAACTTGCGGGATGATTCATTAAATCTGATTTTCTTACAGCGGAATTGCTTCCCTTTTTTCTATTTAGATTTATTTAAGTTTTCAACTGCCTTATCGGTTGATTATACACACTCCAAGCTAATGCAACCCGGTTTCCCCGGGTTTTTTCATCGTTATTGAGCTAAAGCAGTTATCTAAATGGTGAGGTACAAAGTTTTCGTTTTGGGGAGTCGGTCTTCAATCAAATTAGGTTAAACTTCATCTATTATGAGAAAGGCTATAACTGAATATTAGAAGATAGGGAGATGAGAGCTTTTTTGCTGTGATCGATAAGTACCTAAGCAAAATTAGTTACACATTTCGATAAAGCTTTTGCCTTTTGCATGAGTGCCTCTTGCCTATCTTCACTAGGAAATTTATTTTGCAAGACTACTTAAACAGTAATCAGTTAACTGAAAACTCAAATCTGATCACTGATAACTGATAACTAACTGGTATAATGGGCGAGAAAACCGGAAAAAATCGATGTCTAGCCTTCCAGAAACCGACAATCCCAGTTACAAGGCCATCTTAGAGGCATTAAACCATTTAATCAGCGTTGTTGCCCGTTTACGAGATCCAGAAAGCGGCTGTCCTTGGGATTTAGCGCAAACCCCGGAAACCCTGATTCCCTACGTTATCGAAGAAGCTTATGAGGTGGTAGCAGCGATTAAAAGTGGTGATAAAACTGCCATTGCCGAGGAATTAGGCGATTTACTGCTACAGGTGGTTTTACAAGCCCAAATTGCCAGCGATGAGGGTAATTTTAGCCTAGAAGAAGTGGCTAGAGGCATCACTGATAAATTAATTCGTCGTCATCCCCACGTTTTCGGAGAGCTATCCCTAGAAAATCCCGAACAGGTGCGTCAAAATTGGGAGAAAATCAAAGCTGAGGAAAAAAATGACCCGACTATTAGCGGCAAATTAACCCGTTATGCCCAAACTTTACCACCCTTGGTCGGGGCGATGAAAATTTCTCGGCAAGCAGCGCGAGTCGGTTTTGAGTGGGAAAATATCGCGGGAGTCTGGGAAAAATTTGGCGAAGAGTTGGCAGAATGGCAAGAGTCCCTAGAATCGGACGATAAAGAGCATCAACAGGCCGAATTAGGCGATTTACTCTTTACTATTGTCAATCTTGCTCGCTGGTATGATTTAGACCCCAGTATCGCTTTACAAGAGACTAATCTGCGTTTTATTCAACGTTTTTCCCTAGTGGAATCTGTGGCAGAAAAGCCTCTCCATGACTATACACTAGAGGAATTAACAGTTTTCTGGCAGCAAGCGAAAGCTAAGTTAAACCAACCATCATCTGGGCAATAATGCAAGAGCAAGAAATTAATAAGGACAAATCCAAGAGTTTTTGGGCTTCTATTCGAGAAAATCTGCAAATTATCACTATAGCTTTAGTTTTAGCCCTACTGATTCGCACTTTTGTGGCTGAACCTCGTTTTATCCCCTCGGATTCTATGTTACCCACTTTAGAACAGGGCGATCGCTTAGTGGTGGAAAAACTTTCCTACGATTTCCATCCTCCTCGACGGGGGGACATCGTCGTCTTTGAACCGCCGGCACAATTACAATTACAGGGATATCAAAAGGATCAAGCTTTTATTAAAAGAGTGATTGCCACCGCAGGGGATGTGATTGCTGTCAAGGAGGGCAAAATTTATCTGAATAATCAACCCTTGGCAGAGGATTATATTCTCGAACCGCCTCAATATAATTTAATGCCTTTGCTCGTGCCGGAAAATAACTTATTTGTCATGGGAGATAATCGCAATAATAGCAATGACTCCCATATCTGGGGGTTTTTACCGGAAAATAACGTGATTGGTAGGGCGGTTTTTCGCTTTTTTCCTTTTAATCGTTTGGGGATTTTAGGGGGGAATCGCTAACAGGAATTTTTAGTCCTGAGGATGTTGAACAATTAAGACGGAACAGGGGGCATGATGGAGAACATAATTACTCACACTACCTAAGAATAACTCTCCTAGGCCCGATCGCCCACGCCGACCGATGACAATTAAATCAATATTTTCCTCTTGCGCCACTTTACAGATAGTTTTGGCTGCATGACCGTAAATTTGCCGGTATTCTCCCTTTACACCCATTTCTCCCGCTTGATTAGCTCTTTTTTGCAACATAGCCACCCCTTTCTGCTCGAATTCTTCCCATTGTTGCCGCCAAAAATCGAGAGTCAGATCATTGCCCTGGGCGGGGTAAATATCGGCTAAGTTGGGTGGAATCGGTAAAGGGCTATAATCTTCTTCAGGGGAAAGGACGTGCAGTAGTAGAAGGTTAGCTTCGTACTTACTAGCTAAGGATACAGCCTCCTTAAAAACACTGTCTCCCATCTCTGATAAATCTACTGCTATCAAGATTTTTTGATACATTTTTCAGCCTCTGCAACCATGTCTTATTTAACGGAATCCGACGCTATTAGGAATGCGATCGATCACTTTTGTCATTTTCCCATTCTTTGGCTAGATACGGAAGTGGCCGATTAAAATAGCAAGACTCCCCGTTTGTCTCTGATTCAAATTCTGGCTAATTCCACGGACTTAACCGGGGAGCGGGTGACAATTTTGGATGTTCTCGATCAACCGGACCTTACTGACTATTTTATCACTAAAATCCTGTTGGTTGACTGGATAGAAAAGGTTTTTCACAATGCTAGTTATGATTGTAAATTTTTGGGCGGTAAAAGCAAAGTTAAAAAAATTACCTGTACCCTAGAGTTAGCTAAAAAGGTTCCCTACTATATGGCTACTTTACCCAATTATCAACTGAAAACTGTGGTTGAATTAGGTTATACTTGATATTTATGAGAAAGGCTGTAATAGCTAGAAAAAATTGCTTGCGGGGATAATTTCAATGACTGTAAAGATCGCTTATCTGGGGCCAGTGGGAACCTATTCAGAAACAGCCGCTTTAGCCTATGCTAACAGTTTACCACCCCAGCCTCATCAATTAATACCCTATCCTAGCATTGCCCTGGCCCTGCGATCTGTTGTCCAAAATCAGGCCGATTTAGCAGTGGTCCCGGTGGAAAATTCCACCGAAGGAAGTGTGGTAATGACTCTTGATGCTTTATGGCAATTACCTGGGTTACAGATTCAACAAGAATTAGTTTTACCGATTTCCCATGCACTTCTATCTCCTCGACAATCGCTAACAGAAATTACCACCGTTTACTCCCATCCCCAAGCTTTAGCTCAATGTCAAAAATGGCTAGAAAATAATTTACCTACTGTGCCAATTATTCCTACCAATTCTACCACAGAAGCGATTCAAATTCTCGATCGAGAGGCTAATTCGGCCGCTATTGCTTCCCCCCGGGCAGCAAAACTCTATCATGTACCAATATTAATAAAACCAATTAATGATTATCCCGATAATTGTACCCGTTTTTGGGTAATGGCTTTAACTTCCCATCCCCAAGGGGAGCGAATGTCCCTCGCTTTTCAAGTTTTAGATCAACCCGGTGCTTTAGTCAAACCTTTAGAAGTTTTTGCCAAACGTCAGCTTAATTTATCTCGGATTGAATCGCGACCAACTAAACGATCTTTAGGGGAATACATATTTTTTATTGATCTAGAAATTAATCTGGATCAACAGCATTTAATCGCAGAAACTTTAGAAGAATTAACAAATTATACCGATGCGATCAAGGTTTTTGGTGCTTATCAGGTGGTTAATTTACCTGTAGAAAGTTTAGAGGAACTATAAACTAAGTTGCCCAGAAATTACAGTAGTTAAATAGAGATATTTTAGTTTTTAAGAGAGGGAGAGGGAAGAATCGGCAAAGATGAGTTTTCCTCTGGGGTAAAATCAAGCTTTCTTTCCCCCACCAGAGGAAGAATAATTTCCACAGTTGTTCCTAAACCTTGACCTTGACTAGAGATAGTAATATCTCCCCCCATCATTTTCATCAAATTCTTAGAAATAGCTAATCCTAAACCCGTACCGCTAAATTTTCTCGTTGTGGAACCATCAATCATCACAAAAGGACGGAATAATTTTGATTGTTGCTGGGGGTCTATACCGATTCCTGTATCGATTATAGTAATAATAGCCTGTGGATATTCTAAGTGAGTTATCAAAGAAATTTTGCCTGTATCAGTAAATTTAATTGAGTTAGAAATAACATTTAAAATTACCTGTTTTAATTTAGTGGGATCAGCATAGACTATCAGATTTTCTGGACACAAAATTCGATTGAATTTTAAGTGCTTACGTTCCAGCGAAGCTGTTTGTAAATTAATAACTTCATTGATAATCTGATGTAAATCTACTGGTTCAGGATTAACAGAAAGTTTGCCCGCTTCTATTTTAGCAATACTGAGAATATCATCAATAATTTCCAACAGATGTACGGCTGCCTTATCCGCTTGTTGCAGATATTCTTTTTCCTCCTGCTCACTGTTACAAAATCCATCCATAACGCAACGAATTGAGCCAATAATACCATTAAGAGGGGTGCGTAATTCGTGGGAAGTATTGGCCAAAAATTGGTTTTTTAATTGATTAGCATTTTCCGCTTCTTGCCGACTCTTAACTATTTCCTCTCCCCAAAGACGTAACCTTTCGAGCATTTCCTCTAGGGACGAGGCTAACTGATTAATTTCTCGAATATTAAAATTTTGTGGTGTAATCTTTTGGGAAGGAATTTTCTGAATATTTAAGGCATAATCTCGCAGTTTTTCTAAAGGTATAGCTAAATCCCTAGCAATAAGTACAATAGCTACTAAATAAGCTAATAATAAACCAGAAATCAGATAAAAAATTGCCTCCCAAATTTGTTGTAGAGGAGCGAGAGATTGGGAGAGGGAACTAATGGCTAAAACTATCCATTTTTGGGATGATTCTCCCGTAACTGGACTGGGGAGGGAACTGTAACCAGCGACTAATTCTTTGCCATATTTCTCGAAAGAAAATAAATGGAGAAATCTCTGCTGACCTCTGACAGCATTATCGATGATCAGATTGAGACGTTCCGCATCAGCTTCTTGACTGATATGGCTACCAATGCGATCAAAATAGGGATGAGCAAGAATA
Organism: Microcystis aeruginosa LEGE 91341; assembly: GCF_015206885.1. GTDB lineage: Bacteria > Cyanobacteriota > Cyanobacteriia > Cyanobacteriales > Microcystaceae > Microcystis > Microcystis aeruginosa_H. Next base: position 15,588 of record NZ_JADEXY010000067.1, on the reverse strand, counting down.
ATGCCATTTTCAGAAATAACCACGGGATAACCGGATAAAGAACCGGGTAAAACCTTCTCCCGGTAAAGTAGAGAAGTTTGCAGAATCAGACTAGATTGTAATTGTCCTTGATTATCGTAGATGGGAACAGCAAAAACTAATTCTAATTGACGATTATTATTCGGAGATTTGGTTAAAAGTTGTCGAGGTAAACCTCTCACTAAAATATTTTCGATGTTTCCAGCAAAGCTAGTCTGTTTTTTTGTCCATCTTTCTAGAGGCAAAACCTTGATAGTTTCTGGTTCACAGGCTCGATTTAATAAAGTTTTCTTGGTTTTAATATCAATTAATTCTAGACAGTTAATCTGATTAGGAAGCTGCGCCGTGAATTCTTGTAAAAAAGTTTCTTTTTCGGCTAAGGTTCCCTGTTTTAAAACCAGACTTTCCCCCGCAGTGATTAGATTGGCCCGCAAAAGTTGAATTGATTGCTCAATATTATCTGCTTTTCTGATGGCACTTTCGGTGAGATTTTGACGGGCCGTTTCCAAAAAAGCCGATCGCGCCTTACGATAGGTGACATAAACTCCCATCAGTAGTACAGGTACACTGACTAGGAGTAAGCGAGAGAGCAGAATACGACGAAAGGAGGATTGACCGATAGACATAGGCAGAAATCGGTTTGATTCTTGCTATCAAACTCCAGACTATACTAGCGTATTCACCAATCTGACCCGGTGATATCCCTCATCATTTGCCATGAATCATCCTCACACCACCGTTATTTTAGCCATGAGTGCCGATGGTAAAATTGCCGACGCTTACCAGTCAGCGGCCAGATTTGCCTCTGCTACCGATAAAATGCGTCTAGAACAACATTTATCGCGCATGGATGCCGCTTTATTCGGTGCTAACACCCTGCGTGCTTATCACACCAGTCTTCCTATCCGTCATGGCGATTTTCTCGCATACCGTCAACAACGGGGATTATCTCCGCAGCCGATACAGATCGTTTGTTCTCATTCAGGCCAGCTTGATCCCCGGATGAAATTTTTTCAGCAGCCTTTCCCACGCTGGTTAATCACGGCAGCGGAAAAAGTGGCGGCATGGGAAAATCGGGGTTTATTTGAGCTTGTCTTAGTCTGCGGTGATTGGAAGGCTATTTTTAGTCAATTTACCGCCCTAGGTATCAAAAAACTGGCGATTCTGGGAGGAGGTGAATTAATTGCCTCTCTTTTAGCTGAAGATTTAATCGATGAAATCTATCTAACCATTTGTCCGTTGCTGTTAGGAGGCAATAAAGCGGCAACTCCCCTAGGAGGAACTGGATTTCTGGCTGATTCTGCCAGAAAATTACAACTTTTGAGCGTGGAAACCGTGGAAGCAGAAATTTTCCTACATTATTCCCTTGAACGAGATTCCCACAAATCTCAAAACTAGATTACCTTAAATAAAAAGGTTGACTTATCTTGTCCCATGGTAGAACAGCTTAAACCTCAATATTCTGTCGCTTGGATTGATAAAATGAGTGAGATTCCCCAACAAAAATGGGATGCTCTCGCTCAACCCCTAACTACTCCCTTTCTAGAGTGGCAATGGTTACATAATATCGAAACTTCTGGCAGTGCCACGGGACGCACGGGGTGGCAACCTGCTCATCTAACCGTTTGGCGCGGTACTGAGTTAATTGCCGCCGCTCCTTTGTATATTAAAAGTCATAGTTACGGTGAATTTGTCTTTGACCACCAATGGGCGGATCTTTCCCATCGTTTGGGGATTAGATACTATCCGAAACTGTTAGGAATGACCCCTTTTACTCCGGCGGTGGGTTATCGTTTTTTAATTGCTCCGGGGGAAAATGAACTGGAGATTACTGCTTTAATGATAGCGGCGATTGATCATTTTTGCGATCAAAATAATCTGTCGGGTTGTCATTTTCTTTTTGTGGATCCCCAATGGCGAATTTTAATGGAAAATTTTGGCTTTACTCCCTGGTTGCACCATAGTTATATCTGGAATAACAAAGGTTTCCAAAGTTTTGAAGATTATCTGACGGTTTTTAATGCTAATCAACGCCGCAACATTAAACGGGAACGGAAAGCGGTTACTAATGCGGGGTTAATTATTAAAACTCTAGCTGCCGAAGAAATTCCCCATCATTTATTCCCGTTAATTTATCGGTTTTATAGCAGTACCTGTGATAAATTTTACTGGGGAAGTAAATATCTGACACAGAAATTTTTTGAACAATTATATCCGAATTATCGTCAGCGAGTGGTTTTGATTACTGCCTACCAGAATGAAAAGGATACCAAACCGGTGGGTTTATCTTTTTGTATTCGCAAAGATACTAATCTTTATGGTCGTTACTGGGGCAGTTTTCAAGAATATGACTGTTTACATTTTGAAGCTTGTTACTATCAACCGATCGATTGGGCAATTAGTCAAAATATTACCATGTTTGACCCCGGTGCGGGAGGACAACATAAAAAAAGACGGGGGTTTCCCGCTACTGCTAATCATAGTTTACACCGTTTTTATCATGGCAAAATGACTCAAATTCTCCGCAATTATATCCAAGAAATTAATCAAATGGAACAGGAAGAAATCGAGGCAATCAATCAAGATTTACCCTTTTCTAAGAGAGAAATTGAGTTGAACGAGTAATTTAGATAGGGTTTGTCCCTATTAGTGCAATCAACTATGAATACGAGGTTCCGGGTGCAGATTGGCTAAAATCTCACTTTCGATCGCCGCTAGGGTTTCTAAACGTTGCTCGATCACTGTCCGTTCAAAATAATCCGCTGCTAATAGCCAATAAATACCATAATGACGGGCTTCGGAAGCCATTAAACCGCGATAAAATTGAGCTAATTGAGGATCGGGACAATATTCTCCCAATAAACCCAATCTTTCGTGGGAACGCGCCTCAATTAAAGCTGATATTAACAGAGAGTCCAAAAGGCGATCGGGTTCTTGGTGGCGAATCTGCGCCTTTAATTTAGCACCATAAGGGGGAGAATTTAAGGGAGCGAGGGGAATTCCCCATTTATCTAACCATTGATTGACCTGTTCAAAATGTTCTAATTCCTCTTGTGCGATCGCTGTCAATTTCCGCACCAGGGAAGCGTAGGAAGGATAACGAAACATGAGATTTAAGGCTACTCCTGCCGCTTTTCGCTCACAATGGGAATGATCGAGTAGAATAATCTCTAAATTATTAATTGCCTGTTCTATCCAATCCTTAGAGGTGGCAGTGACCAATAAATTAATCTTTCCCATCGTCGCTGATTCCAATTTGCTGCATCTTTTACCCTAACCGAAAAAGTCGAACAATACCAGTCAAAAACTAAGTACACGGCTTCTGTGATAGCCTAGATGATCGATGAAGCATAAACTTTCAAAACACTATAGTAGTCAATCTCTCTATGAATAGCCCCTTTCTTGACTATCTCAACGGTCCCAAGCATCCCGTCCTCGTCTTTGATGGAGCGATGGGAACTTCCCTACAAAGCCAAAATCTGACGGCTGAGGACTTTGGTGGGGCAGAATACGAAGGTTGTAACGAGTATCTTGTCCATACGAAACCTAGCGCCGTAGCGAAAGTCCACGAAGCCTTTTTAGCCGTGGGTGCGGATGTGATTGAAACCGACACCTTCGGGGGAACCTCGATAGTTTTAGCCGAGTACGATTTAGCCGATCAAGCCTATTATCTCAACAAAAGTGCCGCCGAACTGGCCAAAGCTTGCGCTAATAAATACTCTACTCCCGAAAAACCCCGTTTTGTGGCGGGTTCCATGGGGCCGGGGACAAAACTGCCCACTTTGGGTCATATTGACTTTGATACGCTCAAAAATGCCTATGTGGAACAGGTAGAGGGTCTGTATGATGGCGGGGCAGATTTATTATTAGTAGAAACCTGTCAGGATGTCCTGCAAATTAAAGCGGCTTTAAATGCTATTGAAGAAGTATTTCAGAAAAAAGGTCAACGATTGCCCCTGATGGTTTCGGTGACGATGGAAACCATGGGAACGATGTTAGTAGGAACGGAAATTAACGCCGTTGTCTCTATTTTACAACCCTATAAAATTGATATTTTGGGACTTAACTGCGCCACTGGTCCCGATTTAATGAAACCCCATATTAAATATCTCTCGGAAAATTCCCCTTTTATTGTTTCTTGTATTCCTAATGCTGGTTTACCGGAAAATGTCGGCGGTCAAGCGCATTATCGCCTCACTCCCCTAGAATTAAAAATGGCTTTAATGCACTTTATTGAAGATTTGGGAGTACAAATTATCGGCGGTTGTTGTGGTACTCGTCCCGACCATATTCAAGCTTTAGCGGAACTAAGTCAGGGTTTAACTCCGAAATCTCGTCATTATCATTATGAACCCTCCGCCGCTTCTATCTACAGTACCCAACCCTATATTCAAGATAATTCTTTTCTGATTGTCGGGGAAAAATTAAACGCCAGTGGTTCTAAAAAATGTCGGGAACTGCTCAATGCTGAAGACTGGGATAGTTTAGTATCGATGGCGAAAGCGCAGGTAAAAGAAGGAGCGCATATTCTCGATGTCAACGTCGATTATGTGGGCCGGGATGGGGTGCGCGATATGCACCAATTAGCCTCTCGTTTAGTTAATAATGTCACCCTACCTTTAATGTTAGATTCCACCGAATGGGAAAAAATGGAAGCGGGGTTAAAAGTAGCGGGGGGTAAATGTATCCTCAACTCTACTAACTACGAAGACGGGGAACCGCGTTTTTATCAAGTCTTGGATTTAGCGAAAAAATACGGCGCGGGGGTAGTAATTGGAACCATTGATGAAGAAGGAATGGGACGCACTGCCGAGAAAAAATTCCAGATAGCTAAACGGGCCTATTATGGGGCGATAGAATACGGAATTCCCCCCTACGAAATCTTTTTTGATCCTCTAGCTTTACCGATTTCTACTGGTATCGAAGAAGACCGAGAAAATGGCAAGGCTACTATCGAAGCAATGCGTCGAATTCGCCAAGAACTGCCCGAATGTCACATTCTTTTAGGTGTGTCTAATATCTCTTTTGGGTTGAATCCAGCAGCGCGTCAGGTATTAAATTCCGTCTTCCTTCACGAAGCGATGCAGGTGGGGATGGATGGCGCAATTGTCAGCGCCAATAAGATTCTTCCTTTGGCAAAAATTGAACCAGAATATCAGCAAATTTGTCGGGATTTAATCTATGATAATCGTCGTTTTGAGGGCGATATATGTGTCTATGATCCCCTGACCAAATTAACCGAATTATTTGCGGGTAAAACTACTAAAAAAGACCCCTCTACTAATGCTAATTTACCCGTGGAGGAACGCTTAAAACAGCATATTATTGATGGGGAAAGATTGGGACTGGAAGAGGCTTTAAAGCAAGCTTTACAGGACTATCCACCCCTAGATATTATTAATATCTTTCTCCTGGATGGGATGAAGGTGGTGGGTGAGTTATTTGGTTCGGGACAAATGCAGTTACCTTTTGTTCTCCAATCGGCCCAAACTATGAAAGCGGCCGTTGCTTTTTTAGAACCCTTTATGGAGAAAAAAGAGGGGGATAATAATGCCAAAGGGACTTTTATTATCGCAACAGTTAAAGGGGATGTTCACGATATTGGTAAAAACTTAGTTGATATTATCTTGACCAATAACGGCTATAGGGTGATTAATTTGGGCATTAAACAACCTGTAGAAAATATCATCGAAGCCTACCAAGAACATAAGGCCGATTGTATCGCCATGAGCGGTTTATTGGTGAAATCGACGGCTTTTATGAAGGAAAATCTAGAGGTTTTTAACGAAAAAGGAATCACCGTTCCCGTTATCCTTGGCGGGGCAGCTTTAACTCCCAAATTTGTCCATGATGACTGTCAAAAAACCTACAAGGGACAGGTTATCTATGGTAAAGATGCCTTCTCTGACCTGCATTTTATGGATAAATTAATGCCCGCTAAAGCTGGCGGTCAATGGGATGATAGTCAAGGCTTTTTAGGGAAGTTTGCCGAGGCAGAAAAAACCCTGGTTGTTGCCGAAGAATTAAAGGTTAATCCCGATACTATTTTTACCGATGGCAGCATCAACCAAGAATTAGTTATTGATACCCGTCGGTCCGAAGCGGTGGCAGTTGATATTCCCCGACCAACACCGCCCTTCTGGGGTACTAAAATATTAACAGCAGCAGAAATTCCCATCGAGGAGGTTTTCTGGTATTTAGATCTACAAGCTTTATTTGTCGGTCAATGGCAATTCCGCAAACCCAAAAGCCAATCGAAGCAAGAATACGACCAGTTTTTACAGGAAAAAGTTCATCCAATTCTAGCAGCATGGAAAGAGAAAATTGTCAAGGAAAATTTACTCAACCCTACATTAATTTATGGTTATTTTCCCTGTCAGTCGTCCGGTAATTCCCTGTTAATTTACGATCCCGAATCGATACAAGCAGGCGAAAAACCCGAAAATCTGCAACCGATCGCCATTTTTGAGTTTCCGCGCCAGAAATCTGGTCGTCGTCTCTGTATTGCTGACTTTTTCGCCCCGCAGGAATCCGGTATCATCGACGTTTTCCCGATGCAAGCGGTGACAGTGGGGGAAATCGCCACAGAATACGCTAAATCTCTCTTTGATGCCAACGAATATACCGAATACCTCTATTATCACGGTATGGCTGTGCAAACCGCCGAAGCCATGGCCGAATGGACCCATACCCGCATCCGTCGCGAGTTAGGTTTCGCAGAGTTCGATCCCGATAATATCCGCGATATACTGCAACAGCGTTACCAGGGTTCTCGCTATAGTTTCGGCTATCCCGCTTGTCCCAATATTCAGGACCAATACAAGCAATTAAATCTGTTAGGATGCGATCGCATTGGGATGTATATGGACGAAAGCGAACAATTGTACCCAGAACAATCCACCACCGCCATTATCACCTATCACCCCACCGCTAAATACTTTAGTACCTAATCAGTGACCAGTTATCAGTGACCAGTTATCAGTGATCAGATTTGAGTTTTCATTGCAATTATCGACTTAAATCTATAATATCCCAGCAATTTTTTTATGATTAACCACTGGACAAAGTGGACACAGCAGTGTCATTAATTTAGGATAGGAAGTTTTCGGGAGTCAGTCGTCGGTCGTTCATACCAAATTAGCCTACACCTCATCTTGATAGGAAAGGCTATATTTTTTGCAGCTTCTTAGGGAAATTATGACCACTAATCCTCTTAACTCGCTCATTTTAGAGCAGATTAGTCATATCTGTGAGCAATACTCGATCGAAAGTCGTATTCTCGAAGATTTTGCCGATTTTGTCATCAAAAACCACCGTAAAAAGTCTCCTAAACCATCGTTAACTAAATCAAAAACTACAGCCACCACCACCACAGGCCCAAAAGTTAAACCTTTAACTCTAACGCAACTTAAACAGGCAGTTTATGCCTATTTTGAGGTTAGCAATACCACAGAATTAAAAAAATCGAGTATGTTTCAAATGGCTACTAGAGCCTTTGATAACATCAATTTATCTCAGCGAGAAAGTTGGGAGGTTATCTACAGGAAATATATCGGTATTCTTCCCGAAGAAGATTACGAACAGGGGAAAGATTGTATCAACGGTATCAATATTTTTAAATATTTTCGTCCCTATCGTGTTTTCGATCTTGATCCAAATACTGCCAGCAAGGAAGACATTAAAAATGCCTATTATCGTCTTTCTAAGATCTATCATCCCGATAACCAAGAAACAGGAAACTCTCACATCTTTGATCGTTTGACTGTGATGTATAAGTCTATCACCACGGAGATAAAATAATTATGCCTCGCAAAAAAGAAATTTTTACTATCAGAGAAGCTGAACTAATTCAATGGCTTTCCATTTCTCATAAGAGATTGGATGAAATCGTTAGCTTTTTTGATGCTGATCCTAATGATGATTGGGATTTAGTTGAGGGTGACGATTATCAATTTGTCAATAAGGAGAAGAAACTCCGTAACTTTTCCCCTAAAGGTGCTTTTAAAATTGCTTCCTATATCGAGAAGAATGAAAAGCGAGGAATTTTCTACAAATTTAAAGAATTTTTTACTAAGCACGATCAAAAAATTCGTCGCTCTTTGGCACGAAAATTAATTTTTGCTGAACTCATTGACTCTGGCGAAATTCAAGTTTATCAAGGAGTGGCTATGATTCATAAACAGAGTTTACGGCGAATTTTAGAAACTAATGGAGCCAAGCTAAATAAAACCGTGAATCATCTTCAGCAAAGAACTGATAAACCTCTAGAATTAGGAGTAGATTTTTACGAAGATGAAAAAAGAGAGTTTTGGTTCTCTGAAAGTGGAATAGTGATGATTTCTAAATCCATGAGTGAAACTTTGACGAATAAATCGCGCCAAGAAATGTGTAAAACGATTGCAATGGAGTTTCCTCTTGCCTTTAAAGAAATTCAGGAACATCTAGATGACGATACCAAACAAAAAATCGAGATTGAAAAGGCTAAAAAACGAGCTAAAACTAGAGATAAAAACACTTGTCAGGTGACAGGGCAAAAACCGGATAAAGATGTAAAATTTAATCTCGCTGTCCATCATCTTTACTCTGTCCAGAAATATCCCCATCTAGCGACATTAGATCTGAATTTGGTGACTATTAAAGAAGAAATTCACCAAGAATTCCACGGTAATTTAGGGGGATTTCATCAACCTTGTACCATCGAGGATTTTATCGAATTCTTGCACGTTTACTATCCCGAACATCATGGTAATTTAGCCTTAAAACTTCAGAAAAATAAGAAAAAACTGGAAAAATTAGCTAAATAATCATTCAATTTCGGGGGGTGAATAGCTTCAAGGTGATTATCGATTTTTTTAGGGAAAGAACGACCAAATTTCATCCCGGTCGATAATTAATTTATCTTGAGGTTTTGCTAAAACCCCGATCTGACGAGGAACAGCTGCATCTAAATCATTGGCAACTATTGTCAACTCCGCCCATAGTATATATGATAGTTGAACTCTAATTTAGGATCTAGCTGGGTCTAGAGAGGATAATATGGATAAGATCAAGGTAGGATTGTTGTTTGGTGGTCGATCGGGAGAACACGAGGTATCTATCAATTCGGCTCGATCGATCCTGCAAGCTTTTAATTACCCCGAAAATCTTGACAAATACGCGGTTATCCCCTTCTATATCGATAAAAATGGCTGTTGGCATTCGGCAGCAACTGCTAGACAAATTTTAACCTCTGGGCAACCCCTAGCTATTGAGAGTGATATAAAAGTCAATATCTGGCAATTTCCCCCGGAAGTGAGGGAAATCGAGGTTTGGTTTCCAATTCTCCACGGACCGAATGGAGAAGATGGCACTTTGCAAGGATTACTCACTCTCATGCGGGTTGCTTTTGTGGGTAGTGGGGTACTGGGTTCATGCTTGGGAATGGATAAAATTGCCATGAAAACTGCTTTTGCAGCCGCTGGATTACCCCAAGTTAAGTATAAGGCCATAACCCGCTCGCAAGTGTGGTCAAATCCCTGTATTTTTCCGCAATTGTGCGATCAAATCGCCGAGGAAATAGGCTATCCTTGTTTTATTAAACCGGCTAATTTAGGTTCTTCGGTGGGTATTAGTAAAGCACGCAACCGGCAAGAATTAGAGGCTGCTTTAGATAGTGCTGCTAGTTATGATCGACGGATTATTGTTGAAGCAGGAGTAACCGCAAGGGAGATCGAATGTGCGGTTTTAGGTAATGATAATCCCCAAGCTTCTCTGGTGGGAGAAATTACTTTTGATAGTGATTTTTATGACTACGAAACTAAATATACTGACGGGCGATCGAGTATGGTGATTCCCGCTAATATTCCCGATAAAATTGCTAATCAAGTGCGAGAAATGGCTGTAGAAGCATTTAAAGCTGTGGATGCTGCGGGATTGTCGCGGGTGGATTTTTTCTATGTAGAAAATACTGGGGAAGTGTTGATCAATGAAATTAATACTCTGCCGGGGTTTACTAACTTTAGTATGTATCCCCAACTCTGGAAAGCCACCGGTTTAGAGTTTGATAAATTGGTCGATAAGTTGGTACAATTAGCCTTAGAAAGACAGGAAAAATAAGGTTAAATTACCAACATTTCTAGGATAGGAATTACCTATTAAATAGAAGATAAATTTTGTCTTTGATCCCCCCTTAATCCCCCCTTAATAAGGGGGGAAACTGACAATCTTTAACACCTAACTACTTAGAGATATTGATCAATCAGATAGTTTCGGGATCAATGCCCAATTCTCGTAATTTTTGGGCTAATTTTTCCTTCTCTAAGATAGCTTGTTCTTTTTCAAGGATAGCCTGTTCCTTCGCTTGTCGTTCCTGTTCCTTTTCTAAAAGAATCTGTTCCTTTGCTTGTCTTTGCTCTAATTCAGCTTCTTGGGGAGTGGGAACCAATTGACCATCAACGGTAAAATAACGCAGTTTACGGTCAAAAATGCCTAAATATAGTTCTAATTGTTCACTCCATAAATAGCCGTTTTCATTAGCAGGAATAGCCTGATATTGTCCCGCAATTAGTCTAAATCCTTGCAGTTCTAAGGTATTAGGATCGAACCAAAAATAATTAGGAGTGCGAAAGGTATTTTGATAGAGAATTTTCTTTTTATTGCGGTCAATATTGGCCGTAGAATCGGAAAGAATCTCCACGATTACATTGGGATATTTACCCCCTTCTCCCCAAACTACCCAACTTTTGCGGGGACGTTTTTCTGTATCTAAAACCACAAAAAAATCAGGACCACAAAAATCACGTTTTTTCAGTTGTTCTTCGTTATAGTAGATAGTCAGATTACCAGAAGCATAGTAATCGTTTTTCTCTTGCCATAATAATTCTAGACAACTGAGAAGAATTATGATCTGTTGCAGATGTAAATCACTTTCCAAGGGTGGTTCATCACTCCATAAATCGGTGGGGGGACAGGTAACTTCCGGTAAAATGTCGAGAGTTGTCATAGTTTTTCCCCTTTATACTAGCTTTGTTTAATTATAACTGTTACGATCTTTTCTGGTCATAGAAAACTAACTTTTGGCTGAATCACGAGTAAAACTGTAGATAATTTGGGTAGCTAATTGTGGTAATTGTGAGAAATCTTCATCGGACATTTTTTGACGATTGAGTTTTATTTGTAATCCCGTCATCGAATCATCTCCGTCGGAAATTAAAAATTCTAAGCGTTCAATTTCCGACCAATCTTTAACGTCATTTAATATCTTGTCAATAACCAAAAGGTAAGGATGGGAAGGATTTTTATACCAATTACTGCTGACACCCTGACGAATATCTAAACCTAAATGTACGATCAAAGGGGCGCGATTAAAAAGGGCATTGGCTACCGGTCGGGTTTCTTCTTGGAGAGATAATTGATTAGCGCGACTTAACTGCCGTAATTTCTCTAATTGATGATATCTTTGCGAAATTGATGGCGGATTTTCCCCCCAACTGAGAGCGATGGTGACTAGATAGGTTTGTAAGAATAGATGTCCTAACTTTTCCGCTTTTGTGGCCAGATAATTGGAATTATAATCATTAGCCTCGATCAGCAAAGGTACTCGCTCGACTATTTCCAAACCGTAGCCTTTTAATCCGGCAATTTTACGCGGATTATTGGTAATTAAACGAATATTTCTCACCCCCAAATCGTTAAGCATTTGCGCTCCCATGCCGTAATCGCGCAAATCGGCGGGAAATCCTAACCTTTCGTTGGCTTCCACCGTATCTAGCCCTATATCCTGTAAAGAATAGGCTTTTAGCTTATTAATTAAGCCAATTCCCCGGCCTTCCTGTCGCAGGTAAACCACCACCCCTAAACCGTTGTTTTCAATCATTTTTAAGGCACTTTGCAACTGTTGCCGACAATCGCAACGCAAGGATCCCAAAGCATCCCCGGTCAGACATTCTGAGTGCATTCGTACCATTACAGGTTGATCACCAAAGAGAGCGGGATCGCCTTTCACAATCGCAATATGTTCGGTTTGATCTAATAAATTTCGGTAGGCATAAAGCTGAAACGTGCCGAATTGACTGGGAAAATCACACACCGTTTCCCGATGGACAAAGCGATCGTGTTTTAAACGATAACTGATCAGATCGGCAATGCTAATTAACTTTAAATTATGTTGACGAGCGTATTCAAATAGTTGCGGTAAACGGGCCATGGAACCATCGGGATTTTGGATCTCACAGATAACTCCCGCTGGATACAACCCGGCTAATCGAGCCAGATCCACAGCTGCCTCCGTATGACCGGCGCGTTTTAAGACTCCACCGGCTTTAGCACGAATCGGGAAGACATGACCGGGACGGGTGAGATCGTCGGGACGAGTGACCGGATTAATGGCAACTTGTACGGTTTTCGCCCGATCTTCTGCCGAAATGCCAGTTTTAACTCCTAAATGGGGAGCAGCATCGATGCTAACAGTAAAAGCGGTTTGATTGCTATCGGTGTTTTTTGTCACCATCAAGGGTAATTCGAGAGCATCAAGACGCTCTCCCGTCATTGCCAGACAGATTAAACCGCGAGCTTGCACTGCCATGAAGTTAATCATATCGGGGGTGGCAAATTGGGCCGCACAGATTAGATCTCCTTCATTTTCGCGATTCTCATCATCAACTACTACAATAGCCCGTCCGGCTTTGATTTCCGCTAAGGCAGTATCGATAGAGTCAAAAGCGCTCGAAGTGACAGTCACAGGCATTAAAACGATAGAACTATTTTCATTCTACAGGTTTGCTCGATCTGCTGAGGTTCAATTTCTGTCAGTTCCCTAGAAAGAAGTCTCCCGGTGAACCTGACGGCTGCCCGGGAGACTTTTAGTTATCTTAAGCTAGAAAATTAGTTCAAACTAGCGGGGGTGATGCTGGCAACTTTGCCACCGAGACGGTTGATCTGTTGCAGGGTGTTATTTAACTGTTCAAAGGGGACGATAACCGCTTTGCTACTGCGACGGACACGGGGATAACCCGGTTTGCTAATAGCGGCAATTTCCACGCGATAGAGCTTACCCACATCACCATAGGCCACACTACCACCCAGAGCTTTACTGGGGGTGTTGCGTTGAGCAGAGGGACGATAGGCCCAACCATCGCTGCCACCGGAGGGACCGACCACTGCCGAAGCACCGTTTTGGGCTAATTCCACCGCTAAACGGGAGGTTTTGCCGGCAATCTGAGAGCGATCGCTGTTGGCATAACCGCGATAGAGTTGGAACATCCGGGTAAATCCCACGGTTTTCTGACCGGGTTGGGTGGCAAAACCGCGATAGTAGGGAACGATGCTATCGCCGAAGTTTTCAGTATATTCGGCGGAATCGATGTAGGAGTCGATATCGGCCTCGAATCCTTTGTTTTCATAGAGATCGAGGTGATAGACCACTTCCGACTCATCGTAGGGAGCGCGACCTAAAAGATGTTTGATATTAAGTTCGATGACGCGGGTTTGGAAGTTACCGTAGAAGAATTTGTTCTTATACAGTTCCGATTTGGCCACGGCGCGGACGAATTCCCGCACGGTGATCGAACCGTTGCAGAGTAAGGATTCGGCACTGGTAAGGCGCTCGGAACGCATGATATAGTCATTGCCTAGCACCTGACGATAGACGGCGCGAATAACCGCCTGTGCGTCATCACGGGACCAATCGGGACGTAATTCCACGGGAGCAACCTCGCTAAAAGCGGTTGTCCCTAAACGAGAAGCTGAGGTAGTAATTGCCACTAAAGTTCTCCTACAAAAAAATGATCATTTTCTGACCGCTCAAAACTAGGGGAGGATCAGTTCGATTACCTGGCCGCCTTGACGGTTGATTTCTGGCTCGGTCGGGTTCAAATCCCAGTCTTTCGGCCGCCTTCAAGCTAGTTATGGATATAACAAGGTCTGGAAGAACAGGTGATTGCTAACCCTTTTGCTAACAACCTCCTGTCTTTCCAGACCAGCAGTTTTTTCGATTGGACTAGCTGAGAGCGTTGATAGCGTAGTCGATATAGGAGTTGGCTTCTACCGCAGGGTCGCCACTTAAACCATGGTTGGCTTTGATATATTTGAGAGCTTCGATGTACCAGCTAGGAGACAGGTCGAAGGTGCGGTTGATTTCGTCGATACCAGCGATGAGGTACTCGTCCATCGGACCGGTTCCACCAGCAACTAAGCAGTAGGTCACCATGCGGAGGTAGTAACCGATGTCACGAGCGCATTTGTCTTTACCGCGTTGGTCCGCCGCAAAGTTATTCCCCTGCATTTGGGTGGTGTAGGGGTACTTGTTGTACACGGCTTGAGCAGCGCCAGAGATCAAAGAACTGGCTTTTTCGGTCAACGCTTTAGCGGCGGTGAGGCTAGCAGAAGCTTGACGAAAACGACCGAAAGCTACTTGGATTTCGGTGCTGCTTAAGAAACGGCCTTGAGAATCAGCGGCTGCTACGGCTTCGGTAAGGGGGGTTTTCATTGTTTGGTATCTCCCAATAATCTTGCAATAAGTTTCCTACGGTTTAATTAAGACTAGCCCTGGGGACTAGGCGACAGCAGCGGCGGCGCGGTCGAAGTAGCTGGCAATTTCAGACATTAAAGCACTGCAATCGCCGAGGGTGACACCGTTGCGATCGTTAGCGATGGACAAAGCAGCTTCTTTCATTTTGCTTACGCCAGCAGCTACGGAAGCTCCTGGTACTCCTAAAGCTACATAGGTTTCGCGAAGACCATTTAAGCAACGATCATCGAGAACACTGCCGTCGCCAGAGAAGGTAGCGTAGGTAACATAACGCAAGATGATTTCCATGTCGCGTAGGCAAGCGGCCATACGACGGCTGGTGTAGGCATTACCACCGGGGGTGATCAGTTGGGGCTGTTCAGCGAACAGGCTACGAGCGGCGTTGGCAACGATGGTGGAAGCGTTACTGGTGATCCGGTTAACAGCGTCCATCCGTTTGTTGCTGTCGGCAACCATGGCGCTGAGAGCGTCTAGTTGCGAAGAGCTTAAATATTCGCCACGAGCATCAGCTTGGGATACTACCCGGGTGAATGCGTCAAACATTGTGACAATCTCCTAAATTTAAATGGGCTTTGCTTGCAATTAAAAGGTTTTCCCTCTTAAGGGATTTCACGGTGTGTCTGGACGAGCCTTGACCGCGATTGTTGCGATTTACTTTAAGAAACCTGAAAAAACTTCATGGCTCTCTCATAAATCACCTAGGGAGGTTAAACAAGTATCCAGCTTAACTTTTGTCTGTTATCTTGGCCCCTCAAGTTAAATTTATACACTGCTGTCGAAACTTTGTTTGTTACATATTATTAAGTTTTTTGCTGTCTTTTTGTAACGGCCACTTAACAATAACTCGATCGAGTTGGTCATCAATTCCTGACATGGCTCAAAGCCTCTCACTGTCGGGAAATCAGAGACAGCAAGGCTTTAAGGGTATAAAGGGCAGCAAGATAAAAATTTTAAGTTTTTTTTAATATTTCTCAGCTTTCCCTTCCCCTATTGCCGAAGGATCGTCCTTTCCAGCCCTCAAATACGATGAAGTTTTGTAAAGAGGGGTGTGGGGTGTGGGGAGG
>NZ_JADEXY010000004.1 GCF_015206885.1 Microcystis aeruginosa LEGE 91341 | reverse complement strand
CTCCAGAAACTCCCCCAACCTCCCCACCAGCGCAGGCCGAGGAGTCGCGAGTTTTGGTGGCCGAAGTGGTAGTACAAGGGGCCGATCGAGAATTAGAAAATCTAGTTTATAATACCATTCGCACCCGACCCGGACGAAGCACAACTCGATCGCAATTACAAGAAGATATTAACGCCGTTTTTGCCACGGGTTTTTTTGCCGATGTGCGGGCAGTTCCCCAAGATACGCCCCTAGGAGTGCGAGTTACCTTTGAGGTGCAACCTAACCCCGTTTTTCAGGGTGTACAGATTCAAATTGCCCCGGAAACCGTGGACAAATCGATTTTACCTGCCGGGGTGGTCGAGGAAATTTTCGCTAGTCAATACGGCAAAACCCTGAATTTACGGGAACTACAGGCGGGGGTAAAAAAAATCAATGACTGGTACAGCAAAAACGGCTATGATCTAGCCCAGGTGATTGGTGCGCCGCAAGTTACTCCCGATGGTCGGGTGATTCTGGTCATTTCCGAAGGTTTAATCGAAAAAATTCAAGTACGTTATTTTAACGTCGAACAGGAACCGGTCACGGCTAAAACCAGAGAATTTATCATTACTAGGGAAATGCGTCTAAAAGCGGGAGATATTTTCAACCGCAATACGGCCCAACAGGATTTACAGCGTGTTTTCGGTCTCGGTTTATTCGAGGATGTGCGTCTGTCTTTTTCCCCCGGCAGCGACCCAAGGGAGGTGATTGTTAACGTCGATGTGGTGGAAGGTAATACTGGTTCCCTGGCCGCTGGGGGTGGTATTAGCTCGAATGCAGGCCTATTCGGGACTGTTAGCTATCAACAGCGCAATTTTGGCGGTAATAACCAAACTTTAGGGGCAGAAGTCCAGTTAGGGGAACGGGAATTTTTATTTGATCTGAGTTTTTCCGATCCTTGGATTGCCACGGATAATTTCCGCACTTCCTACACGGTGAACGTTTTCCGGCGACAGTCGATTTCTCTGGTTTATGATGGCGAAAATTCCTCAATTCGGACGCTGAACGATAATGATAGTCCCCGTATCGTCCGCACGGGTGGCGGTATTACTTTTGTCCGTCCTTTGGCCCCCGATGTGTTTACGAAACCAAAATGGGTGGTTTCCCTAGGCTTTAACTATCAACAGGTACAGGTGCAAAATGCCAATGGTGACATCTCCCCCCTGTCGGCACCTCTCAATGGTTTTGGCAGTCAACAACTGGCGTTTAGTTCCTCTGGGACCGATGATCTACTTTCCCTCAATTTTGGCGCTATTCAAGATTTTCGCGACAATCCCCTGCAACCCACCAGTGGTTCTTTCCTGCGTCTAGGTTTAGAACAAACTATCCCCGTCGGTTCTGGCAGTATTTTCGGCACTCGTGTTCGGGGTAGTTACAGTTACTTTATCCCCGTTCGGTTTATTAATTCCTTTAATCTCTTTGAAACCGATATTTTTAAAGGTCAGCAATCCCTCGCTTTTAATGTGCAAGCAGGGACAGTATTAGGCGATTTACCCCCCTACGATGCTTTTATTGTGGGGGGTAGTAACTCTGTACGAGGTTACGCCGAGGGAGAAGTGGGTAGCGGTCGCAGTTATTTCCAAGCGACGGCCGAATATCGTTTTCCCATTGTGGCAATTATCGGGGGGGCGTTATTTGTCGATTTCGGCACTACTATTGGTTCCCAAGGGGATGTCCCCGGTCAACCCGGGATTGTCCGGGATTTACCCGGTACTGGTCTCGGTTACGGTTTAGGTGTTCGGGTACAATCTCCCGTCGGCCAAATTCGGGTTGACTACGGTTTTAATGTCGATGGTAGTTCTCGTCTCCATTTCGGTATCGGGGAACGATTCTAATCAGTTATCAGTTATCAGTTATCAGTTACCAGTTATCGATAAATTTAGTTATTTTTGTTGTTCACTGATCAAAGCTTTATTACTTGATAATTATGGTTTCTACTATCGCTAAACAATTTGAATTATCGGGAATTGGCCTACATTCGGGGGAGATAACCCAGGTGCGCGTCTGTGGGGCTAATCTGGGAGAAGGACGTTATTTTGTCCGCAGAGATTTAGCCAATCAACCGATTATTCCTGCTCTAGTTTCTTCGGTTTACCAAACGACTTTATCAACGGAATTGGGCCAAGGAGAAGCAAAGGTTAGAACCGTTGAGCATTTATTAGCGGCCTTAACCGCTTTAGGGGTAGAGAATGCTCGCATTGAGGTGGATGGTGCGGAAATTCCCCTCCTTGATGGTTCGGCCAAAATCTGGGTGGAAGCGATCAAAAATGCTGGTTTAGATAACTCTTTTTCTCCATCAGATTTAACTATTTCTCAACCGATTTGGTTGTACGAAGGCGATGCTTTTGTGGCGGCGATTCCTTCCCCTGAATTACGTTTTACCTACGGCATCGATTTTGCCTATAAACCGATCGGTAATCAATGGTATAGTTGGAGTCCTGATCAGGAAAGTTTTCGAGATGCGATCGCACCTGCCCGGACTTTCGGTTTTGCTGATCAAATTGAGTATCTGCAAAAGGCTGGTTTAATTAAAGGAGGCAGTTTAGAAAATGCTTTAGTCTGCGATCAAAATCAATGGTTAAATCCTCCTTTACGCTTTGAAAATGAGCCAGCAAGACATAAATTATTAGACTTAATTGGTGATTTGAGTTTACTAGGAACCATTCCCACCGCTCATTACATAGCTTTTAAAGCCAGTCATAAACTTCACGTTCAACTAGCTAAAGCAATTCAGGGTTAATTATTTCTTGGATCAAGAGGACGAACTACAAAAATACCGATGGCTTTGTCCGCTTTAATGATATATTTTTGTAGGTCTTTAGCAATGGTAACTTGACCGGCAGGAGAGGCATGAATTAAGCCAATTTTGCCATCGGAAAAGCGATAAAATAGACCGGTATGGGTGGTATCTAAACCAGCGATATTAGTCACGACACCGATAATATCTCCGGCTTGTAGTTGTGGATAAATATCTTTAATCTTAGCGGTGGGAATATAGGTTAAGGATAAGGTTTCTAATCCTCGTTCTACCTGTTGAATACAATCGTAATTACTTTGAGTTTTTAACTGGGGATATAGAGGGCGATTTTTACTCATAAAATTAAGCTTTTTGTCAAGAGTAATTCCCCCTAATTTTTGAGTTATATTTTCTACATTACCTCGTTTTTGGTTGTCATTAATCCAATCGGAAAAGTAATGCAGACGACTACAATAACCGTCGAGAATACCGTGGCGATAACGCTGATTTAAAACCTGCTGACTAAAAGCAGAATAGTGATAATTTTTTAAAGCAAAATTGTGACTCAAAGCGAGAACTGTTTCCACAAAAAGGACGCAATCAAACTCTTTTAAAGAGATAAATAATTTTTCTGTTGCCGAGCGATCGAGTAATCCTGCTTGATATTTTGCTCCTAAAAATTGAGTGGCGATATTCTGAATTATATCAGCCATGGCTAGGCGATCAAGTTGTTGATTTTGAGCGTACTGCACCAGTTTTTGATAATTAGGATCCCTGACTTCTTGAGCAAGAATAGTTTCCGATCGAGCTATACTCAAGGGAATTAAAACAGGATTAATTAATAAATAAGGTAAAGTTATCCAATTTAAAAACATTGTTGATCGGTTACTGAAAATAATAGGGTTTATCAGCGACTCATGAGAATTAACTATCGGAGTAGTTATCAACTGTTAAAATCTGCTAGGTTTAGTCGGTATTCCTTATCATATTCTACTACATATAGTAGTTATCCCAATGGTGAGTTATGAGGGTTTCGTTTTGGGGAGACTCCGAGACGATTCCCGATCAAGTTATACTTCCTCTTGATCAGAAACGCTGTAGCGATCCCATAATTTTTTGATGGAATTGAATTAGCAATGATCAATGAGCGTTTCAGTCATTGACGCAATTTTTAGTAAACCTCTGGCCTAGTTATCGATTGTTTCTTGCTGCTCCGCAGCTCCAGCACTCTCCACTTTCCTATACTTTTTAAACAGGATTTAGATGACTCCTCACCCTAACAACAATTTTTGATTTTTACCAGAGGTCTAGCACAAAAAGCTGATCTTGATTGAGTTATAGCACTTGCAGCTCTCTATGAGATGATCTCGAATCCTCACCCTGATCATCTTTGAACAGGGACATCTCGTCTGAGGTGCTAACGTTTAACATTTTTGTAATTAAAAGTCAATAGATTAAATATTAATTTTTGTAAAGAAAAGCCTGAGCATTTACTCCGAAAGCTCTTTACCATTTGTTACAAAATATGGCAAGATATTTATCGAATTGTGTCAAAACCCAGAGTAAATACTCACTTGGGTGACATTTTCTGATACAAAACAGAAACATATATATCCAAATACCTTAAACAAAGGGCGATCGTCATCTGATGACGAAAATCACTTCATACCAGACTCAGCAATCCTAAGGAGAACCATCATATATGTTCACTCACGTCAAGTCCACCATTCGTCACATAGTTCCTGACGCGTTGAATGGTCGATCGCTGGTCAAGGTGGTCTATGTCGTGCTAGAACCTCAGTACCAAAGTGCGCTGAGTAGTGCGGTCAGGGAAATCAACGCTAACAACCCGAAACTAGCGATCGAAATTAGTGGTTATTTAATCGAAGAACTGCGCGATGGGGAAAACTATCGCAATTTTCAAGAGGATGTGGCCAAAGCTAATATTTTCATCGCTTCTCTTATCTTTATCGAAGATTTAGCCGATAAAGTTGTGGCCGCTGTCAGTCCCCATCGGGATAAATTAGACGCGGCGATCGTCTTTCCCTCTATGCCCCAGGTAATGCGCTTAAATAAATTAGGCAGCTTTTCCATGGCCCAATTGGGACAGTCTAAGAGTGTCATCGCTAACTTTATGAAAAAGCGCAGGGAAAACTCTGGCGCTGGTTTCCAAGACGCGATGTTAAAGTTATTGCGAACTTTACCGCAAGTCCTGAAATACCTCCCCATGGAAAAAGCTCAGGACGCACGCAACTTTATGTTAAGTTTCCAGTATTGGCTAGGGGGTTCGGCAGAAAATTTAGAGAACTTCCTGTTAATGTTGGCCGATAAGTACGTCTTCGATAACAAGGATGACAGCGTAGTTTACAAAGAACCGGTAGTTTATCCAGATATGGGTATCTGGCATCCTTTATCCATGAAAATGTGGTCGGATGTCAAGGAATACTTCGCTTGGTACAATAACCGCAGTGATATTGCCGATGACTTAAAAGACCCCTTGGCTCCCTGTGTTGGCTTAATTTTACAGAGAACTCACCTCGTTACTGGTGATGACGCTCATTATGTCGCTCTCGTGCAGGAATTCGAGTCTATGGGTGCGCGAGTGCTGCCTGTTTTTGCCGGGGGATTAGACTTTTCTAAACCGGTAGAAGAATATTTCTGGGATAAAAGCTTAAAAGGAGTGGCAGCGGTGGCTATCGTTGACACGGTAATTTCCCTGACAGGATTTGCTTTAGTGGGAGGTCCAGCGCGACAAGACCATCCGAAAGCGATAGAATCCTTAAAACGTCTCAATCGTCCCTATATGTGCGCTTTACCGCTAGTTTTCCAAACCACTCAGGAATGGGAAGAGAGCGATTTAGGGTTACACCCGATTCAAGTGGCGCTACAGATTGCTATTCCGGAATTAGACGGTGCGATCGAACCTATTATTTTATCGGGCCGGGATGGGGCCACGGGTAAAGCGATCGCTTTACAGGATCGGGTGGAAGCGATCGCTCAACGGGCGCTAAAATGGGCTACTCTAAGAAAGAAACCGAAACTAAACAAAAAAGTCGCCATCACTGTCTTTAGTTTCCCCCCCGATAAAGGGAATGTGGGAACGGCAGCCTATCTAGATGTGTTCGGTTCCATCTACGAGGTGATGAAAGCGTTACAGAATAATGGTTATGACTTGCAGGATCTACCCGCATCTCCCCAAGAACTGATGGCAGCGGTAATCCATGATGCCACCGCACAGTACCATAGTCCGGAGCTAAATATCGCCTATCGGATGTCCGTACCCGAATACGAGCGCTTAACCCCCTATTCGGTCCGTTTAGAGGAAAATTGGGGACCACCACCGGGACACCTCAACAGTGATGGACAAAATCTTTTAATCTACGGGAAAGAGTTCGGTAACGTTTTTATTGGGGTTCAACCCACCTTCGGTTATGAAGGGGATCCGATGCGTCTGCTCTTTTCTCGTTCTGCTAGTCCCCACCACGGTTTTGCGGCCTACTATACCTATCTCAATCAAGTTTGGAAAGCAGATGCGGTTCTCCATTTTGGCACCCACGGTTCCCTAGAATTTATGCCGGGGAAACAGATGGGAATGTCTGGGGAATGCTACCCGGATAACCTCATCGGGATGATTCCCAACCTCTACTATTATGCCGCTAATAACCCCAGCGAAGCGACGATCGCTAAACGTCGTAGTTATGCGGAAACTATCTCCTATCTCACTCCCCCCGCAGAAAATGCCGGACTCTACAAAGGGTTAAAGGAATTAAGCGAGTTGATCGGTTCCTACCAAACCCTGAAGGATAGTGGGCGTGGGGTGCAAATTGTCAATACCATTGTCGATAAATGTCGCTTAGTCAATCTCGACAAAGATATAAGTTTACCTGCTTGCCCTGAGCCAGGCCGAAGGGATGGTGATGCCGCCCATCTCAGTCAAGAGGAACGGGATAATATCGTCGGTTCGGTCTATCGTAAACTGATGGAAATTGAGTCGCGCTTGCTTCCCTGCGGACTGCACGTTATTGGGAAACCCCCTTCGGCGCTGGAAGCGGTGGCAACTTTGGTCAATATTGCCAGTTTAGACCGGGAAGAGGACGATTTACTCTCGTTACCCCGGATTATTGCCAACAGCATCGGCCGGGATCTAGAGGAAGTTTATCGTAATAGCGATCGAGGTGTGTTAGAAGATGTGGAATTACTGCAAAACATCACCCTCGCGACTCGCGCTGCCGTTTCCGCTTTAGTGGAGTCCCAAACGGACGCAGAAGGTCGGGTATCAATGCTTTCTAAGCTGAATTTCTTGAATATAGGCAAGAAATCCCCTTGGCTCGACACTTTACAGTCGATGGGTTATCCAAAAGTTGATCCGGTGGCATTAAAACCCCTGTTTGAGTACCTAGAATTCTGTTTAGAACAGATTTGTGCTGATAATGAATTAGGGGCCCTATTAAAAGCATTGGAAGGGGAATACGTTCTTCCCGGCCCCGGTGGCGACCCCATCCGTAACCCCGGAGTTTTACCGACGGGTAAAAATATCCACGCTTTAGATCCCCAGTCTATCCCGACCCTAGCGGCGGTAAAATCGGCTAAAATCGTGGTGGATCGTCTGTTAGAACGGCAAAGGCTGGATAATGGCGGTAAATATCCGGAAACCATCGCTTGTGTTCTCTGGGGAACGGATAATATCAAAACTTATGGGGAATCCCTAGCACAAATTCTCTGGATGGTGGGGGTTCGTCCCCTTCCCGATGCTTTGGGACGGGTGAATAAACTGGAGTTAATTCCCCTTGAGGAGTTAGGAAGACCGCGCATTGATGTGGTGGTCAACTGTTCTGGTGTTTTCCGGGATTTATTTATCAATCAGATGAACTTGCTTGACCAAGGGGTAAAAATGGCCGCGGAAGCAAACGAACCGATAGAGGTGAATTATGTCCGCAAACACGCTATTGAACAAGCAAAAGAAATGGGTTTAACGGTTCGACAGGCAGCCACCCGCATCTTTTCTAATGCTTCCGGTTCCTATTCTTCTAACATCAATCTCGCGGTGGAAAATAGCAGTTGGGAAGAGGAAAAAGAGTTACAGAATATGTATCTCAACCGCAAGGGTTTTGCTTTCGATTCTGATAATCCGGGGATGATGGCCGATAATCGTCAGTTGTTTGAAGCATCCTTAAAAACTGCGGAGGCAACTTTCCAAAATTTGGATTCTAGCGAGATTAGTTTAACCGATGTTTCCCACTATTTCGACTCGGATCCGACGAAAGTTGTCGCTAGTTTACGCGATGATGGCAAAAAACCAGCGGCCTATATTGCTGATACTACTACGGCTAATGCTCAGGTGCGTACTTTATCGGAAACCGTGCGCTTAGATACCCGCACCAAGTTACTCAATCCCAAATGGTATGAGGGAATGTTAAGTCACGGTTATGAGGGGGTTCGAGAGTTATCGAAGCGTTTGGTTAATACTATGGGGTGGTCGGCAACTGCTGACGCGGTGGATAATTGGGTGTATGAAGATGTCAACACCACCTTTATTCAAGATGAGGAGATGTGTCAGCGTCTGATGAATCTCAATCCCAATTCTTTCCGCAAGATGGTGGGAACCTTGCTAGAAGTTAATGGTCGCGGTTATTGGGAAACTTCTCAAGAGAATTTAGACCGCTTACAGGAACTTTATCAAGAAGTGGAGGACCGTATCGAAGGAATCGAGTAGAATAGATAGATAAGACTTGAGAGACTGGCTAATCGCCGGTCTCTTGAGTTTTCAAAAAAAATGAAAAATAACTTTTGGGGGTTAATTTGGTCTAGTTTGTTAGGAATTCAGTCATTGGTGCTGGGATTCCTGGGTTTTGTCGCTAGTTTACTTGCGTGGGTATTTGCTGGGCAGACACCTATTCCTCTAGTGGTTCTTTTTGTTATAATCACGATAGCTATATTAGCTATAGCTACTCTATATAAGGCGTTACAAACGTCACTAGAAGAATATCACAGAGTCAAGCAAAATATTATTCCGAAAATCCTACGAGTTCAAAAGGACGCAAATAATAATATTCAATGCTTACTCGAAGCCTCAAATTTATTTGCCGCTCAACTAATGATATCATTTTACTATACGGACGAAGATGGGTTTGAAGTATTAATCGGTGAGGGGTTTGTTAAAAATGTACAAAGCGATCAAAAAATACAGACAGTTCTCGACCAGCCAGAAGCGGGCTATCAAAATGTTTTAGACAGATTAGCTAATAACGAAGACAAAATTATTCAAAGAATCAAAGTCAAACCGAGTATTTATAAAAAATAATTAAACCTGTAGAGGAAATTATGGAAAACGTCACAGAAATTCCCCTTTTATCCCCCAAAGGAACTTTTCCTGCCACGGTCGTTAAGGTTATTGACGACTATAAATTAGTAATGAATAGAGGTGAACAGAACGGAATTCGAGAAGGTCAAAGAATGATGGTTTATCGTATCGATGAGGAAGAAATATTAGATCCCCATACTGGCGAATCTTTAGGGTTTCTCGAATTAGTAAGAGGTACGGGAAGAATTATTTTTGTTCAAGATAAAATATCTATAATTGAAACCGATCAGAAAAAAACTTATAGAAAAAGAATAGAAAATTCTCCTTTTGCATTGAGGAGTTATCAATCTGAAGTAGTCGAATCGGATGAATTAAAACCTTTTGATAATGCTCAAGTTGGCGATCTAGTCAAGCCTATTTAATCGTTATAATCAAAAATTAGTCCGGTTGTGCATTTTATTCAGCAAAAAAAGGATTAAGAGGGTTTCTGTCGGGTTTCGTAGCCTCAACCCGACCTACGAATTTACTACCATTT
This sequence comes from Microcystis aeruginosa LEGE 91341, assembly GCF_015206885.1. GTDB lineage: Bacteria > Cyanobacteriota > Cyanobacteriia > Cyanobacteriales > Microcystaceae > Microcystis > Microcystis aeruginosa_H. The sequence goes on along the minus strand of NZ_JADEXY010000004.1, from coordinate 62,330 downwards.
TTGTCTAGGAAAAACTAATTCCCGATTTACCCGGATGTATGAGTCAGGGTGAAACTTGAGAAAAAGTGATTATTAATATTGAAGAGGCGAGCGAATTTGGATAGAGACAGTTTATTTTAGTGGTAAAAAAGCAATTACTTTGCCTTCTAAAAGATAAAAAAATATCCCCGTAAATTGTTGCGGGGATGCTGATTTTTCAAGCATTATTGACCTTCTGACCTCTAAGAGCCGAAAATAAACAGAGACGACCTAAACCCAAGATTGCCGGTGAGAAGCTTTCCTGACTGGGGGCTTCTAGATGGCAGCCAGCAAATTCTTGCTGAATTTCTGTTAAGAAATAGGGCCAAATAGTCAAGAAAAAACTACCGCTAAAAATTATTTTATCGATATCTTTAAGACTTTTTTGCTGTTTTTCTAACAAATCATTAACTTTCTGTCTTAGATTATCTAGATATGGTGCAATCACCTTCTTATTTAAATCCCTACGACTGACCGTCCAAGTATGACCAGCTAGAGAGGAGGTAAATTCGCTTTCTTCTTGCAGGATTAATTTGGTTAATCTAGCGGCTGCCAGTAAAGATTTTTTTAAGGGATTACTATCGGTGAGATCGGAGGGAGAAAGCGGCAAAAAAGAACGCCAGAGAGGATAAATTAACTGAGATACTATTGCCCGTTCATAGGTGTTTTCCCCGTAGTTAAAATGGCTCAGAGCAATTGCTGGACGGGATAAAGAGCAAGTTTGCGGTGGCACTTCCAGCAGCGCTAAAGTGGTAGTCTCTCGTTTACCTTCGATAACAAGTAGGGTTTGGGTTTGGGGTTGGTCGCTAGTGGGAATATAGGCCAGAGCAGTAGCGATCGCTGTTTCCAGACTAGAGAGGCAATCGGGGGGTATTAGTTGCGCTGTGAGAAGGGCTTTTTTTAGGTCATCCGTGGGGGTTTCCCCGTCATCGGTGATAATAATAGCTTCTAATCGCTCTAGAGCTTCCCAGAGCCAAGAATCGGTGCTAAAATCCCGATTAGATAGCCAGCTAATTAGATATTCTTCCACCTGAGAGCAGGGTAAGAGATCGCTTGTTCCCGTTGCCAGACTCCAAGAAAGAGGATAAAAATCAATCAGTCCCTGGCTTTCCCGAAAAAAGACGATTTTCACCCCTGGTGGTTGTACCTCAATTCCCAGGGACCAACGGACAACTTCAGGGGTTCGATCGGGGGATAATAAAGGAAAAAGAAGCGCTTTGGCCGATTCTAAATGTTGACGAGTGGCGATAATTGTCTCGGAAGTAACTTCTTGCGGGTTAACTAGAGATGAAATCACCTTGGCAAGAATCCGATCGATCTCGGTCAGTAGGGAGGAAAAATCCTGTTTATCGGTCACTAGATAAATAAAAATACCCACAACTGTCTATTGTAGAATCACCCACTTAAAACGAACAAAATTTAAATATTAAACCATGGAAGAAAAACGCTATCCTGCGGAAAAATCAGCAGAGATTCAAAAATTACTGGATACAGCCACCTTATTGGTCGGTTTACCCCCTGACACCCTCGATCAAGTTACCTCTCATGCTGTCACCCGCACTCATCCCGCTAATCGGGCAATTCTATTAGAAAATGATTGGGGTGGTTCGGTTTACTTTATTCTGGATGGTTGGGTGAAAATTCGTACTTACAATACGGATGGCAAAGAAGTCACCTTAAATATCGTCGGTAAAGGGGAAATACTCGGAGAAATGGCCGCTTTAGAAGAATCTCCCCGCTCCACTGATGCTATCACCTTAACCACGGCCACAATTAGCAGTATTCCCGCCCAAGATTTTGTTAATCTGCTCAAATCGGAGCCTTTAGCGGGAATTCGTCTTTCTCAGTTAATGGCCAAGCGTTTGCGCCAGCTTAACCGGCGTTTACGTTTGCGCGAGGCCGATAGTCTCTCCAGAGTGGCCGATACTTTACTCTTTTTGGCCGAAGGTCAAGGAGAAAAAAGCGGTCAGGGTGCAATAATTCCTAATTTACCTCACCGGGAATTGAGTAGTATTAGTGGACTGGCCCGGGAAACCGTGACCCGCTCCTTGACCAAATTGGAGAAAAAAGGCCTGATTCAACGACAGCAGGAATCTCTCTGTATTCCCGATCTGGTCGCTTTAGAAAAAGCGATCACCTAAATTCAGTTATCAGTTATCAGTTATCAGTTATCGGTTATCAGTTATCGGTTATCCTACTAAAATCTGGTTATTAAAGACTGATTATCTATTCCTCCTGTTGCCTGTTGCCTTTTGCCTATCTTCACTAGGAAATTTATTTTGCACGACTACTTATGACTGAAAAATTAACCGGTTTTGGAGTGGTGCTGGTGACAACGGCCAGCGAAACGGAAGCGGAACACCTAGCGATCGCCTTACTTAACGATCGCCTGGCTGCTTGTGTCAGTATTTACCCGATTCGTTCCATTTATCGTTGGCAGGGACAGATTGAAAACGAGCGCGAATGGCAATTAGCGATTAAAACCGATTTAAAGCAGTTTGAGCAGTTATCGGCGAAGATACAGGAACTTCATAGCTATGCCGTCCCGGAAATCATCGCTTTACCGATTGTGGCGGGTTCACAGACCTATTTAGACTGGTTAGCCTCCCATACCGGTGGGGTGTGAGAATAGACCAATCGGCCACTTGAGCGAAAAAAATCTATATAATTCTTAATAAACTATCTCAGGAAGCGCAAAAAGTTTTAATCTAGATGCTGATTAAATGTTTAAACATCTGGTTTTAAGACCGATCGCCTCCACGATTGGAGAACTCAGCACATCGTCAAGGGAGATAGTTAAAATCCAATGAGTCTTAAGGCAAGCGGTGGCAGCTCCTTAGCGCGTCCCCAACTCTATCAAACCGTCCCAGTATCTGCCATTACCCAAGCAGAACAACAAGACCGCTTTCTCGATAAACCCGAACTCAACGAACTGATCGCCTACTTCCAATCGGGGAGCAAGCGTTTAGATATTGCCCAAACGCTCACCCGGAACTCCGATCTGATCGTCTCACGGGCAGCTAACCGGATTTTTACCGGTGGTTCCCCCATGGCCTACCTAGAAAAACCCCCCGTGGAAGAATTGGCCCTGGTGGGTGCGGGTAAAGTGATCAACGTCCAGGAAGGGATGAAATTAGGAACCGTTACCTACGCTGAAAGCGGGTCTGGTGGCGGTGGTGGCTTCCTTGGTGGTTTAAAAGGGATTTTCGCCTCTAGCGGCCCGATTCCCCCCGGATTCCGACCGATTAACGTCTCTCGTTACGGTCCGAGCAATATGCAGAAGTCCCTCCGGGATTTATCCTGGTTCCTGCGTTATATTACATACGCGATCGTGGCCGGTGATACCAGTATCCTGATCGTTAATACCCGCGGTTTAAGGGAAGTTCTCGAAAATGCCTGTTCTATTGATGCCACCATCGTGGCCCTACAGGAAATGCGGGCCGCTTCGATCGAGTATTTCCAAAGAGACAAGGATGCGGCCACTTTAATCAGTGACTATTTCAATATCCTACTAGGGGAATTAAAAGCCCCCACCCCCTCTAATAAACTGCGTCAGCGTCCCAGTAGTGACCAACAGGGTTTAAGTCTTCCCCAAAGCTACTACAATGGGGCCGAAAAACGACAAAAGTTTGTCATGAAAACCGGTTTATCGGAGTCGGAAAAATCTTCGATTATCAAGGCCGCCTACAGACAAATTTTTGAACGGGACATCACCCGCGCCTATAGTCAGTCCATTTCTGACCTAGAATCGAAGGTGAAAAACGGCGACATCTCGATGAAAGAATTCGTCCGTCGTCTCGGTAAATCGCCTCTCTATCGTAAACAGTTCTTTGAACCTTTTATCAATAGTCGCGCTCTAGAATTGGCTTTCCGTCATTTCCTCGGTCGCGGTCCTTCCTCCCGGGAAGAAGTGCAGAAATACTTCTCGATCGTCTCTAGCGGCGGTTTAGGGGCGTTAATCGATGCTTTAGTCGATTCTCAGGAGTATTCCGACTATTTCGGCGAAGAAACCGTTCCCTATCTCCGGGGTTTGGGTGCAGAAGCACAGGAATGTCGTAACTGGGGGATGCAGATCGACCTGTTTAACTACAGCGCACCTTTCCGCAAAGTTCCCCAATTTATCACCACCTTTGCTAAATACGATCGCCCCTTACCGGATCAGCACGTTTACGGTTCCGGAAATGATCCCCTAGAAATCCAATTTGGGGCAATTTTCCCGAAAGAAACCCGCGAACCTAGTTCTAGTCCCGCTCCCTTCGGTAAGGATAGCAAACGTATCCTCATCCACCGTGGACCGGCCACTAATAACCAAAATAGCAACCCGGGCGCCCGAGGTGAATTCCCCGGTACTTTGGGACCGAAAGTTTTCCGTCTCAATAACGAGTTACCCGGTTCTAGCAATGGGGTAAGCGTTAAATTTGGCGAAAGTTCCACCCAAAGAGTGATTTTAGCGGCTTATCGTCAGGTTTTCGGTCGAATGCCCTACGAAGGTCAGCGTTTATCCGTGGCCGAGATTAAGTTAGAAAATGGCGATATTACTCTACGCGAGTTTATCAAAACCCTAGCTAAATCCGAGACTTTCCGGAAAATCTACTGGACTCCTCTCTATGTGGTGAAAGCGATCGAATATATTCACCGTCGTCTGCTTGGTCGTCCTACCTACGGTCGTCAGGAAATGAATCAATACTTCGATATCTGCTCGAAAAAAGGCTTCTATGCTTTAATCGATGCTCTGATCGATAGTCCTGAATATACGGAAGCTTTTGGCGAAGATACGGTTCCCTACGAGCGCTATCTAACTCCCCAAGGGATGCAGTTACGGATGGTGCGTTTGGGCAATCTCCGCGAAGATATCGGCCAAAGAGTTGATAAAGAGGAAACCCCGCGCTTTATTGAATTGGGTACACCTTCGGTCTCGATTCGCACTGAACCGGATATTCAATCTCGTGTCGGTCAAGGTGTCACGGTTCAACGGGAACAAACTAAGATCTTTAAACTGTTAACTAATCTCGATAAAGTTGCCGTACAAAATACTGTTCGCGCTGCCTATCGTCAGATTTTTGAACGGGATCTCGAACCCTATATCATCAATGCCGAATTTACCGCTTTAGAGAGTAAATTAAGCAATGCTGAGATCACGGTGAAAGAGTTTATTGAGGGTTTAGGTGGTTCGGATCTTTACCTGAAAGAATTCTATGCTCCCTATCCGAATACGAAAGTAATTGAATTGGGAACCAAGCACTTCTTAGGTCGCGCTCCCTTGAATCAAAAAGAAATCCAGAAATATAACCAAATTCTGGCAACTCAGGGATTAAAGGCCTTTATTGGTGCCATGGTTAATAGCATGGAGTACCTACAATTATTTGGTGAAGATACGGTTCCCTATCGTCGTTTCCCGACTCTACCGGCTGCTAATTTCCCCAATACGGAACGCTTACACAATAAGCTGACTAAACAGGATAGTGAACTGGTTGTTCCCAGTTTTAAACCAGTAGTTAAGGTCGGTGGTTAGTTAGTCCTTGAAGTTAGTTAATTTAGCTCGTGTCCAACACGAGCTTTTTTTCAGGACAAATTACTGGCCAAAATTTATCATCGTCAATCAAGGGGGTAACAATGAGCCAAATTAAAGTTAAAAACTTCGGTCCAATTAAGGCGGGTTTACTAGAAAATGATGGTTTTATCGACGTTCGGAAAGTAACGATTTTTATCGGTAATCAAGGAACTGGAAAAAGTAGCATTGCTAAATTAATATCAACATTAAGCTGGTTGGAAAAAGCTCTATATCGTGGGGATTTAGAGGAAAAATATGTGACTAAATATAATCGTTTTGTTAAATCTTTTTGTCAATACCAAAATTTAACCAATTACTTTTTACCTGAAACCCAAATTGAATACAATGGAGATGTTTATCGAATTAGTTTTGAAAATGCTAAATTATCGATCGAGCGTACTGATAATCCAAAGTATCGAGTACCAAAAATTATGTATGTACCAGCAGAGCGAAACTTTTTGAGTGCAGTAAGATGGCCAGAAAAACTCAAAGGACTGCCAGAGTCATTATATACTTTCTGGGAAGAATTGGATCGCTCACAACAGGAATTATCTGGCAGTTTGACTTTGCCAGTAGGTGAGGTTAAATTGGAATTTGATAAACTCAATAGACTAGCAAAGATTGTGGGTAGTGATTATCAACTAAATCTATCAGAAGCTTCCAGTGGTTTTCAGTCTTTTGTTCCTTTATTTCTCGTTTCTCGAAATATTGCTTTATCGATTAATCGAACTCAAGAAACTTCCCGCAATGAACTCAGTGGAGAGGAGCAAAAAAGATTAAAAATGGAAATCGAGAAAATTCTCTCTAATGATAATCTTTCCGATGACCTAAAAAGGGCAGCACTAGAAGTGTTATCTTCTAAATACCGCAATGAGTGTTTTGTAAATATTGTGGAAGAAATCGAGCAGAATCTATTTCCCCAATCTCAGAAAAAAATTTTATATAAATTATTTGAATTTGCCAATTTAACCCAGGGAAATAAACTAATTTTAACTACTCATAGTCCTTATATTATCAACGATCTAACCCTAGCTATCAAAGCAGATAAAGTTATCAAAAAAATCCTATCATCAGCGATTTCTAACGCCGATTATCTCCAAGAAAAGCTCAACCAAATTGTCCCGAAAGCCTCTTGTATAGCGGCAGAAGATGCTATTGTATATGAATTAACAGAGCAAGGAGAAATCCGAGAACTTGCTACATATAAGGGTTTACCTTCTGATGAAAATTATCTCAATCTTTCCCTGGGAGAGACAAATCAGCTTTTTGATGATTTACTAGAAATCGAAGAACAGTTATGAAGATAAATTTCTTTGATAAAAAATGTCAGAGTCAAACCCATCGGCATGAATTTGGAATTTGTGATCCGCCATTTCCCCCAGAAACTCCCGCTTATTTAGATACAGAAAATCCCAGTGATTGGATTGCTATTGTGGAAAACTCTCAAGAAATTGAAGTGACATTTACCGCTATTGATAAATGTATTGAAATTAGAAAAGTCGATGGTAATGGTATGGATAAACGCTGTGATGGAATGCTGACCTATGTTAATTGTTTGATTTTTGTAGAATTAAAAGAACGAAAAGGGAAAAATTCGGGGTGGGTAGGAGACGGAGAAGAGCAACTAAGAAACACAATTCGGGTATTTATTGAAAATCATGGTATAGAGTATTATTCGTCTAGAAAAGCCTACATTGCTAATAACAAAAAGCCTACCTTTCAGACTTCACAAACGGAGAGGATGGAAAAATTTCGCCAAGAAACTGGGTTTAGATTAATCATTCAAAATATCGTCAAAATTGACTGATTTAATTCTCTTTGACTCGGTAGCTCTGAAGATATTGATTTTCTAGAGTGTAGAGATATCCTACATTTATCCGGGGACTTGGGGGGCATCGGTGCGCCCATCAAAAGTGCCATTATCCCAACGGAGAAAACTGACGACAAAAGTTTCATCCCCCTAAATCCCCCTTAAAAAGAGGGACTTAAATTGATCATTCGATGTGTAATTTTCACCCGCGAGAATTGGCATAACTTACTCGTTTAAAACTACAGTTTTTTTCGGGTAAACGACAATAACGACATTCCGAGGAGTGGGGTTGCCGAGGGGGAAAATCGGGACGGGTAAGAGAGGAGAGAACTTGCTGAAAATGAGTGATAAAATCTCGATCGATCCGTTGATTAGGTATATCGATAATTCGATCAGAATAAATTAAACGTCCGTGGGGAATTTGACCCTTGCAGAGGGATTTTGTTTCCGGTGCGTGGGGGAGTAGAAGCATATAGAGGAGGATTTGGTAAAGATGGGAGGTTTTTTCCCGTCCACTTTTGCAGTCCTCCACCACTACCCAATTATCCTTAATTGCCACAATATCAGGACGACCAGCAATACAGATAGAATAGGTTTTTCCTTTCACTTTAAAGGAGTTAGCATTCTCCACATTAACGCTAAAACCCAGATTTTGTAATTCTCTCGATCTTTGTATAACCATTTTGTCATGATCGCTACTATCAAAGTCGCTGGGAAGCAAAGAAATATGATAATTTGTCGGCAACCAATTCCCATAATGACAGTTTTTTTCTTTGGCCATCAGTTGCGCTACACGAGTTACCCAAGCATAGGGAGTTAACCGTTTTTGAGATTGGGAGGGGATTAGATTCGTCGCTTTATTGGTCTTGGGTAAGACATTCTGATTAAGAGCCATATATTTACTCATTCAAAGTTTATATTGCGATAATATCGGCATTAAAATCAAATTTCGAGAGCAGATCACCTCAAAATTAAGTGAGGTGAAGTGAGGTAATCTGAGCTTGTGGATAAAAATTGATCTGGCTATATTGATAAATGTTAACCTGATGGGAAAGCTAAAGAATGAATAGACTCAATGCGATCGCTATGACTAAAGCTAAACCGGCAAAAAAGGGGATTTCTGCAACCAATCAAGGCAAAATTCGACTCAGAGAAGCGCAAACAAGAAAAGAAGGCAAAAAGTTAACTTATGAGCGTATTGCTGAGAAAGTTTTTACAAGTAAAATTACCGTAGATCGATTTTTTAACGGCCAACCTATCCAAATAGCTACTGCGAAGGGAATAGTCGAACTTTTAGGATTAAAACTGGATGATGTAGTGGATTTTAGTCATTTACAGTCATCAGAACCAGTTTTGGAAGAAGCGCAGCAGCAAACTATTCCCCATGAAGTCTTTACAAAAATGCTCGCAGAACAAATTAAACGCATGACCTCAAATCCTTTAACCGTAGGGGATGATATTAATTTAGAGCGAGATAAAATGTATGTTCCTTTGGGATTAATAGAACGGAGAAAAAAACCTAGAGTTAAGGATGGGGAAGCGGAAAAAGGATCGAGATTGTACGATTTCCAAGAAGAAATCACCCGCAGATTTGAAAATGATCAGTTTTTCTGTGAGGTAATCGAAGGGGGAAATAGTCCTAAAAGTTCGGGAAAACGGATCGCAATTATCGGTGAACCCGGTGCGGGAAAAACTACCCTACTACAGCAGATAGTTGATCGCGTTTCACAAACACATCCAGAAGATAGAATTATTTGGGTTTCTCTCGCAGATTTGCCAGGAGAGAATTTAGAGAATTATTTACTTGACAACTGGCTAAAAGTAGCTTTAAAAACCTTTGAGGTTAAACCACAATCAAAACAAGCATTAGTAGATATTTTCAATACCGAGAGAGTTTGGTTATTACTAGACGGACTCGATGAGATGGGGATTAATAACCCATTATTCTGGATTCGTAACCAGATTGAGCAAAGTTGGCTCGCTGCAGCAAGAATCCTGTTAACCTGTCGGTTGAATGTGTGGGATAATGGTAAGAATTATCTCGATAATTTCGATGTTTATCGGAATTTAGATTTTGATGAGGAACAAGTTAAGGATTTCATTGGTCGGTTTTTTATCAATGATCATGAGCGTTCTTTATTGCTTCAAGGTGAGTTAAATAAATCGGGAAAAGAACCTATTCGAGATTTAATTAAAAATCCTCTCCAATTAACTTTACTTTGTTACGCTTGGCAAAGACGAGAGGGTTCTTTACCCGAAACGAAAGCGGGTTTATATAAATGGTTTGTAGAAACTCTATACAAATGGAAATCTGAATATTTTTCCACTACACTGTCACGGCAAAAAAAGTTAAATCGTGCCTTGGGAGAATTGGCAAAGGCAGCAATTAATCAACCATCAAATCGTTTCCGCTTAAGTCGTGAGCAAGTAGTTAAATATTTGGGTGAAATCGATCAACCTTTAGGTAAATTAGCTTTAGATATAGGTTGGTTAAACATCGTTGGGGTTGCTGAAGAAAATCCAGAGGAAGAAGTTTATGCTTTCTTTCATCCCAGTTTTCAAGAATATTTTGCCGCTTTGGTTATTGATGATTATCAATTTTTCTTGAATCATATTCCCGAAAATCCAGAACAAGGAGTCTATAGAGTTTTTGAAAATCAATGGACAGAAGTTATTTTATTATGGTTAGGACAGCAAAGTGATCGGATAATAGCTGAAAAAAATAAATTAATGGAGGAGTTGTTTAATTTTAATGATGGTTGTGGGTTTTGTAATTTTTACTGGCTTGTTTCTTTTAAAATTCTGATAAAGTTTTTAGGTGAATTCAAACAATATTGCAATTATGATAAAATTCTCACCAAGGCCATTCAAATAACTTGCGGTGAAATTGATATAAATACGGGGGAAATATATCATTATCCTTATGGGATCGATTCATGGACGCTCTTAGACTCATTGTATGAGTTTGAAAAAGATAAATTTATTGCCACTTTAACAAACTATTGCTTGATTATCGAGAATAACTGCAAACTGAATAAAGCAGAAAATCTGGTTCCTTCAGTTTCTTTTCTATTGAATTATGACAGTAGCAATCAATTAGGGATATCAATTGGTCTTCATCTATTGATAGATGAAGAACTAGATTATCTTTATCGTTCATGTGTGCTATGGAGTTTATCGGAGCAGCCGCAAACAGGAAAAACTATTTCAGAAACTCCAGAGCTAATATCGATATTGTTAAAAAAACTCAATCAAAAACTGTGGGATATTATTCCTAAAGCAAACTCTCAAAAAAAAGATAATCTTTTTTTTCTAGAACACAAGAAAACCGTGGACTTTATAAAAAGATTAGCTATTACTGATCCATTAAATTTTGATAACTTTTTTTCCTTTCTTATGACTGAACCAGAATTTTCTAAAAACAAAGAAATAATAATCTATGAGATTTTAGAAAATTGGGATTTGTTGTACAACATGGATCGCTTGACTATTTGGTATGAAGAAAATACTTTAAATAAATCAGAACATAGTAAGATATTTGATAGTCAAGACAAAAAATCTTTATTAAATAAGCTAAAAAATTCAGACTGGGAATATCTTTTTGAATTAGACAGGGAAGGTGAAGACACAGAGCTTGAAGTACAATATGTGAAAATTTCAGAATTAATCGAAACACATACAAGTAATATTAGCGTAGACATTGGCATAGACTATTGTTTCGAGGCTTTAGCATCTATAATTAAAGGTAGTTATCCAGATTATTTTGATCGAATTCCAAATCCAATTGAAATTGACTATGAAAGTATGTCTAAAAACGATGTACTATATCTAATAATCAAGTCACTAAAAAAATATTTGACCGAAGCTTATAGCAGTTATGATAGAACAACTTTTGAAAAATCCTATAGACTTTGTTGGTATTGCGCTCAACAGATGACCTACCCCGAATTTTATAAAGCGTGGCACGGTCAAAATGAAAACAGCATTCCCGAAGAACTACAATCGCAACACTTAGACTATATTCTCGAAAAAATTAAAACAAATAACCCCAATGTTCGCACTATTGATATTAAAACAATAAACCAAGAGACTAACCTCGATCGCCTTGCGAAAGGTATTGGTAATCGTATCTTGACAAAATTAATTTCTCCGATTAATGATGTCTATGATTTAGAATGGTGTCTCAAGACTGAAACCCCAAATCTTGCCCTGATTTTTTATGGTGATGATCCGAGGGATTCTTTTATTCAACTTTGCCAACTTATCAGCGATTTTGCTTCTATTGCCATAATCACAGATAAACCTATCGAACAGCCAATACAAGGATTTTTACCCAATCAAATTAACCTCGAAAATGCCTTACAAACTTGGCTAGAAAAAATGGTAAAATAAATTATTGATCCGAAAAATTTACCATAAGTATTATTCTTGAAAATGTTTAACACATCGGTGGCTAGGGATTGACTGGTAGCGACGGCAGCGCGAGGGGAAAAAATTAAACGACGTTGGGAAGGGTAGGGATAAAAGTTAGGATCGAAAACCATGGCAATTAGGGAAAAAGTGCGGGCGGTTTTTGGTAGAATTAATGGTGCGAGCAAGTGTATTAATCGAGAATTTCTCACCTTCCCCGATGGAAGTTGGAAGCATTAAGTCTCGGTGACTTCTAAACTGTCCACAATTGTCCGAAAGCTTTCTAATCCAGCTTCTAGGTTTTCCATAATCTCCAAAGCCAGCACATCGGGGTCAGGCAGGTTGTCAAGGACCGTTAACAAAATTGAGTGATAAATAGCTGGGCAAAAAATCGAGAAAAACAGCAAAAAAGCGCAGTTACCCCCTTGACAAATAGCCAAAACTAGGCATTAGTTAAATTTAATGATTTTTTAATAAAAACCGCCTTCTATCACCAGAAAAAGCGATCAGTAGATTTTTATCAGAGTAATGTAATCATCTTTACAACTATCGGGGATCAAAGGATGTTACGGTGAAGGAGCGATGACAAACCCACTTTAAGATCACCTCAATTGCTATGGCACAGATTCTCGATCCCCTCCCCAACGGCAAGAAAAATAGTATTCTTTGTTGCTATGTCAATGCGACCAGTCATATTCAAATTGTTCGCATCACCAATATTGCTAACTGGTATTTTGAAAGGGTGGTTTTCCCCGGGCAGCGTTTAGTATTTGAGACCCTAGCGGATGCTTTCTTAGAGATTCATACGGGGATGATGGCCAGTTCCATCCTTTCCGATAATATCCCCTGTGAACGCCTTTATATCAGCGATGGGGATGAGGATGACTCCGATGGTCAACTAGAGGGGGAAATATTCTACCCCCATTCCCTAGAGGAAAGTCAAGGGGCGAAAATTGACAATACCGTACCCTTCGGTTTAAGTTTAGCTTCCGCCTAGCTAATAAACTAATCTGATAATTCCCCTCGCACGAGAATCACAGTGCAATTAACCGCACGGGCAATCGTCGAGGGGATATTGCCATTTAATAACTGATTGAGCAAGCTTTCCCTAGATGCACCCAAAAGCACCAAAGAACAATCCTCCGATTCTACCAGATTAATTACCGCCTCGGCGGGAGAGGCCGAACGAATCGGTAAAGGTACAATCGGCTGTGCGATCGCTTTCTGTAAAGATGCTTGTAAAACTTCCAAAATAGACAGATCTGGCATTAACTCCGTCGGAGAATAGATTTTACATAACCAAAGTTTGGGATAATCGGAAGACTCGGACAAAGACAGCAAACTAGGCAATAATGCTAAAGCTCGTTGGGCATTAGGACCGCCAGCGGTGGGAATCAGCCAAATCCTTTCCCGATTAGAATCGTTGGGAAAACAATCCTTTGTTCCCAATTTTACCAAGATGGTTTCACAGGGGGCCTGAGCAATCAAAGTATCGACTAAAACCCCAAAAATCGCCCCAGTGGTGGATCTTTCCCCCGTCCAACCCATAATTAATAAATTGCTGTGTCGTTCGCGAATCGTGGCCAAAATCCCTTCGGCGATATCCTGAGCCACCGAAATTTGTGTATGAACAGAGATATTCTGCTGTCGCGCTAATCTTTCCAAACGATGAAGTAATTTGCGTCCTTCCCGCGTATCTACCTTTACTTCCGCCGGAGAACTAAGACGAGGCACAGTAATCACATAGAGACAATCTATCTCATAATTGCGTTCACGGGCGATCGCAACAGCAATTTTAAACAAAGCGGTAGCGGTGTCGGGATTGGCAATAGGTAACAAAATCCGGCCTATTCCCACAGCTGGGGAACGAGTTTGATAAACCACATAGGAAGGGGTACTGGGTTGGGGCAGTTGACAAACCCCCCCCAATTGATCAGCTTCCACCCGGATAATATCAGTGCGGGTGATGATCCCCACCAGTTTTTGACCATCGGTAACGGGTAAACGGGAAAGCTGATAGCGATTTAAGAGAAATAAAACATCGCTTAAAGCTGCCTGGGGGGCCACCGTAATCGGATTGGGAGTCATGATCTCCCGCAGGACGGTTTGACTGTTTTTTGAGTGCCATTTATCCAGATCACTTTGGGTAAAAATCCCCAATAGTCGCCCCTGTTCCACCACGGGAAAACCTCGATGATGGGAACGGGACATAATTTTCACCACTTCCCCCAGGGGTAAATCCGCCGGCAGAATTTCCACCTGGGATTGCATCACATCCATAGCGGATAGATGGGCCAGCACATCATTAGCAGGGGTTTCCTCGTTGAGAATAATACCACTAGCGGAAAGTAAATGCTGATAGAGAGAACCGGGTAGAATGCTTTCGGCAGTGATATAAGAAACGGCACAGGTCAACATCAGGGGCAGCACAACATTAAAATTGTGATGCAGTTCAAAGACAATCACGATCGCCGTTACCGGAACCCTGACTACTCCCGTAAAAAAAGCCCCCATACCGGCTAAAGCATAACTAGGTTCGCTGCCGAAACCCATAATTTTCGTCTCGATTCCCCCCACCAGAAACCCCAAACAGGATCCCAACACCAAAGCGGGGGCGAGCAGTCCTCCCGGAGCGCCGGAACTATAGGAGATCATCGTCAGGAAAAAATAGACCACAAAAGCGAGGGCGGTATTCTGCCAACTTAATTCCCCTGCCAGCAAAAATTCGCGTAAACCCGTATTATCTCGAAAAAAGTCCGGTAAAAAAGCCACTACCGTTCCCGATAACCAACTGACCAGACCGATGCGCCAAGCTAAAGATAACCGCCAACGCCGCTGCAGCTGACTACAAAAAAGGATGCCTTGATTGAATAAAGACCCCAATAAGCCCGCTAAAACCCCCAAAAGGCAATAAATGGGTATTTCTTGGGCAGAGAAGCTAATATTGGCATATTCAGTGATAATCGAGGGGGTATTCTGCAACATCATCGAAACCACGGCCCCGGTAAAGGAAGCCACGATCGCCGTTTCTAGGGTCATACTGGAAACATCGCGCATTAATTCCTCGATCACAAAGAGGACGCCGGCGATGGGAGTAGTAAAACCGGCCGCTAACCCGGCGGCTGCCCCGGCTGCGATCATCTGACGACGGTGATCAGGACTGGTGGGCAGCCAGACGCTTAATTGGGCTGCTAGGGCTGCCCCGATGTGTACCGTGGGGGCCCGACGACCAAGGGTTAAACCACCGCCAAGAATCAGGATCGCCCCGATCATTTTTACTAGGGCGACGCGCCAAGACAAGGGCAAAGGATATTTAGCTAAGGCCGCTTTTACTTGGGGAATGCCACCCCCGGCGGCTGCGGGGGAGAAGTGTTCCACAATCCAACCGGCGCTGTAACCCAGCAGAAAACCACCGAGGGGCAAAACTAGGAAAGGAGAGGAATTGGCTACTAGATGCACCCGCCAACCACCTAACCAACCGATGCCCAATTTCAGGATAATAGCGGCAAAGGCGGAGAGAATTCCGATTAAACAGGCAACCAGTAAAGCATAACGACTATCGGTCGCGCTACGTCCGAAGTGTTGGGATTTAAACCACTGACGGAGGTTTTGGTGACGGGCAAAAAGTCCCATAATTATCAGGGAGAATCAAGGCAATGGCGGGGCGAGGATTTATTTCGGGTTCTGATTCCTCGTCTCTTTAATCATAGGCCGTTAAGTTCTGTGACTGTTCACCTTGTTGCTACTGGTGGACCCCATAGTAGTTTTTTGATCGATGGGCTAGGATCAAAGGTTGTTCCTATCTTTGACTCACCGTTCGCTCATTTCTCGAACCGAAAATTTATCAAATTTTCCCAAATGCACTCTAGCAAACGCATTGAGTGTTCTACTCAAATATTTATTAGTACAAAAAGGCTATTTTTTAGGTTAACGAATTGATTAGGGTTTGAGCGAGCCAATTGGCGATCGCACTCTCGGCAATGTTCTACTTACCTTATTCGCTAAAAAGCATACAGGATAAAGGTAACAGCAACTTTAAAACCCTTCCCCTAAAAAATTAAGCGAACAATGAGTTGCAACTATCATTTTATATAATCAATCATAAGCTAAGACGCATTTAAACCGCTTATTCTTAGATTAGCCGAACCTCACCCAATCCCTTTACTGTTGCCTTTTGCCTCTTGCCTTTTGCCTCGTCTCAACAAGCCATTTAAATTACGAACAGCTTACAATGTCTTTGCGGAAAAAAGCCGCTCCACTCCCCTTGACAGCAGCTTTTCTAAATAATTAACTATATAGTGATATAATTATATTGATTTGGCTCAAGTGCCGAAGCTCGCATCATATTTTTTAGCTAATGTCAATAAAGTTATGAAACGATTTCTGTTATTATTTTGTGTTCTCGTCAGTTTTTTGCTGTTTATCAGCCTTAAAATCGATTTTTCCTTGTCCGCACTAGCTCTAACTCGACAACAGTCAGAAGGACCGGGGCAGCTGTTGTATCAATCCCGTCATAGTTTGCGCGATGATACTGGTAGTCCTTGGCAGGTGGTGTTATTCAAACGAGTTAAAGATGAGGAAACGGTAGAAATTAGTTTGCGCTTGGTGGGATTTCCAGAGGGGATTGAGTTTCTTCACCCAGAAAAATTAACGATAACCACTGCTAAAGGTCAAATTTTAGCGGCTGAGGATGCTTTTGCCCAAGAATCACCCGCAGCTAACGTTGGTCAATACAAGATGCAGGATATCTTAGCGCAGCTACCCGTTACCGAAGCGATCGAGCTTTCCCTCCCCCTAGACAATCCCCGCGCTCTCAGTATCCCGACTCCTGTACTTTTGGAATGGCAAAGTCTGCTTTTTTCCGTAAATGGAGGAAATCCCAATCACCGACGATAAAAAAATGCCCAATTAGCAAAAGTTTCAGCTATTACCACTACAAGAAAATCACTCTCGGACAAATTCAATTGCCTAACTACAGTTCTAAAGCTTCGTAGATGTATAATTTATTCAAAAAACCGACGGTACTGAATTGATAACTAGGTAAAGGGGGAGGGAACGATAATTCCGTTTGATAAACGCTGAAAATGAGAAAATTCTTTCTAGATGTGTTAGTGGCGATCGCTTCTTGTAAAAAAGGATGACCCGTATCCACCAACATTTTACAGTAACCCCGTAAGAGAGCTTGTACTTCGAGGGAAGCTTGCGCCCGAGCGCAGACATTATCCTTAAGATAGCTAGTTAACCTCTGGGAAGCATATTGTTCGTAATCTTGACGATTAGGGTTAGTTGTCAGCAATATCCCCGCAATTCCCCCTAAAACCACTCCTAACACCATTCCCCCTAACCGCGCCAATTTCATAAGCTCTCAAATCATCACTCACTTACCCTAACCATAGCCTGAATTAGGATAAAAAACCTCTTGTCAACCATTCGTCTTGTGCTATACTTGAAAAGGTGTACGGCGAGCGTAGCCAAGTGGTTAAGGCAGTGGATTGTGGTTCCACCACTCGGGGGTTCGAGTCCCCTCGTTCGCCCTCTTTTCAAGACCCTCGATTTCAGGCTAGGCTAAAATTCGCACTAAATCAACGTCCTTTTTGTAGTAGTTCTGATCGTGGTTGCTGACAACGTTTGACAGCAAAATAATGTCTGGGGAGTTTAGCACCTAATCGATCAGATAGTGATGCCATTCAGACTTAAATTGACCTTTCAAATACAGCAACTTTTTCTGGAATGTAGTGATTAGGAAAAATTTAAGAATACTTTCTCACCTAGCCCGAGCTTTTATATTAACTAATTCCGAGGATAATTACCGTGAAAACAGCGAAATATCCCGAAAAAATTGCCGCTCTGTGGACAACATTCCTCTTGGGAACCCTATTTCACACTCAACTGGGATTAATGCCGCTCTTCCATGGTCAATCGATCGTGGAGAGTCATCAAACCAGCAATCTCGATCCGATTTTCTGGGGAATGTTACTCTTTTTTTTGCTGCCAATGTTAGCGATTATCGGGGTCAATTTTAGCGAAAGTCGCTCCTTGAGAAAAACCCATTTCTGGCTAACAATTGTCTATTCTGTCTTGAATTTAGCCCATCTGATCGCCGATCTTCTGGTCAGACCGATCGCCTGGTATCAAATCGCTCTCATGGCAATTTTACTGATCATCGGACTGATTTTAAATCTAGTTTCCTATCAATGGCTGCGGTTAGCGATCGCAGATCCGCGCCATCTCTCGGAAAGTCATTAGTAATGCCAAGATCAAAAGGTGGCCGGTTGACTAACTGATTCACACAAGAGGATGCCTTTTGATCTTAGGTTAGTGCTTATGAAAGCAAAAGCAAGCTTAAACCAGAGCTAAAGGGATTTTTTCGGATAATTTAGCTTAAAAAATCTAATTAATGCCTATTATTCCCTAGATCAGCGCGTAAATTGATCCTGTTTCCTCGCTGCTGCCACCTCATCTCACCAAGTATGGATCTTTTTAGCTATGATAGTTCAGAACCAAGCCAATAAAGGGAACTTTCGGGGCTGGTTATTCATCAGAAAACTCCTGATCAGAGGAGTCAAATAGGCTATATAGTTCAGATTAACGGCAAATATTGGTTAATAGTAATAACGAGGTAATTATTTTGATGAAATCTCTCATTCGTTGGACGGCAACTCTTGGTTTAGTAGGAACGACAATGTTGACTTCGCTGCTGGGCAGCTATTCTAAAGCACTCGCTTTACCGGAAGAACAAATCGTCAAAACCTTGCAGTCTGTACCTGTCTTCGCTATTGCCGATGATCAAGGAGTTCCCCTAATTGCCGTAGAAAAAGAACAGAAATTCACGGGAGTTTTTATCAGTAAGCAGGACGCACAAAACTTTTTTGAGCGACTGAAAAAAGATAATCCTGAAGTGGCCAGCAAAGTTAAAGTTCAGGCTGTTTCTTTGGCAGATGTCTATAAAATGCAAGCCAGTCAAACCCAACAAAATCGTTTAATTATCGATTTTGTTCCTAAAGAGTCGGAAGTAGAATCGGCGAAAAAATTGCTCAGTGAAAGAGGTCAACAATATCAAGGTGGTGTACCTTTATTTGTGCCAAAAGCAGGAAAAGAGAGTAATTTTCTGGTGATCAGTCGCAATAATCAGGATTTTATTCCTTTCTTCTTTGAAAAAGCCGCCGCTTTGCAAATGGTAGAACAATATAAAAAAGCTAATCCCGCAGAAGCGACTACGGTGAAAATTGATGTTATTCCCTTAGAAAGTGTCATCGCTACCCTACAACAAAGCAACGATGAAGCTTTAACTAAAATTCTCCTCTATCCTAGCCAAGAAACGATTGATTTTATTCGGGCAAATAGTAACCAAAAGGCTCCCAACCAACCCCCAGCAAATCAGCCAAGCCCTAATAATAATACCAACAATCGCCCCGCCCCCAATCGTTAAGCCTTGTGACTGCTAGTATTTCCGGTCAAGAATTAAGTCAATGGCGCCAACAGGCGATCGCTGATTTAGCGCAAGCGCAACTATCTGCCAAGGAAGTGGATATCTTTCTGCAAGCAGTGACGGATCTAGATAATCTTTCCCTGCGCTTACAATCCTTTCGCGAACGAGAAAAAATCCCTTTGAGTTATTCTTGGTCGGAAATTACTAAACGCTGGCAAAAACGCCTGCAAGCAAGGGTTCCCTTGCAGTATTTGCTCGAATCGGTGGTCTGGCGTAATTTTACCCTGAAAGTCTCCCCAGGGGTTTTAATTCCTCGTCCCGAAACCGAGTTATTAATCGATATTGTTGGCGAAACCGTCAGAGGAGACGACGGGGGAATCTGGGTAGATCTGGGAACTGGTAGCGGTGCGATCGCTATTGGTTTAGCCAGTATCTTGACAAAAGCAGAAATATATGCAGTTGATTACAGTCAAACGGCTCTAGCGATCGCCAAAGAAAATATCATCAATACCAGTTTTGCCGACAGAATTATCTTAAAACAGGGTTCTTGGTGGACACCCCTAGAGAAGTGGAAAGGACAGATTAACGGTATGGTGTCCAATCCTCCCTATATTCCCAGTGCAGAAATCCTTGACTTACAAATTGAAGTGCGGGAACATGAACCCCGTTTGGCCCTCGATGGAGGTGAAGACGGATTGACCGCGCTGCGCTATCTAGTGGCCACTGCACCCGATTATCTGCGATCGGGAGGCCTTTGGCTAGTGGAAATGAGAGCCGGTCAAGGGGAAAAAGTAGCGCAAATGCTAGAAAATCAGGGCAATTATCGACAAATTCAGATTATTAACGACCTAGCAGGTTTCGATCGCTTTGTTTTGGCCGAGCGAATTTAGCGCAATGCACCCGCTTCGCAGTCCCGCAGCCAGAGACGCACCGCTTGGCCGATGGTCCCTTGACTGGTTTCTAAGGGAGGTAAGGGGACTTGAGCGGGTTCAAGGGCAGCTAATTGACTGTAAATCGTCACTAATCGCCATCCTTCTCCAGTTTTAGTTAAAAATAACCAGTGATAATTCTGGAGAGTGACAGAGCGATTTTTGCCATACTGACGCTCTAAAGTTGTAAAAAAAACCTGTTGAGTGTCATCGGCAATTTGACCGGAATATTGATTAGCACTTAAAGGTAGGGGTGCAAATTCGGGACGACCGGCAATAATCACAAAAACCGGTGTAGATAATTTTTGATCGATTTGGGAACGGGTAATAACTCGATTAGCATAACCGGGTAAATCTGACAAGAGGCGATCGACTAAAAGATTTAAATCCTCTGGACAGCTAGAAAGAGGAAGACTAACTGCTGGCGAGTTAATCCCGAAAATAACCAGCAATACCCCTAAATATCGGCTAATTCGTGACAAATTTTTGTCCATGCTACCTTTGGCTCCTCGGCGCCGGTGATCGGTCGTCCAATTACTAGATAATCAGCCCCAGCTTTAAGCGCTTGGGCCGGAGTCATCACCCGACTTTGATCCCCTTTGCTTGACCAAGAGGGACGAACTCCGGGGCAAACTAAGAGAAAATCCTCTCCACAGACGCGACGCAATTGCGCCACTTCTTGGGGAGAACAAACCGCCCCATCAATTCCCGATTCCTTGCCCAATAATGCCAGATTTAAGGCATATTCCGATAGTTCTAGGGGAATTTTGAGGTCGAGGGCTAATTCCCTGGCGTTAAGGCTGGTTAAAACGGTGATAGCGAGAAGTTTTGGCGGCGATAGCAGGTCAGAGATGGCCCCCTTAGCCGCCGTCAGTGCTTGCCGTCCGGCCGTTGCGTGCAGGGTGAGTAAATCCACTTGATAGCGACTAGCTGAACGACAGGCCCCGGCGACCGTATTGGGAATATCATGGAATTTGAGATCGAGAAAGATCTTTTTTTGTCTTTCTTGCAGAAGCGCCAGAATTTCCGCACCGCTACTGACAAATAATTCTAGTCCCACTTTCCAAAAATTGACTTCCGGCAACAGATCAAGGAGTGCGATCGCTTGTTCTAAATCCGGCACATCGAGAGGAACAATAATTCGGTCTGAGTTGGTCATATTTGGGCGATACAGTGGGGTGTGGGGAATTATGAATTATAAATTATGAATTATGAATTATGAATTGGGAAGTGGGGAGAGGGAATTATGAATTATGAATTATGAATTGGGAAGTGGGGAGAGGGAATTATGAATTATAAATTATGAATTATGAATTATGAATTATGAATTGGGAAGTGGGGAGAGGGAATTATGAATTATGGATTAGGGAGAAGGGAGTGGGGAGAAGGGAGCGGGGAGCTTCAATCAGAGAAAAATCCAATCGGCAAAAGTGGCAGCCTGTCCGCAGTAAATGCCATCACGATCGATGATATTCCAAACGATCGCTTTTTCGATGCGAAATAGTTGACCGTTTTTCGTGATCCTTACGCCGTGATAATCGTTGATATAGCCTTGTTTTTTGACTAAATCTAGCATTTTTTGTCTTTCCTCAATTTTTATTTCCTCTCCCTCTACCGTTGCTCGCGAGGGAGTTGCTAATAATTCTGGCCAAGTTAAACCCCAGAGATCGAGAGCGGTGCGATTACCATAGTTAAAGATCGGATTAGTTTGTGTACCGTGGGAAACTAGGACAAAAGGGGCATAAAAGAGCATTTTACTCTGTTCTTTGCTAGTACCGATCCGGGGTAAAAGCGATCGCCCGATTAATTGTTCATAACTATCCAGCAGCAATTCTGTCCAAGCTATAATAGCTAAATCTTCCCAAATTTCCATAAAATTACTGTTAAAAACTGGTTTAACCTTCCCTTTGCCAATATTTATAGGCTGCGTAGGCTAAAGTAATCACTCCCGTGAGAATTGCCGACTCATCCACTAAAAATTCCGGATGGTGAAGGGGGGGATTGAGGAGATTAGTCGAACCCACTCCTAGACGGAACATTGTACCGGGGGCCTGTTGCAAATAAAGGGAGAAATCCTCGGCCCCCATGGAGGGTTCCGAGAGAATTAAAACCCGATCCTGTCCCCAAGCTTCTAAACCGGCTTCTTCCACCAAACGGGTTAAAAATTGGTCATTTTGCACCGATGGCACACCGCGACGATAATTTACTTGACATTTAGCGTTATATGTGCTACAGACATTCGTGACCAAACCCTCGATCCATTCCGGGAGATGGGCGTGGGTTTCTGGGTGCAGCGATCGCACTGTTCCTGCCATGCGTACCTGATCGGCGATGATGTTGGGGGCGCGACCACCGCTAATCTGGCCGATGGTGAGGACAATGGGACGCAAAGGGTTTTGAGTCCGACTAATTGCCTGTTGCAAAGTGGTGATTACTTGGGAAGCGATCCAGATAGCATCGATCGCCTCGTGGGGCCGGGCCCCGTGGCCCGATTCCCCTTGAATAAAAATCTCCAGATCGTCGGCAGCTGCGGTTAAGGCCCCGTAACGAACCCCGATCGAGCGGGCCGGAATCGAGGGGAAAACGTGCAGCCCGAAAATGGCGCTGACATCCCGCATCACCCCTTCCCGGATCATCCAACTGGCCCCCTGGACGATTTCCTCTGCTGGTTGAAAGAGAAAGCGTATTTTTCCCCCCAAAGGTTCCGAGAGACGGGAAAGCACCATCGCCACCCCTAAACCGACGGTAGCATGAACATCGTGACCGCAGGCGTGCATAATCCCCGGTTTACGCGAAGCAAAGTCTAAATCGGTCTTTTCTTGGATCGGTAGGGCATCCATATCGGCCCGGATGGCTAAAATCCTTCGATCACTGCCTTTTCCCGCCAATTCTCCCTTAACGCCCGTTTTTCCCACCGCTTCCTGCACCGATAGACCACAGGAAGACAAAACCCCAGCAATATAGGCGGCAGTTTGATATTCTTGCCCGCTTAACTCTGGATTCGCGTGAATGTGGCGGCGAATCTCCACTAATCGGGGTGCGAGACTCTCGGCTATGTTTTTAATCTCGGAGAGCATGAAACCAGTTTTACAGTATCTTTAGGGTTAATCATAGAGCATTTTTTACCTGAAAAGTTGGGTCTGGCTGATTTTCCGCCTCAACTGTCTTCTCGGCATTCTTTCAACCTAGGACTAAGCTAATTTGTCAAGAGGATACGGGAGTTACTATTCATCTCTTGATTCGGTAACGCCTCTTGAGAGAATATTCCAGCTATGATAGAAAACATTGTCTAGTTAGGAAAAAAACATGGTTCAGTCTTCCGAAAAAATTGAAGTTAAGTACGGGGAAAGAGAAATTGCTGAAGGAACATTAATTACTTTCCCCAATCCACGCCCCGGCAGAAATTATGATATTCATATTACCCTGCCGGAATATACCTGTAAATGTCCCTTTTCCGGTTATCCCGATTTTGCCAGTATTTATCTTAGCTACGTTCCCGATCAAAAGGTGATGGAATTAAAGGCGATTAAACTTTATATTAATAGTTATCGCGATCGTTATATTTCCCACGAAGAAGCAATTAACCAAATTTTAGATGATTTGGTGGCGGCTTGCGAACCCTTGCAGATGAAAGTTAAGGGGGATTTTCATCCCAGAGGTAACGTACATACCGTGGTGGAGGTGATGTATAAAAAAGAATAGCATAATTGTCTAGTTTGGGGATGGGGTTGCTCCCATCCCTTGCTGTTCTAGTTTTTCTTGTTCAAGTTTTTTGCTGTCCTTGTTTTCAATACTTATTTAAAAATTGTCCTCTATACTTAGAGCTTGAATCTTATCGTTAAGAGTTGGTTGATTGCCTTTGACTGCTGCTAGGTAAACTGCCCGCGCATTTAAATTGCTTATTGAGATGAGGTAAGAGGCTTCGGCCGTGAGCTCAGTAAAAACTTTTTCAGCCAACCCTAATTAGAATTTCAAATCATCCCCAGTGAGGAACTAGCCATGAAATCCTTTGCCCTTCTTACCACCCTTAGCCTAATCAGCCTTTCCACCCTCGCGACTGTTCGCCCCGTCATGGCGCTAGAGAGCCGACAACCAGCCGAAACCCGCATCGCTCAAGGGAACAATCAAGACGCGATCGGCCACTATAACCGGGGAGTTGGCTACATCCAACAAGAAAAATACGATCTCGCCCTCGCTGAATTCACCAAAGCGATCAACATTAATCCCCGATACGCCGAGGCTTACCTCAATCGGGGGGTTCTTTACGAACAAGAGGAGAAACCCGACCTCGCCCTGTTCGATTACAATCAGGCGATCAATATTAATCCCCGAGATGCCGACGCTTACTACAATCGGGGGGTTATTTACGCCGGACAGGGGAAACCCGACCTCGCCCTGTCCGATTACAATCAGGCGCTCAACATTGATCCCCGATTAGCCCTGGCTTACAACAATCGGGGGTTTCTTTACTACGGACAGGGGAAACTCGACCGCGCCCTGTCCGATTACAATCAGGCGCTCAACATTAATCCCCGATACGCCGAGGCTTACAACAATCGGGGGCTTCTTTACTACAGACAGGGGAAATCCGACCTCGCCCTGTCCGATTTCAATCAGGCGCTCAACATTAATCCCCGATTCGCCGAGGCTTACAACAATCGGGGGGTTCTTTATTACTATCGACAAGAAAGGGAAAAAGCGATCAGAGATTTGCGACAAGCCGCCGAACTGTTCCGCCAGCAAGGAAACGCGGCGTTATATGAAAAGATTATGGAATTCCTACGGCTATTAGGCGCGGTCTAGTCCTTTTTGTTGGGTTGAGTCCGTCGGTTGGGTTGAGCGAATCAATGGGTTAAAGAAAACCTCTCAATTTTAGGGGAAAGGGAAACCCAACAGCCAACACCTCAATCCGTCTGAATTGGCGATCGCTATTTCGATCCTCTTATTTTTTTGTTGGGTTTCCTTCTTGATCTTGAGAATCGCAATATCAACTGATTTTGGTAGATAATTGAGATTAGATTTAATCATTATTCTTCACTTAAATTAAAATCAATTCGTTGATAAATATTCATCAGTGAAATTTGAAAATCTACAGAATAAAACCTTAAAACATCCTTGTCTGATTCATAAACTTTAAACAACCATTCTCCATTATCTTGTTGATAAAATTGTTCTACATAATAATGGTATTGATCAATCAAAACATATTCCTTAAAGTTAGGAATGGAGCGATAAAATTTAAACTTATCAGTGCGGTCATAATCTCTGGTTGATTTTGATAAAACCTCAACAGTGATTAACGCATTAGTTACGGTATTTGTGCCTTTTCCTTCATATAATGGTTTGCCTTTAATCACCATTACATCAGGATAAGTATAAAAGCGATATGTCGGCATCCATAACCGGACATCACTCATAAAAGCCCAATAATCTTCATTGTTAATCTTAGTCGGAAAATTTTTATAAAAATTACCAGCAATCAGATTATGATTAGTAGTTGCTCCCGTCATAGGAATAATTTCTCCATCTAGATATTCATTTTTGTATTCTGCTATTTCTTCTAGCTGACAATATTCTTCGGGTGTATAATACCGTTTTTCGACTTGAACTTGCATACTAACCTCCCTTATCTTGGTTAAGTTTTCATTCAATAGCAGCCTTAATATTGGCTTATTCTGAACCTTTTGTCACTAAATAAATCCCCGTTTTACCCGCAACTTGTAAGCCAAATCCTCAAGTAACCTGACTGGGTGGACTTACTTGGGAAACTCCCTGTTTAATCGAATTTAATAATAATTGTACATAGTCATTGACAATGTTAGTAACTCCTGTTTGAAAAATTTTTGTTCTTTCTTCTATATTCTCGAACTGAATATAAATTTTTACACCATCAGAGGCTTGTATTTCCGTGATTTTTATTGAGATTTTATCCTAACCTCAATTTGTGCATACATACTAATGCTAACCGTTCAGGGGGTGGTTGTCAAGCCGCCATTAGCCAAGTTCTCCACTAGGTCAAGGTTACAGACAAACCTAAAGGCAAATTAATTATAGAAGTCGATTTATGCCCCCCTATCGAACCATAACAAGTAACGAAGAGCCGAATGTGATGAGTTATTTACCCTGAGAGAAGCCGAAGGGTGATCATTCGTATTTTGTAAGAAAATCAAGGTATATATTTGGTGAGATATCGATAGAACTACGCGAGAAATTATTGGTTGCTATTTAGGAGATAGGAGTCGTCAATCAGCCAAAAAACTTTGAGTCCAGTTTACCAGGTGTTTACCGACAATGCGCGGTTGCTTACACAGACTTTTGGGAGTCCTATAAGACAGTAATTCCCAGTAAACGTCATCGACCGGTCGGGAAATATAGCGGTTCTCGCATCTGTGCGGCACACTTAAACCTTTGCTGATTAAGCTGTTCAGTATCGGGAATGTACCTCTTGTGAATCAGAAACGCTATAAACTGGTCAAACTAATCCTATTGAAAGATTAAATAAGTAGGTAGGCGTTAAAAATCATCAGATCCCCCCGCCTATCGGCACCCTCCTTATCAAGGGGGGCAGGGGGGATCGAAACTAAAATCTATTTTTAATTTAATTATAACCAGCTACTTAATACCTTTCGACAAAGGATTTCTCGGCTGGTGAGAGAGAGTCTATCTTTCTCTAAAAAAATGGAGAATCACGTTGGGGAACCCTTTGGTATTTTATCCATGACTACAATGCACAGCAAAGCAAAGGATTAAGCCGCCATCACTACTACCGAATCATCACCCCTTTTTTTTGAGAAGTTTTCCAAGAAAAAAATCAAAGCGGCAGCCGGAGATATTCGGTTTTTCTTCACTTTTTGGGCGAAAAAAACCCTTTTAGGATGTCTATAATAGGAGATAGAAAGGGTTAAAAACTAAAAAAAAATGGCGGAGAGAGTCCAGAAAATCCTTGCCCAGTGGGGAATTGCCTCCCGAAGAAGGGCGGAGGAGATGATCGTGGCCGGACGAGTGAGACGGAATGGCAAAATCGTGCAGTTAGGAGAAAAAGCCGACCCCGAAAAAGATCACCTAGAGATAGACGGAAAAAAAATTGAACCGGCCAATCGTCCCCAAAGATTGTATATACTAATCAACAAACCCATTGGTGTGGTTTCTACCTGTAAGGATCCGCAAAACCGGCCGACGGTGATTGACCTTTTGCCCGACTCCCTCGCTGGCGAGACAGGGTTACATCCCGTAGGAAGGTTGGACATTAACACCACTGGGGCTTTACTCCTCACCAACGACGGTCAACTCACCCTCACCCTCACCCATCCCCGTTATCATTTGCCCAAAACCTATCGGGTTTGGCTAGATGGTGCGATTGATAGACTTGCTCTCCAGCGTTGGCGAGAAGGTATCCTCTTAGAGGGAAAAAAAACCTTACCCGCACAGGTTGAGATCCTCAAGCAAACCGACCAAAAAACCCTACTAGAAGTTATTTTAGTGGAGGGAAGAAATCGGCAGATTCGCTGTGTAGCTGAAGAATTAGGTTATCACGTCCTGAAACTTCATCGCAGTGCTATCGGTCCTATTCAACTAAACTCTGGTAATAATTCCCCCTTACCCTTGGGCCATTACCGTTTTTTAACCCTTGATGAACTGAAATATTTAAAAAACCCGATTAACTAAGCTGAAAGTCAGCCCCTAATAGCGATATGTTTCGCCTTCTCCAATCACAACTTGATCCCCAGCATAAACAGCGCACCAAATTACTGGAAATCGGCGTTTATTTGCAAAAAAATCGCCTAGAACAGTCCCTTTCTCTCGAGGAAATTGCCCAGAAAACCTTGATCCCGCGCCATCGTCTAGAAGCGCTGGAAGCGGGGGATTTGGATTCATTGCCCGAACCGATTTATATTCGTTGGTTAATCAAACAATTTGCCGATAGTCTATCCCTGGATGGTGAGACGGTTAGCCAGCGTTTTCCCACCAAGGTAAATAACTTTTTTAGGGGAACAAAACCGTCTTTATCGCTGCCGAGTCTTCAAATTCGCCCGATTCATCTATATTTTCTCTATTTAATCTTAGTTATTGGTTCCGTACAAACCCTATCCCACGTCCTGCAAAAATCGGTACTGCAATCGAATCGCTTACCGCCGCCTTCCTTGCCACAACAGCAAATTGTCCAACCGAAAAGTAACCCCCTTCAACCGGTAGCCAACAAAACCAGCAATAATCAGCAGCTGGTGGTGGTGGTAAAACTGGAAGATGACTGCTGGCTGCGGGTGGTGGTGGATGGTAAGACAGAATTTGAGGGTGTACTGCCCCAGGGAAGCCATCGCACTTGGCAAGCAAACCGAGAATTAACCGTGAGGGCGGGTAATGCCGGCGGGGTTTACGTTGCGGTTAATAATGCCAATGCTAAACAACTGGGGCAACCGGGCAAAGTCGGGGAAGTCACCTACCGAGCAAATTGAGCTAATTTATGCAAAAGGTCTTTTCACCCCTTGATCGCCTTCAGGGAGCGTTAATCGGGGCATATATCGGGGAATCCTTGCATAATCAGCCCCTAATGCCAGCCTTTAACTATGAGGCTACACCGAGGACGACCCTGCTTTTGCAAGCTCTGCAATCTCAGGAGGATTTGCCCATTGCGATCGCAGCTAGGCAGCAGTCGGAATCGGCGTTATTATTTGTGCTGTTGCCGGAGATTTTAACCTGGCCTGACCATGGGGAACGTTGGCAAGCTAGATTAAATTTTTGGCTGAAAAAGGGCTTAATTTCCGAGTTAACCCGACAAGAAGCGATAATTTGGGGAGAGGCAGTAGGTCTGTTATTAGAGGGAAAAAGGCCTTTAAATCAGTTAATCGGGCAATTACTAACTATTAACCCCAAGAATAAGCTATTAGAGCGGATTCAGTCAGCTTTAGGGCAGAATCATCCCTTCGAGTCCATTTTATCGGCTTGGGCGAAAGATATCTCACCTTTAGGAATTGCGATCGCAGCTTCTCTCTATACCTTTCTGCAAACGAGCGAGGATTTCGCCGTTAGCGTGCGTCGTGCCAATTCTAGTCCCTATCAACGGCAATTAACCAGCACTTTAGCGGGAATTTGGGCGGGATTGTACAACGGTATCGAGGGGATTCCCCTAGCTTGGCGACAAAATTTGCCGAAAGAGCCAGTTAAACAGCAATTAATGGATAAAGCTGGGGAAATATATCGAATTTCTTTGGTTATATCTCCTCATCTTGTCCTATCTCCTCACACTGCCGTCGCTTACGGGGGAACAATCCAACCCCGTCCTAGCTTAAAATTGGTCTCTCAAGATAAGTAGTCGTGCAAAATTAACTTCTTGGTTAGGATAGGCAAAAGGCAATAGGCAAAAGGCAATAGGGAGAATAAATAATCAGTTCTTAATAACCAGATTTAGTATTACTTAGGGTTTGCTGAATAAATCTAGAAACCTTGTTGGACAATATCTTTAGGCTTTTTTGACCTCAAAAATTGCTGGTTCTTCGAGTAATCGGGGGGAAATTGGCTCTCTTATTCTTTGTCTGATCAGTTTAACTTATAAGCGATCAATCTTTGTGTCCTTTGTGTCTTTGTGGTTCGTTCCACACCCCACCAACAAACTTTTTCAGCAAACCCTACTTAGTTTGAAAGATATTTTGTACCATTTTTTTATCTAAACCTGCGGCAATTTTATCTAATTCTGCTATTTCCCCACAGTCTAAACTCCATCCTAAAGCGCCTAAATTATCCTCAGCTTGCCGAACATTTTTAGCTCCGGGGATAGGAATTGTTCCCTTACAGATACACCAATTTAAGGCAACTTGACTAATAGTTTTATTTTTAGCTTGGGCGATAATTTCTAGGCAACTCATCAGAGGCGAAATAGCGGGAATTAATTGACCAAAAAGGAAGCGACGTAATCCAGGGGGTAAGTTTTTATTATCTCGATATTTCCCCGTTAATAACCCCAAAGCTAAGGGACTATAGGCAATAATTTTAATACCCAATTGATCACATAGTTCCTTTAATCCTAAGTCAGTGAGAGGATAGGTAGAAAGGAGAGAATACTGTACCTGTAAACTGGTGATAGGAATGCCGCGACTGGCAAACTTTTGATAGGCAGACTTCAATCTTTTCGGTCCAAAATTGGATAAACCCACCCCTTTAACTAACCCCTTTTCCAGACAATCCCCCAATCCGTCTAATAATCTTCCCTCCTGCCATGGCGCATAATTGCCGGTTGACCAGTGCATTTGCACTAAATCCACCGGGCGACCCAATCTGGTTGCCGAAGCTTGACAAGCTTTCACCATGGCATGACGGGTTAAACGCCAAGGATAAGGGGCGAGTTTGGTGGCAATACGGATATGATCAGCGTTATAACCGCTATATTCCCCCGTAAAGCGTCCTAATAGCTTCTCACTCTGTCCGTTGAGTTTGCCTGTGCCGTAGGAGTCTCCCGTATCAAATAGGGTGACACCCCGCTCGACGCAGAGATTAAAAACCGCTTGTAACTGGCTATCCATACTCTCATCGTAACCCCAGAGAAGACGATTTCCCCAGGCCCAAGTACCGCAGCCCATGGGGGGAAGGGATAGAGTTTGATGTGTGACTGTCAAGGGATTCATGGGTTAGTTTCTCTGGGTTTTTTTTTCAAGCTTTCAGCAAGATATTTTATACTAAATCTGGTTATTAAAGACTGATTATTTATTCGCCTTTTTGCCTTTTGCATGAGTAGAAAACGGGTTTCTCCGAGAAACCCGTTTTCTGTACTAAATCGACTTGGGTTTTTGTTTAACAAATAATCCCCGGAACCAATAGTAAAAACTATCGATATAAGTAAAGATTACTGGTACAACCACCAAAGTTAATAGGGTGGAAGTGGTAAAACCACCAATAACAGCAATCGCCATCGGTGCGCGAATTTCCCCATCTGCACCTAAAGCTAAAGCAATCGGTAACATCCCGGCAATTGTGGAAACGGAGGTCATAATAATTGGTCGTAAACGAGAGACTCCCGAATCAATTACCGCCTTAAATTGCGGTTTCCCTGACTCAATGCCACTCAAGGCAAAATCTACTAACAGAATCGCATTTTTAGTGACTAATCCCATCAGTAAAACTATGCCAATTAAAGCGTATAAACCTAACTCTTTTTGGGTAATTAAAAGAGCGATTAAAGTACCACCAATCGATAAAGGAAGGGAAGTTAAAATCGCTAAGGGATAGAGAAAATTGTTATACAATAAGACCAAAATCCCATAAATAGAAATAATTGCTAAACTTAACGCCCCCAAAAAACGAGCGAAGATATCGCGCATGATACGAGCATCACCAAAGGGTTCTTCTGTCACCTCTGGGGGTAAGTTTTTCATGATTGGTAAAGTGCGAATTTGTGTCACCGCACTTCCCAAAGAAACTCCCTCTAAATTAGCTCCAATATTAACCTGACGTTGACGGTTAAAGCGTTGAATTTCCGCAGGTCCACTACCTAAGCTAATTGTCGCCACCGAGTTAAGCGGTACTAACGTCCCATTACTGCTAGGAACGCGCAAATTTTGCAGAGTTTCTATCTCACTGCGTCCATCATTGGCAATTTTCACCCGGATGGGAATTTGTCGGTCAGCAAGGTTAAATTTAGCTAAATTAAACTCATTATCGCCGATTAAAGCTAAAGATGCAGTACGGGCGATCGCTCTGACTGAGACTCCCTGATCGGCAGCCCGCACAGGATCCGGTTGAATAATGATCTCTGGTTTAACTAAACTTACCCCGGAACTGACCTCGACAAAACCGGGTAAAGCCCGCATTTCTCGCTCTAATTTTTGGGCAGTTTGGGTTAAAATATCGCCATTTTCACTTTTTAAGACAATAGCCACATCCTTAGTGCTTCCTGCTCCCCCCTGCGCTCGAAAAGTCACTCTAGCCCCCGGTATCTTCTGGAAATCCCGACGGGTTTGTTCCTCAAATTGCCGTTGAGTTAGCGATCGCTGTTCCTTAGGAACCAAATTAACATATATTAAGCCCGTATTTACCCGTCCCGAATCTCCCGGAATAGCCAAAACATTAGCGACGGCGGGATTTTTTTGCAGTAAACTATTCACCTGATTAGCCACGGCAACGGTATCATTCAAAGTCGCACCGGGAGGCAATTCTAGACTGATGGTACTTAATCCAGTATCCCCGGAACTAAATAACCCTTTTGGAATCAAGGGAACTAACTGTAAACTACCGATAAAAAAGACCAAAGCGGCCAATAAAGTCAGGATTCGATGACGTAAAGCCCAAGTTAACAAACTTTTGTAGGGACGAAAACGGGGGCGCGAGGAGGGATTATTATCACCAGTTTTGAGCTTTTTCGGCTGTAGAATATAGGCACTTAACATCGGGGTGACGGTGACAGCGATCAAACTGGAAAAAAGGGTAGAAACCGCCACCGTAACGCCGAAAGGTTGAAAGAATTGCCCCGGCACACCACCCATAAAAGCAACCGGCAGGAATACCGCCATAATTGCCGCCGCACTAGCTAAAACGGCTAATCCAATCTCTTTTGAGGCATCAAAGGCCGCTTGCAGGGGTTTTTTACCCATAGCTAAATGTTGATCGATGTCCTCCACCATACACACCGCATCATCCACCAGATTACCCAAAGCTAAAGCTAAGGCCAGCAGGGTCATGCCGTTAAGGGTATAATTTAGGGACTGCATCACCCAAAAAGTCGGGAAAATCGACAAAGGCAGGGCCAAACCCGTGATAATCGTGGCGCGCCAATTGCCTAAAAATAGACCCACCGTGATCACCGTCATCATACAACCAATCAGGAGATCGCTAAGAAGGCTTTCGTAACTATCACGAATTGAGTCGGCACGGGTAAAAATTAATTGAAATTTAATATCTTCGGGCAGTTTTTTCTTTAAATTCTCGATTTCTTGGCGCACTGCTGTTTCTACCGTCACCAAGGTGCTGCCAGTCCCCCGTAAAATCGAAAAACCCACCACTGGCTGCCCATCTAAGAGGGCCATTTGTCGAGGATCACTGGAACTATCGCTAACTGTCCCTAAATTGCTTAAGGGGACGGTATCACCGTTAGGTAAAGAGATTTGATAATTTCTTAAATCTTCGATCGTTTCAGCGCTGCCGAGGGTGCGGACAGTTTGTTCACTACCACCGATTTCCGATCGCCCTCCGGGTAAATTAATATTAAAACTACGAATTTGGTCATTAACCGCCGCAGCCGTGATACCGTAGGCCAAAAGACGACCGGGATCTAAATCTACACGCACTTCTCGATCGACTCCCCCAACGCGATCGACTCGTGCTACCCCCGGCACTCCCGTTAAAGCGCGGCCAATTTGACGATCGACTAGATCACTTAATTCGGCGATCGATCTTTTCGGGGAGGAGATGGTATAGTTCATCACCGCACCCCCGGCAAATTCTAAACGTTGGACAATTGGATCATTAGTATCTTGGGGTAAATCCTGCCGAATTTGCGCTATGGCATTGCGTACATCATTGGTAGCGCGATCGCTGTTAGTGCCAAGGATAAAGTTAACGGTGGTGGTGCTGCTGCCTTCGTTAACGGTAGAAGTAATTTGATCGATATTACCCAAAGCAGCCACCGCATCCTCGACTTTTTTGGTGACTTGGGTTTCCAATTCCTCTGGACCGGCGCCGGGTTGATTAACGGTGATAATCACGGCCGGAATGTCAATATTAGGAGAGCGATCGATCCCTAATCCTAGAAAGGCAATGTATCCCATTAAGGCCATAACCAGGGAGATCAGGATCGTCGGAATGGGATTTTTGATAGACCAATTAGAAATATTAAAAGCCATAATTTCAAGTAGTTTTTGCTAAAAAAGTTTGTTGGTGGAGTCAGGAGCCGGTCGTCAGTAGCCGGTCGTCGGTCTTTTCAGGCTTTGTCACCCTCTTTTAAGTACCATTTTTGTACTAAAGAAAGGATAGTGCAAGCTTTTTGAAGGTCTCAATCCTATTTTCGCAGCATGAACATCGGATTTTAACAGGTCAAAAGCCTTATTTTAAAAGGGTTTTACCATTATTCAGTAAGCCCCAAGTAAAAAGGGAAAAGTAAAAAGTAAAAAAGGGGATAGGCAATGGGAAAAATCAAAAAAGCAGCTTTTTGTCTCCTGTCTCCTGTCTCCTGTCTCCTGTCTCCTCACCTAACGGAATATTTTTCATTTTTGCAGGAGGCCTACTGATCACTGATTGCTGTAATTTTGTCGCCATCACCGAGATAGGCTGCCCCTTTGACCACAATGCGATCGCCCGCTTGTAAACCCGTAAGAATTTCCACGCGATTATTCGGCATAATTTGACCTAATTGCACAGTTTTGGCGGTAACGGTGTTATCAGGTCCCACTAAATAAACTAGAGCTTGATTATCTTTTTGGGGTAAAACTGCGGTCATGGGGACGGTTAAACTATTGCTAGTATTCGTCACGATCGCACCTCGTAAAAACATCCCCGGTTTTAATCCTCTATTGTCGGTTAAATCGACTTTAACCGTTGCTTGACGGGATGCCTCATCGACGATGGGATTAATTTCGCGCACCTGTCCCGGTAATTTTAAACTGCTATTAGCATCGGAAGTGATAGTAACAGGCGCTCCGACGCGGATTAAGGGCAATTGATTCTCAGGAACCCGTAATCTTAGCTCTAAACGCCCATTTTCGATGATTTTAAAGAGAGCATTTTGACCGTTGGTGGTGTCCCCGATGCGAGCATTTCTTTCGGCAATTTTGCCACTAACCGGAGAAATCAGGCGCGTCTCGTTTAATTGAGCTTTAACAATGGCTAAACGGCTTTGAGCTTCCGTTAATTGGGCTGTAGCTTGGGCAATCACTTCGGGACGATTGCCCGCTTGCAATTGCGCTAGTTGCTGCTCTGCTTCTCCTAAACGGGATTGGGTCTGTTGTACGATCGCCGCTTTGTTTCTTTCTTCATTGAGGACCTCATCGAGACGATCCCGGGCGATCGCTCCTTCCGCTTCTAAACTTTGGTTTCTCTGGACGCGTTTTTTAGCCAAATCCCAATCCGATTGAGCTTGACTAATTTCAGCTTTTATGCGTTGAATAGCTTGTTTAGCTCTAGCGATCTCCTCTTTACGGCTACCCGCTTGTAATTCTGCCAAACGCGCTCGCGACTGGGCGACATTTGCCTGTGCTTGGGTTAATTGCGCTTGTAGGACGGTATCATCGAGACGAGCGAGAATTTGACCTTGGCTAACGATATCACCCTCATCGACAAAGATTTCTTTGATTTGTAGTCCCGTCGCTTGGGAAAGAATCGGGATTAATTCGTAGGCTGCCACGCTTCCAGTCGCTTTCAGGGTGCGGGCCACGGCAGTGGATTCTACCCTAGTGGTGGTTACTGTTTGTGCTGGTGCCTCATTTTTTGCCGCTACGGGCTGAGTATTGGGGTTTTGGGCTGTTTGAGGTCGATTAGCGAAACGAGTCGCCCCCAGGGTCAATAAAACCCCCAATCCCACACCGATAAATAAACCCTTTCCTCCCGATAGCCAAGAGTTGGTTTTTGTCGGTTTTGGCGAGTATTCGGTTTCCTCTGGCTCAATTTCGGGATTAAATGCGATAATTTCGGGAACTAGCGAATTATCGCCTGAATGCTGGTTATTTTCTAGGGTATCTGGCCGCACGATCTGCCCTCTCGGTAGATTCTGGATAAAATGTTAAGTTTTGTATCCATTTATAATCTAACCGAAAAAGGTCACGGGTGGGGAAAGAGAGAAAGTCTCGTTACCCTCCAGCGATCGCCTAAGGATTGTTGTTCATAAAAAAGCACGGGATCCCAGGGCAATCAAGGAACCACTCAAGATAGTTATTAATGTCCAAATTTGGTTGCTTTGGGTTCCTTCCACCTTGATCAGTCGATTATCCATACCATCGACTTTCTCTGTTAAAGTTGCTAGTCCTATCTTCACATCGGTGAGATTTTTCTGTAAGGTTTCTAGCTTTTGATCGAAACCTTTTTCGAGATTATCTAGCTTTTGATCAACATCTTGCTGGAAGGTGTCTAGCTTTCGATCAACACTTTGAATACTATCTTTAATTTCCTTAAGGACAGATTCGAGGGAATAGTTAACGGTTTCTGCTGTCATTGCGGTTAACTCCTATCAGTCGAGAGATAATGTAATTATCGATAAAAATCTCCTTGATTATCCACTTGATTTTTTTGGGCAAATACCGCCTCATCTTCCAATTTATCGCTGATTTCTGGCAGTTTTAGCAATATTCCAGCGAATAACCAATAGTAAACAGAAACAGGCTCGACGGAGAGAGGATAATAGTAGGGATTATAGCTAATAAAAAGTATAAAAATCCAGATACAGAGACCCCAATGCTTTAAAGCAGGATTTTTTACTTTTAAATAGGCTTTAAAGGTGAGAATACAGAGAATTGTCACCAGTGCCATAAAAGCGATAAAACCGACGATACCGATTTCGTAGAGGAGTTTAGCGTAGTAGGTTTCAATTAGTCTTATCCCTTCTTCTCCCACTATATGACGAGCGCCACTGCTGGCTGTGCCTAAACCAAGACCAAAAAGCTGTGCATATTTGAAGACCCACTGCATTTGATCGACTACAAAGTTAATGGGAGACGAATATAACCAGCGATCAACAAAATTTAGCCCTCTTTCCCGAATAAAGGGAATTAACGTCACTGCGAGCAGGGAAAGCAGCCCCAAGATTCCCAATCTTAATGGTAACTTTTGTTTATTTTTGCTGGTAGCAATAAAAAGAACCAAATAAAACAAAGGTACTAGCAATAAAGGTAATCTTTGTCCAGAAACCAGAGTGGCAAGGAAGACTAAAACCATTGCTCCCCAACCAGCGACGCGCCATCTTTTTTGTGGATCACTAAAACTGGCGGCGTAACTGATGACGCTACTAGATACTAAAAACCAACCCCATTGCCAAGGATCGGAAAATGTGCCGGGGAGACGAATTAAGCCTCGATCGGGATTATACAACACCGAACCGCCGACAAAACATTGAGCTTTCAAGCTGGCTTTTTCGCTAATATCTGGGTAAAATTGGGTGTCGGATTTCGGGGCAGTAACTTCTAGTTGATTGAGGAATTCATTATCGGGACAGATGCCTTGGAGGAGTAAGAAGTATTGAATTAGAGCTAAACTGCAACAGACTAGGATCATCACGATTAAAAGCCGATTAACCACGAATAAATCCCGTTTTTCCTTGATTAGATAGTAGCCACAGAGAACCAGGGGAATATAACCAAGGAGGGTTTTCAATCCTACAATTCCCACGGCAATTGCTCCTTGGGGCAGATTGACAAAAAGAAAAGTCATCAAGCTGATGGCAAGTAAAATTGAAGCCGCGAGGAGAAAAGGCTTGATTTGCGGGCGTAATTGCTTAAAAGTTTTGGTTTTAAGTAAAATTGCCGCTAAAGCTGGGAAATAAAAGGCATCCTTGGCGATTTTGTAGAGAGCATAGGATGGCTCTTCACCAATGAAGTTGCCCTTTACCTGAAAAACTCTGGCCACGGCAAAAGTGACGGTACTACTCAGGGGAAGATAGATGATTAGGGCTAATAATCCCAGACGGGGATGGATAAAAGAAGCGACCATGGCAGGAACTGCGAAAATTCCCAACAAGGCGGCTTTTTTGTCCAATACAATCCCTAAAACTAGACTAATTATTATGGTAGAGATCGCTAATACATTTAGTAAGAGATAGTTCCTCTCTTTCATATTGTGCAGCTTTGAGCAGGTTTAGGAGAAAGTGTATCAGATTTTTGCCGAGATTCTCATTCTCAATGGGGAATTGGGGAGCTTTTCAGTCATCAGTTTACCGATAATTGAAAAGCTGATCACTGATTCAAGGCTGATGGCCGAGAGTTTCCTTTTGCTTCTTAGCTTTTGCTATACTTATGTAAAATTTTATTTATCTCGATCTTGACTCCGTGGCCGAAAATCCTTCTTTTCAAGACCTTTATCAAGCTGGCATCAGTGCCTTTGAGCGTGGACAATATCGTCTTAGTATCCAGCAATTAAATGCGGCTTTAGCCTTAATTTCCTTAGGATCCCGAGCAGGGGGTGAGATCCAAATTTGGTTAATTTCTGCCCATCAGGGGTTGGGAGAGGGGGAGAAAGCTAGTGAAATCTGTAGGCAACTTATTACCCATCCTATCTATCAAATTCGCGAACAGGCCAAGCGCTTACTTTATATTATCGAAGCTCCCCGTCTCAAACGCCCAGATGAGTGGATGACGAAGATTCCCGATTTAGAGAAACTTCCCGATAGCACAGCGCAATTTAAAAAGGGAACAAATAAACAGAAAAAAGAAGAACCCCCCGCACCCATGCAGTTAGAGCAGCATAAAAATACTGTTTTTATCGTATTGGCGATCGCTGTTGTGCTATTGATGCTCTGGTTTTTTGCTAAAAATGGTTAAATTAGTTGACAATAAGCTTCTAATATGCTAATGCAGTTAGCTATGGCTCCTAAATGGGCGATTTCATAACCGTGGGTGTTTTGGGTGGGAAAACCTAAGCAAGCGGCCTTAGCTATATGACCGAATTTCATGGCGATGGAGGCATCGCTACCAAAACCACTAATAATGGCTAATTGTAGGGGGATTCCCGCCTTTTCAGCCGCTATTCTCAATTCTTGATTTAATTCCTCATCATAGATACCGTAACCATCCTGAGACAATAACACAGGACTGCTGCCATCCTTAATCGGATATTCAGGAGCGAGGGGACAGATTTCTAGGGCAATTAAAGCATCTAAGCGGTTATTTGCGGTGAAAAATAAGGCTCCTAAGGCTCCTACCTCCTCCTTTGCTGAGGCAACCAGATATATATCCACCGCAGGGTTAATAATTCTGGCCGCTAATGCCAAAAGAATCGCCACGGAAGCTTTATTATCGAGGGTATAACTGGCAATGTAGTCTTTTAGTCGAAAGGGTTGTTTTCGCTGTTTTCCCACCACGACTCGACTACCGACGCGCACTCCACAAGCGTCTAATTCTTCTGGAGTCAATTTCGTCTCTATCCATGCGGATTCCCAGGTGACGGGAGTATTTTCCTGCTGGACTTTTTGCGGGGATTGATGGGAGATATGACGGGAACCAAAGGAGAGAATCCCCGATCTGGTTTCTTGATCACCGATAATATCTACCACTCCCTCTCCGTAAATCCAAGGAAAAGCTCCCCCGAGTCGGCGAATTTGCAGAGTGCCATCGGGATTAATTGCCTTGATAATAGCGCCAATTTCGTCTTTATGGCCGGTAATAGCAATTTTTTTAGTCGAATCTTGTCCTTTAATTTGGCCGATGACATTTCCCGCTTGATCTTGCCATGTTTTTAATCCTAACTCTTGAAAGCGTTCTAGTAAAAAGCGATCGATTTCCGTTTCCATTCCACTAGGAGAATGATGGAGGACAAGAGTGGCAATAGTGTCAAAGAGATGATCAAAATCCATATTTGTCTTGATTTGTGGGTCGAGAGAGAATTATTATCGAAACGGGAAATCGAAAAGGTTTTACAGGAACAATATTGGCGCAATCATCGCCCTTGGATGATTGCCAGTTAGCATTTAATGATTAATCAAAGGTGCAGAATTAGCCAGAAAACCGGCAACTTTCAGGGACTCTACCACTGAATTGTCATCCTCTACCCAATAGTTTTGTCCTAAACGCACAAATTGACGCTGAGTTCCCGCACCGATGGTGGCAATAACGGGAACTTTTGCCTTTTGTTTGTCTCCCGATTGCAGAATACTTTTAAGAAGATTTTGACGATTTTGGTTGACAACATCTTGCAGTGATAAATTAACCATCACCATTTTAATGGTTTCAATCGGTTCCGCATCTTCGATAATTAATTGTACCCGATCATCTCGGCGATCAACTTTTCCCCACACCATTAAAGTTGCTTCCTCCACTAATAATTTTTGCAGACGTTCGTAGCTATCGGAAAAAACCACCGCTTCCGACTGTCCCGAGGCATCTTCTAGGGTTAAAAAGGCCATGGGAGTCCCTTTTTTGGTCATAATTTTCTTGACGGCATTTAATAGGACAATGGCACTGACTTTTTTTCTGCTTTTGTGTTCTTCTAATTCAGCCAAATTGATGGGAGATAGGACTTGAGCGGCTCTTTGTAAAGCTTTTAAAGGATGTTCGGAAACATAAAAACCTAAATGTTCTTTTTCCAGTCTTAACTTTTCCTGTAGGGGAAAATCTTCCACTGGGGTTGCACTGGGAGACTGTTCAAACTCCGATTCTTGTTTATTTTCTGTGCTACCTCCTAGCATATCAAAAATATTCATTTGACCACTTTCTTTCTCTTTAGTGCGTTGTTGCGCCCAAGCAACTACTAATTCCAAATCTTCAATTAATTGATGGCGATTGGGTTGAATTTTATCAAAAGCACCGCAATAAATTAGCGTTTCTAAAGCTCTTTTGTTGATCACTCGCAAATCAACACGCTCGCAAAAATCCCCTAGAGAAGTAAACTTTCCTCCCGCAGCTTCCCGGGCTTTTAAAATAGCCTCGATCGCATTTTCGCCCAGATTTCTAACTGCGGACAAACCAAAGAGAATTTTGCGTCCAATCGGGGTAAAATGTTTTTGCGATCGATTGATGTCGGGAGGTTCGACATCGATATTCATTTTCTGACAGTTTTCTCGATACTTTTCCACCTTATCCTGATTATCGCTACTAGCAGTTAGTAACGCTGTCATATATTCCACAGGATAATTAGCTTTTAAATAAGCAGTTTGATAGGTGACGTAAGCATAAGCGGTAGAGTGAGATTTATTAAAACAATTGGAGGCAATTAACCCGTTGCCCAGCAAAAAATTATGATCTTTCTCCACACCAATATCGTAAACGGGTTTTCTTCCCAAGGATTGACGACCGATAATTTTAACCATATTAGTAACTCAACTCTCCAGAGATTTTTGTAACGGTGCTAATGGAAATATGGCATTTCTTGGCTCAACTAGGCTCCCCAGGACAAAAAAATTACCATATTAATAACTAAAGTGTATATTCTACCTACAATAGGTTACGATCAAATTAAACAACATCATCGAAAATTTTGGGCTGAAACCCCGCCGTTTTAGGTTGGCTTTAATTTAAATACTAGCGCATTGACACGATATGTTCTAGAGTGGTACTGCCAGTAAAAATATTTTGGCCGCAGAGCTTGCGGTGTCAGTCTGTAGAGCTACTATGCAAACCTAGACAAAATGCAGCAGTTAAGATAGCCAAGAAACCTGGCCGCTGACGGCAAGGGACTATATTGTACCTTGACGAGAGGTCAGCACTCGGTAGTGCGCGGATTGTGTTATGATTCTGGCCAAGCCATCAAGGGATTTGAAAAGGAGTAACACCATGAGTCTATCTTCAGAAGCCTATCGCCAAGCCCTCGTGCGGGATGGAGAACGGCGCTATCAGGAATGGCACCAAAATTATCACAACCAATGCCGTCAATCAACGGCTGAATACCAAGCTCGTTCGGCCCAACAACGCCCAACAAAGCCCTGGATTTCCTCGGAAGCCTACCGCCAACTTTTGGTCAAAGATGGGGAGCGGCGTTTTGCGGAATGGCATGGCCAGTTTTTAGACTATCAAAGACAATTTCTGGCCAGTCAATCCACCTAAACGGACGTCAACCAATCCCCATTACAGCAATCTCTGAAAATAGTGGCTAGAGTCCCCGAAAAAATAGCTAATACCAATTTTCAATAGTCCTAGCAGGCATTCTACCACTCCCACCCCCCCTTGCCCCACCCGAAGTCGGGTAGGCAAGGGGGGGTATCGCATCTCAAAAGCTATTGACAATCGGCTAATTTTGTGATCCGTGTGAGCGTTTCAAGTGATACCAGTCAATCAAAATAGTTACGAAATCTTAACATTTAGTCGATTTTTGTTTAACAGTTGAGATGAGAAATTATACTCAAGTATGCCTAAATCGCCCTCTGGGCAAGCAACTCACATGAAGTTCATTTTGTCAAGGGTTGTTAAGATGTGTTTACCTTACCATGTTGCTTATTCGGCATGAACTGTGTAATATACTTATTACTCTCGGCTCGCAGATCACTACAGATGGTGTTTTGACAACTGATAAAACCTACCCGAAGTCGAATTAGTTCAACTTATGCCAGTACGGGCAGTGGGTGGCTTAGTCCAAAAACGCCATATGTGGGAAATGAGCGGACCGTCAGTCTATCAATAAAAACAATTGACTCAAATCAATCCTTTAACCCCTAGCTTAATCATGACTTTTCTGATAAGTATCTCTTTATGGCTCGTGGAGGGCCTACTCAAATATCAGCCTAGCACGGAACAAAATCCCCCCACTGGTTTGCCTGTATTTACTTGTCCTAGTTGTGGTTCTCACCATACTATTAAGAACCCTTATATTTTTAAGGGAAAACCCAAACGTCACTGTCAAGAATGTGGTCAACCGTTTGTGATCAATCCCACTAATAAAACTATATCTCCCGATACCAAGATAATTAATCGATCAACTCTTGCTCGAACGAATTTCCTGACGAGGAATTGCGAGAGTAAGAGGGGTAAATTGGTCATGGTTACAAAATTATGTCAACAATGGACTGGCGGCTGTTCCCCCTCAAATCAAGGTTTCGGACAAACCAAAAGGTACATTGCTCACAGAATGTCATCAGATGTGTCCTTTTGTTTTTTCTAAGACAATAAAAGTCTATATTTGGCTGGCAATTGATAGAAAGACAAGGCAACTTATTGGTGGATATTATAGGGTATAAGCCCAGGCAATCAGCTAAAAGACTTTTGCCAAGTTTACCCAGTGTTTACCGACAATGTGCTTTTACTTACACTCATTTTTGTGAGTCATATAAGACAGTAGTTCCGAGTAAACGTCATCGCGAGGTAGAGCCAAGAAACTGGTCAAACTAATCCCCTTGGAAAACTTGATAAGACCTTTCGACCAAGGATTTCTCGGTTGGTGAGAGAGATTCTATAAAAAAAATGGAGAATCCCCTTGCATCTGTTTGGTATTTTATCCATGACTACAATGCACAGCAAAGCCAAGAATTAAGGCTCCATCACCACTACTGAATCACCACCAGGAAAAATCAAAAGGTAAATTAGTCCGCCTCTTCTCGACTTTGTGTAATAATTTTTGCTTATGTAAGGTGAAATGCTTACTGGACAAGACTTTTAGGACTATTTTGAAGAGCCATTATTCCTAGAGTGTGATGAAATGTAGTCATTGGTTTTTTGAAGACGATAAAGATTTACATTTGGCTGGCAATTGATAGAAAGACAAGGGAAATTATTGGCGGCTATTTAGGATATTAGGAGTCGCCAGTCAGCCAAAAAACTTTGAGGACAGTTTACCCGGTGTTGACCGATAATGTGCTGTTACTTACACTGTTTTTTGGAAGTTATATAAGACAGTAATTCTGAGTAAACGTGATCGAGTGCTAGGAAAAGAAACTGGTCAAACTAATCCCATTGTGAAGACTTAATAATACCTTTCGACCAAGGATTTCTCTGTTGGTGAGAGAGAATCTATCTTTCTCTAAAAAAATGGAGAATCCCTTTGGTGCTGCTTGGTATTTTATCCATGACTACAATGCGCAGCAAGGCAAAGCATTAAGGATCCATAACTACTAGAGAACCATCACCAGAAATTTTTGTCAAGTAAAAATTCTACCAAATTTAGATGAGCTTGCCCTGTATAGATGATTTCCTGACCTCAGATCACATTCTATTCTCTTGTCAACTTCAATCTCAAAACCGAGAAAAAAGCAAAACCGCCCATCATGCCATAAAAAATTATGCAATAGGTCTAATGTATCGGACTTATCTGAGAAATCACTACACACTTCTTAACGACAAAAATGAGAAATCACTACATACTTCTTAACCAAAAAAAATCGAGATTAGGTATTGACACCCACCCAATAAGGGTGTTATTCTTGAAAGTGCGGAAGTGATGAAGGCAGAAAACCCAAATAAATTTCTGAATCCTTCATGACCTCAGCACTGTACAAACTCTATGAAAACAACAAAAAGGCATACCTACCATGTCAGTTGAAAAAACTAACTCTTCCTCTAGCTTGGCTGAAGTTATTGACCGTATTCTTGACAAAGGTATCGTTATTGATGCTTGGGCTCGCGTCTCTCTGGTGGGCATCGAATTATTAGCAATTGAAGCTCGTGTAGTTATCGCTTCTGTTGAAACCTACCTCAAATATGCTGAAGCAGTTGGTCTGACCCAATCTGCAGCGGTTCCTGCTTAAGAATCCATCCCAGATTCTCCCATCGGCTGAGTGAAAACCCGACTGAGTTTTCCAGATTCTCGGCTTCTCTTAGATTCCTATTGAGTTTAGTTACCCCTCTCTTGGGGCGCAATACTCTATGATCGACAAGGTTGGCACGGCAACGGATAGCGAAAACGAAGCTAGACCCATACAAATTATTTTTGTAAACGTGATTTTGTCCTTTGTAGCTGGCCTCCTATCACCAGAGTGTGAAACTCGCTATTTTTCGGAATAGAAAGTCATTTTTGGTGTGGAAGCTGCCCCCCTGAGATGCGGTAGTTCTATACGTCAATTTTGGGATCAGCACTGTACACTTTCTATACAACTAACAAAAAGGTCTATTACCATGGCAGTCGAAAAAACTAACTCTTCCTCTAGCTTAGCTGAAGTTATTGACCGTATTCTTGACAAAGGTATCGTTATTGATGCTTGGGCTCG
This sequence comes from Microcystis aeruginosa LEGE 91341, assembly GCF_015206885.1. Classification (GTDB taxonomy): domain Bacteria; phylum Cyanobacteriota; class Cyanobacteriia; order Cyanobacteriales; family Microcystaceae; genus Microcystis; species Microcystis aeruginosa_H. The sequence goes on along the minus strand of NZ_JADEXY010000004.1, from coordinate 17,435 downwards.
CGTCTCTCTGGTGGGCATCGAATTATTAGCAATTGAAGCTCGTGTAGTTATCGCTTCTGTTGAAACCTACCTCAAATATGCTGAAGCTGTTGGCCTGACCCAATCTGCGGCCGTTCCTGCTTAAGAATCCATCCCAGATTCTCCCATCGGCTGAGTGAAAACCCGACTGGGTTTTCCAGATTCTCGGCTTCTCTTAGATCCCTATTGAGTCTAGTTACCCCTCTCTTGGGGCGCAATGCTCTATGATTGACAAGGTTGGCACGGCAAACGTGTTTTGACCCTTGCATCTAGGTTTACCCCTTATCACCAGAGTTTAAGCCTTACAATTTTTCGGAATAGAAAGTCATTCTTTGGCTAGGAGTCCGCACCTCTTGAGATGGGGTAGCTCGATATATCAACTTTGGGATCAGCACTGTACATTTTCCATACAACTAACAAACAAACAAGGTCTATTACCATGGCAGTTGAAAAAACCAACTCTTCCTCTAGCTTGGCTGAAGTTATTGATCGTATCCTTGACAAAGGTATCGTTATTGACGCCTGGGCTCGTGTCTCTCTAGTGGGCATCGAATTATTAGCGATTGAAGCTCGTGTAGTCATCGCTTCGGTTGAAACCTACCTCAAATATGCTGAAGCAGTTGGTCTGACTCAATCTGCGGCGGTTCCTGCTTAAGGATTGGTCCCAGATTCTCCTATCTGCTCAGTTAAAACCCGACCGGGTTTTCTAGATTCTCGGCTTTTCTTTAATCCCTGTTGAGTTTAGTTACCCCTCTCTTGGGGCGCAATAGTCTATAATTGATAGGGTGATTCGCTATCTCAACTTTGGGATAATAAGAAAAGTCGAAATCTGCTGTCTCTCCCCCCAGTCTCCGTGAAGGTTTTTCTAACGGGTGATTGAGCCAAATCCATTCCATAGTATTTAGTAATTGAGGACAACCCCATGCCTGCTCTCATGGAACAGTTCCGCCAGGATCGTTTATCGATTGCTGAAGAAGTAGCTAAACTCTCGCGAGAAGTGCAATCTTTTCTGTTGGATGTCAAAACTGAAAGACAAAAACAAGCGCAAGAACAGGCAACTGCTTTGCGTCAATCTTTCCAAAAAGTTCAACAGGAAAGCCACTTGTTTTTAACAGCTACCCAAAAACAGCGTTTAGCTCAAGCGGAAAAGCAAAAAGAGGATTTACGTCAATTTCAAGAACAACGTTTAGCGGAAGCCAAACGGCTAGACAACGACTTACGTCAACAGCGTCTAGATCGAGCCAAACAGCTAAAGGACGATTTAAGTCAATTCCAAGAACAACGTTTAGCAGCAGCGAAACAGCTGGAGAACGACTTACGTCAACAGCATATAGATCGAGCTAAACAGCTGAAAGAGGATTTAAGTCAATTCCAAGAACAGCGTTTAGCAGCAGCGAAACAGCTAGAGGACGACTTACGCCAACTTCATCTAGATCGAGCTAAACAGGTGAAGGATGATTTAAGTCAATTTCAAGAACGACGTTTAGCTGAAGCGAAACAGCTAAAAGATGAATTGCGTCAATTTCGTCAAGATTTGTCTATCTACGTTTTTGGCAAATAAATCTCTAGGTTAATTCCAACCCACTTAAGCCTAGGGCTAGAGTAAAAACCCTCTAGTCCCTTTTCCTGGCTAAACTAGAGGACTATCTGAGAATACAACAATAACCCTTTGGTTTTCAATCTACCATGCTGATCCTGCTTTTCTAAGTTTCTATACTCAACCTAGTAGTGTTGGGTTCCTATTTAGCCCTCTCTAGGTCTCTGGTAAATTAAAAAGTATGATAAAGCTTCACTCAGTCTATAGTTAATGTCGTGATTATTAGTCTTTTATTGACAAAGGAGGTAAGGGAAAAGGACTGCATCTGGGCTTATCATTGTTTAAGTCTTGAAAAGTAATCTAGACAAGAATTTTAGACCCTTAGCCCCTTGACTAATGAATGTCGTAAAAATACCTTCAGAATCAAGGTTCTAGAGCTAATTAGTGACAGTTCCTAATCTTTTAGGATATTATATATTATGAGGTAAGCCTTAAAAGTCAAACCCGATTAAACTTCTTGCCGTAAAATTCGGGTGACACAAGCGTCAACAGGCGGTTGTTAGCTCGAGAATGCCCGTCCGCTTCAGGCGGGGATTATCAATAGTATTTACTAGATTTCAACTATGACATTTACTGAAACTCAAACAAGAAGAGCCGTACTCTGCCTTCGCCCCGGTCAATTTGTTGTTACGCCTTCGATTGATCAAGTTGCCACTCGCGCCTTACGTTATCTAAACGCTGGTTTTTCCATCCATCTGTGTGGTCCGGCAGGAACGGGAAAAACCACCTTGGCAATGCACCTGGCCAATTGTTTAGCCAGACCTGTGATGCTGATCTTTGGCGATGATGACTTTACCAGTTCCGATTTAATTGGTAGCCAGTCTGGCTACACCCATAAAAAACTGATGGATAACTATATCCACAGCGTTCTCAAAGTTGAAGACGAGCTAAAACACAATTGGGTGGATTCTCGGTTAACAATGGCCTGTCGAGAGGGGTTTACCCTAGTTTATGATGAGTTCAATCGTTCTCGGCCTGAGGTCAACAACGTTTTACTCTCCGCCTTGGAAGAAAAAATTCTCACCCTGCCCCCCACTAGCCATCAACCCGATTACCTACAAGTCAATTCTCAGTTTCGGGCAATTTTCACCTCCAACCCAGAAGAATACTGTGGGGTTCATGCCACCCAAGATGCTTTAATGGATCGGTTGGTAACTATCAATATGCCTGAGCCGGACCAACTGACTCAGACTGAAATTCTTGCTCAAAAAACGGGGATTGGTCGAGAAGATGCTTTATTTATTGTCAACCTCGTCAAAACCTTTCGGGTGAAAACTGGGACTGAAAAAACGTCGGGTTTGCGCTCTTGTTTAATGATTGCTAAAGTCTGCGCCTCTCACGATATTGCGGCCAACTCCGCTGACTCGGACTTCCGTGATATATGCGCCGATGTTCTTTTGTCCCGCACCAATTTATCTGTTGATAAGTCAAGAGCGATTTTATGGGAAATCCTCGAGGACAATCCGTTAGAATCCTTATCCTTTGTCGAGGAAACGGAGCCTTCCGATGCCCAAGCTTCAACTCCTGAACCTTCGACAGGAAATCAATCGTTAAAAGCCATTCAATCTTTACTGCGAGGCAACTTGCCCCAGCGAAAAGACTAATTTTATACTCTTATTGAGTGAAACCAACCGTGACTTCTTCCACTTTTGCTGGCTCGCTCAAAAACCAGTCAAACAGCTCCCTAAAAACAGCAACTCAAGGTTCGAGTTTAGCGGATATACTCGAACGAGTTTTAGATAAAGGAATTGTAATTGCCGGCGATATTTCCGTTTCGATCGCCTCCACTGAACTTATAAATATCCGCATTCGTTTGTTAATTGCCTCTGTTGATAAAGCCAGGGAAATGGGAATCAACTGGTGGGAAGGAGACCCCTACCTCCATAGCCAATCCCAAGCTTTACTAGCAGAAAATCGGGAACTTTCGCTCCGACTCCAAACCCTGGAAACTGAGCTTGAAACCTTAAAATCCTTAAGCCAATTGAGTGCAACGGAGAGCCATGATACCAGTCCGAACGATGAAGCACATTCCTCAGATGCGTGAAATTCCTCACTTGAATCCTCAAAGATTAGGAAATTTACACGAGACGATTGCCCCCCTTGATAAAGCTAGGGAAACTGCGATTAACAGCTTGCAAGGTTATCCCTACCTCCCTAGCCAAGGCCAAGCTTTATTCGCAGAAAACCTGGAACTTTCACGCCGACTTCAAACCTTAAAATCCTTAACCAAATGGAGTGTAATGGAGAGACGTGATGGCAGTCCCAACGATCAGGCACATTCCTCATATATATTGAAATTCCTCAATTGAATCCTCAAACGGTCAAGAAGTTTACAGTAGTTAACGATTGCCTCTGTTGATAGAGCAAGGGAGATGGCGATTAATGGGTGGGCAAGCGACTCCTATCTCTATAGCCAATCCCAAGCCTTATTAACAGAACCCCTGGCAGCTGAACTTTAAGCCTTAAAATCCCTATCCCAATCGGGGGCAATCGAGGGCCATGATACCAGTTAAAATAATCAAGCACATTCCTCATGTCGGGTAAATTCGTCACTAGAATCTTCACAGGGCGGCGGGAAGTTGACATTGCTTGGTTACATCATTTTTTCCCTCAGATAAAATTTCTTGGCCAAGCTCCCCTCTAGAGACTCACCCTTAAGAACTCCTCATTTACCAACTCCAACCATGACACTTGCTTGCACACCTTACGATTCTGATAATCAAGCCTTGCTGACCCCTCCAGAAAGTAATAGCCAAGCTGGTTTAGCCCCTTTACTGTTAACTGTTGTGGAACTGGTACGCCAATTGCTCGAAGCCCAAATCATTCGCCGGATGGAAAAAGGGGCTCTCAGTGAGTCTGATTTAGATAGGGCTGCAGAAAGTATCCAAAAATTGCAAGAACAAATTCTCCATTTGTGTGAAATTTTTGAGGTTGAGCCAGAAGATTTAAATGTCCACCTAGGAGAGTTTGGCACTCTTTTACCGGAAGCAGGGAGTTATTACCCTGGAAAGGAGGGTGTTAAGCCCTCTGTGTTAGAATTAGTGGATAGACTTCTCAATACAGGAGTTGTTGTGGAAGGAAATGTTGATCTGGGTTTAGCTCAACTAGATCTAATTCACCTCAAGCTTCGTTTGGTTTTAACTTCTCAGCCGGTTTAATTTGGGAGAATACTGATGACAGTGGGTCTTTATTTATATGGCATATTTCCCGAACCAGTTCCTGAAGGACTGGTTTTGCAGGGGATTGATAATGAGCCAGTTCACAGTGAGATGATTGATGGTTTTAGTTTTCTCTACTCCGCTGCTCATAAAGAGAAGTATTTGGCGTCCCGTCGCTATTTAATTTGCCATGAAAAAGTATTAGAAACTGTCATGGAAGCAGGGTTTACAACGTTGTTGCCCCTGCGGTTTGGCTTAGTTATCAAAACCTGGGAATCCGTCACCGAACAACTAATTACTCCCTATAAAACCCAACTGAAAGAATTATTTGCTAAACTGTCAGGACAACGAGAGGTTAGCATTAAGATTTTTTGGGATAATAAGTGGGAATTACAAGCGGCTTTGGAGTCTAATCCTAAGTTAAAACAAGAACGGGATGCGATGATGGGGAAAAACTTAAATATGGAAGAAATTATCCATATAGGTCAACTCATTGAAGCCACTGTATTGCAACGGAAACAAGACATTATTCAAGTCTTTAGAGACCAATTAAATCATCGCGCCCAAGAGGTAATTGAAAGCGATCCGATGACGGATGACATGATTTACAATACAGCTTATTTAATTCCCTGGGAGCAAGAGCCAGAATTTAGCCAAAACGTTGAAGCGATCGATCAGCAGTTTGGTGATCGCCTAAGAATTCGCTATAACAATTTAACTGCACCCTATACCTTTGCCCAACTTATCTAAGGAGAGTATCAGTTATGTTTCTCGACCTTTTACTTCTTCCTATTACTGGTCCTATTGGGGGTCTGATCTGGATTGGGGAAAAAATTCAAGAGCGTGCAGATATAGAATATGATGAGGCGGAAAATTTGCACAAATTGTTATTATCCTTACAACTATCTTACGATATGGGCAACATTTCTGAGGAGGAGTTTGAAATTCAGGAAGAAGAACTTTTATTAAAAATTCAAGCCTTAGAAGAAGAGGAGGCAGAAAACGAATCAGAATCTTCTCTCTAAACTTGCAATCTTTCCCACCCTATAGGCCATGAACAAAATCACAAATTGTAAGCTTAGTAAGGGCGGATTTGACAAGCTCAAGAACTCGTTGAAGCTTGGTCAGAACTAGCCCTTGATTAAGCCTTAATATTCTAGGTAAAAAGCTTGGAAATTACTAGAATTATTATTAGAGGAGTGAGCAACAGTTTTGGGGGAGTCAGGTTTTTTAGCTACACTAGGAGGGTTGGCTGTACGCAAATTTTGAATACTTTGTTCTGTAGTCTCAATTTGCTCTGTCACAAACGTGAGACGATTTTTTAATTGCTGAAGCTGCCGCTCCATCATTTCTAATTTTTCTTGGATACGTTGTTTTTCAGTAATTAACTTATAAAGCTCAAGTTGGTGATCTGCTTCAGATTGTTTCCGAGGCATGGTGCTAATTTTAGATCTAATTGGTCTGGGTGGACGAGTGGTTGTCATAACAATCCCTGAATAACTTAGAATATTCTAGCATATCAACGCCCCAATATAAAAACTTGTAAAAAATCGTCAATTTTCTTTTAGTAAACCCTATGAAATTGTACAATCTATATACTTACGCTTTTTTGAAAACCCCCATAGAAAGCCTAAAATTACCCGTTGGAATGGCTAACCCATTGTTACTGATAACTGGTGGCTCTCTCTCGGCCGTAGTCGAACCCGAAGTTGGTTTAGACACTTTACAAAATGATGATGAACGCTTGATTCAATCGGTTTTATGTCATGATCGAGTTATCTGTGAACTATTTCAACAAACCACTATTTTACCCTTACGTTTTGGCACATCTTTTTTAGAGGCAGAAAATTTACTGACTCATCTTTGTTCTCATGCCCAAGAATATCAAGAAAAAATTGAAGAACTTGAGGGAAAAGGAGAATATCTTTTAAAATGTATTCCCCGTAAGCCAGAGGAGCCTGTACTCTCTTCTGAAAGCAAGGGCAGACAATATTTTTTAGCCAAAAAACAGCTTTATGAAGCCCAACAAGATTTTTATACTTTGCAAGGTCTAGAATGGCAAAATCTCGTGGATTTAATCAACCAAAGCTATCCATCAACGAAGATTATTACTGCTCCGGGGACAGAATCAAGAATTTATCTTTTAGTTAATTTTCAAGAGGAACCTTTACTAATCGAGCGAGTCTTGCATTGGCAGAAAGCCTGTCCTCGTTGGGAATTACAATTAGGACAAGTTTCTCCCCCCTATCACTTTACTTAACTTGATTTCTCTATGACTAACTTTAACTTGGCAAATAACTCTCTAAGTCGTTATGACACTCGACATTTAGTTATGTTTAGCGGCAAAGGAGGAGTGGGAAAAACCACTCTTTCCTGTGGATTTGCTCGCCGTTGGGCTAAATTATTTCCAGAGGAACAAATCCTGTTAATCTCAACCGATCCCGCTCACTCTTTAGGGGATGTATTGCAAACAGAAGTTAGCGATGAGGCATTACCTGTAAAAGACTTACCTAACTTAAAAGTTAGGGCATTAGATGCGGAAAAATTGCTCTTAGAATTTAAAGAAAAATACGGAAAATTTTTAGAACTTTTAGTAGAACGGGGCAGTTTTGTTGAAGGAGAAGATCTAACTCCTGTTTGGGATTTAGACTGGCCAGGTTTAGATGAAATCATGGGTCTATTAGAAATTCAACGATTACTAATAGAGAATGTTGTAGATCGAATTGTTGTTGATATGGCCCCCTCTGGTCATACCTTAAATTTATTGGAAATTAAAGACTTTTTAGAGATTATTCTCAATTCTTTAGAGCTGTTTCAAGAAAAACATCGTGTTATTTCGCAAACTTTTGCAAAAACCTACAATGCCGATGATGTGGACGACTTTTTAGTCAAAACAAAATCAGAATTAAGCGAAGGCAAACAACTCCTACAAAATAGGGATTTTACCCTTTGTTTAATTGTGGCAATTGCCGAACCGATGAGTTTATTAGAAACCGAACGATTACTCAATAGTTTGCGTCACTTAAATATTCCCTGCGGCTGCTTATTTATCAATCGCATTCTAACGGATCCTAATCAAAATTTAGATCGCTACAGTGAGCAACAGCAACTCCTCGATAAATTCCTAAAAATTCCAGGTCAGGAGACAATTTTTACCCTGCCTCAACAGGCAAAAGAACCCCTAGGAGGTGAAGCATTAGATCAGATCATGAGTCAAATTAAAATCCTCGAACAAGTAGAATTTATTGCGCCGCCTCCTATTCAATGGCCGCAAAAAATTCTGCCTAGTTTTAGTGATTTTATTGACGACAAACGCCAACTCATTATCATTGGTGGCAAGGGAGGTGTGGGAAAAACCACCGTTGCTGCGGCCATTGGTTGGGCGTTAGCTAATCGTCATCCCGATCAAAAAATTAGAATTATTTCTATTGATCCTGCTCATTCTTTGGGAGATGCCTTTGGGACAAAATTAGGACATCAATCTACACAATTAACTGATAATTTAAGTGGTCAAGAAGTTGATGCTAATATCGTTTTAGAAAAATTTCGGGATGATTATTTATGGGAACTGGCAGAAATGATTAGTGGTGAAGGTAAGGAAGAAGGGAACATCAAACTAGCTTATACTCCAGAAGCTTGGCGACAAATTGTATCTCAATCTCTGCCAGGAATTGATGAAATGTTGTCTCTAGTAAAAGTAATGGAGTTATTAGACCAGAAAGAACAAGATTTGATTATTTTAGATACGGCTCCTACCGGTCATCTCCTGCGATTTTTGGAAATGCCAACGGCTTTAGGAGATTGGTTAAGTTGGATTTTTAAGCTTTGGATGAAATATCAAAATGTCTTAGGGCGTGTAGATTTAATGGGACGATTGCGAACCTTAAGACAACAGGTGATGTCTGCTCAGAAAAAACTCAAAGACCCCCAACATACAGAATTTATTGGAGTTTTGCAAGCCCAAGATGTCATCGTTGCCGAACAAGTGCGATTGACAGCATCTTTGAAAAAAATGGGAGTCTATCAACGTTACGTCGTGCAGAATCGTTATCATGCTAATGAGGAAATTGATCAGGATTTATTCCCCGAGCAAACTTTGATCCGCTTAGCCAGTTTACCCCGATCAGTAGAACCTCTAGCCCGGGTAAAAGGCGCGGCAGATCTGTTATTTTAAAGGTAATTAGTCTAATCAAGTCCGACTTCTTAACCTCATCTATTACCTAGTCCCCATCCTTCACTTGACTCAGGAGAAATTTTATGGTAGAACTATTCAAAGGCTTTGAGCAATTAGTCGAACTGGCTAAAACCTTAGAAGAAAAACTGGAAAAAGGGGAAATTAAAACCGAAGTGCAGTTTAACTCTCGTCCCTTGAGTAATATTCCCCGTTCTGGCGGTATTCCCCGTCCAGGGGGAGCTTATCGCCAGAACAATGCTGGTGGGGATGATTTTGAGGTGAATCGCAATCGCGATACCCCCACCGATTCAGGGGTTGAAAACAATGTGACACCGCCGGAAGGACCGACCACGGCTTCCCTGAAAGATGTTGGTGGCTTGACGGAAGTGATTAAAGAACTCAAGGAACTAATTGCCATTCCTCTGAAACGCCCCGACTTATTGGCCAAGTTAGGACTTGAACCGACTCGCGGCGTTCTCTTAGTCGGCCCCCCTGGAACCGGTAAAACCCTGACTGCCCGTGCTTTGGCCGAAGAACTCGGTGTTAACTATATTGCCTTAGTCGGACCAGAGGTGATCAGCAAATATTATGGGGAGGCTGAACAAAAACTGCGGGGAATTTTTGAGAAAGCCAGTAAGAATGCGCCTTGTATCGTTTTTATTGACGAAATTGATAGCATGGCACCCGATCGCAGTAAAGTTGAAGGGGAAGTAGAAAAAAGACTGGTGGCCCAATTGCTGGGTTTAATGGATGGGTTTGCCCAAAGCCAAGGGGTGATTGTTCTAGCGGCGACAAACCGTCCCGACCATCTTGACCCTGCCCTCCGTCGTCCTGGACGGTTTGACCGAGAAGTTCTCTTTCGGGTGCCTGACCGCAAGGGCCGTTTAGAAATCCTGCAAATTCTCACCCGTTCCATGCCCCTAGATGAATCAGTTTCCTTAGATCTGATTGCCGATAATGCGGTGGGATTTGTCGGGTCAGATTTAAAAGCCGTTTGCCAGAAAGCGGCCTATAGTGCTTTGCGGCGGCAGGTTCCTACGATTGACTCGCAAATTCCAGAAACAATGACGGTAGTCCAAGCCGACTTTTTGCAAGCCCTTAAAGAAGTTAAACCGGCGGTATTGCGGTCTGTGGAGGTGGAATCCCCCCATGTGGCCTGGGACAATATTGGCGGACTTGAACAGATTAAACAAACCCTACAGGAATCCGTGGAAGGGGCATTACTCCATCCGCAATTATATACGCAAACCAAAGCCCAAGCTCCCAAAGGTATTTTACTTTGGGGTCCCCCCGGAACGGGAAAAACCTTATTGGCCAAAGCGGTTGCATCTCAGGCGCGAGCTAATTTTATCAGTATTAATGGACCTGAGCTTTTGAGTAAATGGGTGGGGGCGAGTGAACAAGCGGTGCGTGAGTTGTTTGCCAAAGCTCGTCAGGCAGCCCCTTGTGTGGTTTTTATTGATGAAATTGATACTTTAGCACCGGCAAGAGGTCGTTATAGTGGGGATTCAGGCGTGAGTGACCGGGTTGTGGGACAAATCCTCACGGAGTTAGATGGGTTGCAAACGGGGGCAACGATTTTAGTGATTGGAGCCACTAATCGCCCAGATGCGTTAGATCCGGCCTTATTGCGAGCGGGACGCTTGGATTTACAGTTAAAAGTTGATTTACCCAATGTCTCTAGTCGTTTAGCAATTCTCGGGGTTCATAATGATGAACGTCCTTTAGAGGATGTGGATTTAGGCTATTGGGCCGAGGCAACCGAAGGCTGGAATGGCGCAGATTTATCGTTATTATGTAACCAAGCGGCACTGATGGCAATTCGTCGTTATCGCCATCAGGGAATGACTGACCCGGCTGATATTCGCATTACAACGGCTGATTTTAATCATGCTTACCAACTGTTGGTTGAACAGCGTGCCAATTGATTTTTTTTCCCCCTTACTTTAAGTAAGGGGGGAGAATCTCAACTCAGAAAAACCATCCTAAAAAGAAAATTTTGCCAAAATGTCTGCATTGACTGTTCGTCGGTGCTATTGTCTAGCTTTTGAGCGTTTTTTCCAGCTGGGCTACCCTTGCTTTCTGTTGCTTTAAATCGGCTAGTTGTTTTAGTAATTGTTCTCTGACTTCATAGCGATAGGCAAAAAAATGCTCACCTATCCCTAGGGTCGCTAGATACTCTTCTAGCAGACGGGGTTTGACCCAGGCAATCACTGCCAGTTGCCACCAGAAACGGAACCGCGTCGGTCGGACAATCCCCTGTCGCCAGAGCAAGGAGCGGAACAATTGCCACTGTTGCCCATCTAATTTACGGTTCGATTTGCCGCGCCATCCCCCCATGATCATAAAATGGTTGAAGGTTCGTTTCAGGTAGTTAACAGGATCGTAGATTTCCCAGAAAGCATCGATGTATTCTTCGGTAATCTCTTCCACCGGGCGAGTTGGCTCAAAGTTCATCATCGCTCCCTGATGGAAAGTACCCATGCCATCCACCAGACGACCTTCCTGTTGCAGACGATTCCACAGGGCGGTATTTTGCAGGGCCTGGAGCAGGCTAAACTGCCCTTGGGGAATACTTGCCTCCATAATAAACTCTTTGATCCGCTGCCCTGCGCCAGATTTCTCATTGTCAAAACCGATAATGAAGCCAGACATAATCTGCAGCCCCATGCGGGTAATTTTGTGACAGGATTCGATCAGGGATTGGCGGGTGTTTTGAACCTTGTTGATGCCCATTAAACTATCGGTATCTGGTGTCTCAATCCCCATAAACACCAGCATAAAGCCAGCCTTGACCATTAACTCAATCAGTTCACTGTCTTCGGCCAGATTAAGGGAAGCTTCCGTAATCAGTTTAAAGGGATACTGGTGTTGCTCCATCCAGGGAATCAACTCCCGCAGAAACACCTTGGCATTCCGCTTATTGCCAATGAAGTTGTCATCCACAACAAAAATGTAGCGCCTCCAGCCCAGTTGATATAACGTCTCCAACTCAGCCAACATTTGTTCTGGGGTTTTGGTGCGCGGTTTGCGGCCATAAAGGTTGATGATGTCACAAAATTCGCATTGAAAGGGGCAACCGCGAGAAAACTGCACGGTAATCGCCAGATAAGCATCCAGATCCAGTAGATCATAGCGGGCGATCGGTGTCATGGTGACATCGGGTTTCTCGCTGGCTCTAAAGACACCACTCGGTTCACCCCGCTCCAGGGCTGCCAGGAACAGCGGGATTGTCAGTTCCCCTTCATCGAGAATCAGGTAATCTGCCCCGGCTTTTTGGGCAACTTCTGGATAGGAGGTGGGGTAAGGCCCGCCTACAGCCACTTTTTTACCCAACTGCAATCCTTTGGCAATCAATTCTTGAAAGTCCTTTTTCTGAATGATCATGGCGGAGATGATTACCAAATCGCACCACTCCCAATCCGAAGCTGTTTCTAATCGGACATTGCGATCAACAAACCGGATTTCCCAATCCGATGGTAACAGGGCTGCCACCGTAATTAAACCCAGGGGCGGATTAGTTGATCTTAAACCGGCTAGATCTAAAGTCTCTTGATAGGACCAAAAGGAGTTGGGCATCAGCGGCCACAGTAATAGGGCTTTCATTCAGGTGTCTCCAATGAAGAAGCTAGATGCTTTACATACTAGCCACAAAGCCCAAGTCGATCAAGACTTTTTTAACATCTTTTTTTACTAATAAATTAGTTCTAAATAAATTGTGAAAAAATAGCTATTTTCTGGAGATTAGCACAATTAAATGAACTATGCTTGCTAAAAACTCGTGTTTTCCCATTTTTATCAACGCAATCTAGAGGCTGTTTGCCTCTTTTGGGTATTTTTGGGTAGGTTTCTTAAAAAATACTGATTCTGAAAAACCCTCTTAAAATTAGCAAGTACCGAATAGTAAAGGTTTCGTTTCAGTCCTTAGGAAGTCTATTTTATCGGTAAGCTGTTCGTAATTTAAATTGCTTGTTGAGACGAGGCAAAAGGCAAAAGGCAACAGTAAAGGGATTGGGGGAGGTTCGGCTAATCTAAGAATAAGCGGTTTAAATGCGTCTTAGCTTAAAACACCAGTTACTAGACATCTCGAAAATGACTATTTATGGTCAGATAAACATAAGCGTAATTACACTATTTTATACCGAACCATCATGACTTAACTACCAGAAAATATAGTTTCTGTCTCTTTAGTTTTGGACGATAAATAAATTAAATAACTGGTAATTATAGTCAAACTTATAACCAAATATTAATTATATTCAGCTAGTTGATCCGATTAATTCTTCTCCCTTAGGAGAGGGACAATCTCGCAGATAGCCAGAAAATCAATCATCCTTGAGTGCGATTGTCTGGTTTTAACTAATTGCGGTAAAATTAACCTAAATTCTCTATCGGCAAATTTGATGACTTCCTTCACTACTTCCCTGGCTCTTTTAAGTCAATTTAAATTGGGAGATTTAAACCTAGAAAATCGTCTTGTGCTTGCTCCCATGACGCGAGCGCGAGCCGGAGAAAAACGTCTTGCTAATCAGATAATGGCCGAGTATTACCGGCAAAGGGCCAGCGCCGGATTAATGATTACGGAAGCGACGGTAATTTCTCCCCAAGCTAACGGTTGGCAAAATACCCCCGGTATCTACACCGACGAACAAGCGCAAGCATGGCAAATAGTGACAAAAATCGCCCAAAGAAAAGGAACACCAATTTTTTGTCAATTGTGGCACTGTGGTCGCGCTTCTCATCCCGGTTTTCAGGAAAATGGGGCTTTACCGGTTGCCCCTTCCGCAATTAAGATTAAGGGGGAGTTGCATACACCCATAGGTAAACAGCCCTACGAGACCCCTAGAGCCTTAGAAACCGAGGAAATCGCCGCAATTGTCACCGATTACCGTAAAGCCGCTCAGAGGGCAAAATTAGCGGGGTTTGATGGCATAGAAATTCACGGGGCTAATGGTTATTTAATCGATACTTTTCTACAATCGGCTACTAATCAGCGTCAGGATAAGTACGGTGGCAGTTTGGAAAATCGCTATCGTTTTTTACAGGAAGTAGTCGAGGCAATTTTAACTGTTTTTCCCAGTCATCGGGTGGGGGTGCGTCTGTCTCCCAATGGGGTTTATAATGACATGGGTTCCGAGGATTTTCGAGAAACTTTTCTCTATATTGCCCAAAGATTAAATGAGTACAATTTAGCTTATTTGCATCTGCTAGATGGCTTGGCTTTTGGTTTTCATGAAAAGGGTCAACCGATGCTTTTATCGGAGTTTCGGGCTGTTTTTAATAGTGCTTTAATCGGCAATTGTGGTTATACAAAAGAAACTGCTGAAGCCGCTATTCAGTTAGGAGATGCGGATTTAATTGCTTTCGGTCGCCCCTATATCAGTAATCCCGATTTGGTGGAAAGATTCGCCAACAATTGGCCCCTTAATCCCGATGCTGAGATGAAGGATTGGTATTCTTTTGACAAGGAAGGTTATATCGATTTTCCCAGCTATAAACCCTAGATTTCATCCTAAAACCGGGGTTGGGACGAGGATAAAGTTATCCCTTCACCCAACCTTAACTTACCAACGATTTAAGAAACCGCCACCATTACCCCAGCGCGGTCGGGAATTAAAGAAACCGCCACGGTCAGACCAACCATTGCGCCAGGGCCGCGCATTAACAAAACTACCACCGCGACCATCTACCCAACCACCAGCACGACTATTCCCCCAACCGCGATTGCCACCATCTCCCCAGCCTAAAGCTTGTAAACTAGGATCGGCAGTACCTTCCGGCAGTTGGTTAACTCGTTCGCGTACAGCGCTAGATAGACGACTTAAACGCGCTTCAATGGGATTAGCCTCGTCTGAGACGGCCTGAGCGGTGCTAGTCAGACCGAAAGCAGATAAAGCGAGAAGAAAGCCGACTAAACCGGTTTTATTACTGATATTCACCTGAATTTATGCTCCTATTTGGCTTCTTGGGGATTAATTTGGGCGTGTTCGATAACTTTGAAGGCAAAAAACCCCTTTAATAATTCTGGGGGGATGGGAACCATGCCTTGACTACCGAACCAGCGATCGATTTGACTAACGGTGGCCGTATCATTGGTGATGTAATCCTGCATCATTTTAACAATGGCATAGTTGACATCATCCAAAAAAGTAGAGTTATTTTCGGGAACCATGCAAGCAATGCCAAAATTAGCTAGAGCTTCTTCGGGGACGATTTCGTAGATTTTAGGGTTATCTCTGAGGATTGTTCCCGCTAAAGAAATGCTATCCCCCGCTATTGCGTCGATTTTACCGGTTTTTAAAGCTTCGATCGCTTCTTCCACGGTGCTGTAGGTAGTCACAATCGTCGCTCGCGGTTGTACTAATTTAATCACATCCACGGCCGCGGAACTGGGAATCAAGGCGATACGTTTACCGATTAGGGATTGAGGAGTGGAGAGATTGCTGCCTTTTTTGGCTAAAATCCTAATCCCAGAAATGCTGTAACTGATGGAAAAATCGACCACTTTCGCCCTTTCCCAAGTAAAAGCCGTACTACAAGCAATATCGATGTCCCCGCTACGAATGAGATTAATTTTCTCTCCGGGTTGATTAGCTTCAATCATTTGCAGGGTGACGGGACGACCGAGACGAGTTTCCAATCGTTTTCTAATTCGTTCCAACACATCCATAGAATAGCCGACCAATTCCCCCTTATCATTGACGTAGGAGTAGGGAATCGCATCAAAACGGGTTCCTACGGTCAAAAATCCCGTGCGAGCCACTTTTTCTACCACTGTTTCCGCTAAACTTGCACTGGCGAGGAACATAGGTAATATACAACCTAGTCCCACTAACTGTAAAATTTTCTTCATAAATCGAGTGCTTACTCCCGTACAAACATAACTATACTAGAAGTCGCTAAAAAATCTTCAAGGTTTCCATAATAATTTCTGTGAACTTTTACAAATTAGATAGCGGTTCAAGGCGAATTAATTGGCCGTTACCTTCATCGGTGAGCAGGTATAAAAATCCATCGGGACTTTGACGCACATCCCGCACCCTCTGACCGATGGGAATCGCTTCTTGATTGATAATTTCACCCGATTTATCCACTTCCAGACGACGAATATCCCTGGAAACTAAACCACCTGCGAATAAATTTCCCTGCCAATTAGGAAAGCGATTACCGGTATAAAAGACCAATCCCGAAGGAGCGATCGCAGGTGTCCAAATTGTTTTCGGATCGATCAGACCGGGGCGAGATTCTTCGCGGGAAACTGGGGTATTAGTGCCGTACTCTTGACTAGCAGAAACCAGTGGCCAACCGTAATTTTTACCTTTTTCAATTAAATTTAATTCATCCCCTCCTTTCGCTCCGTGTTCTGTTGCCCAGACTCTTTTAGTCATCGGATCAAAGCTGATTCCTTGAATATTCCGATGACCATAACTCCAAATTTTAGAACCCGCAAAAGGATTATCTTTCGGTATGGAACCATCGTCATTGATGCGGATAATTTTACCTAAATGACTTTGCCGATTTTGTGCCTGTTTTCTAATTAAATCTCCCGCTAATTGTAGGGGAGGATTACCCCCGTCCCCAATTGCTACCAATAAAGTGCCATCTGGTAGCCATAATAACCGCGAACCGAAGTGTTGAGAGCCGGTTTTTGTCTGGGAAACTTCAAAAATAACCTGCACATCTCGCAAACTTGCACCATCATAAACCGCACGAGCGACGCGGGTACGATTAGCCTCCTGGTCTCCGTGGGCATAAGTTAGATAAATCCAGCGATTTTGGGCAAATTGGGGATGAATTGCCACATCCAGCAATCCTCCTTGTCCGAGGGCAAAAACTTCGGGAACTCCAGGGATGGCTTTTGGGTCTAATTTGCCCTCTCTAACCACTCTTAAACGACCGGGACGCTCTGTGATGAGGATTTCCCCCTTAGGTAGCCAAACCATCGACCAAGGATGCTCTAAACCCTCGATTACGGTCACTTTTTGCCATTGATTGGTCTGGGAATTATTCGCCGAAGTTAATACATTTGTACCTTGACAACTGGAGATAATTATGGTAAGCAAAACGCCAGATACTATAGGCGAGAAAATGCGATTAAGAGAAGTAAGCATTAGTTGGTAACTCCCCATACAAATATTGGTCAATTTTCTCCGACTAATCAGGTTAACCCTATTTTAGAAACCGGGCAGTTTTAAGAAATGTTTAAGGCGCTTTGACTTCATTGGGCAATGCGCTCTCGACAAGAATTACTACCCTCGTACCCACCGTTAGCTCTAAGGGAACATCAGGTTCAAGCACCGTCCGATCAAATATGGCTTCGAGTTCTTGGAACATTATTCTTGACAGGCTATGGCCTGTTTTTATAGCGGGTTTCAGTTGAATGAGGTACAGCATGGATGACTAGGTAGGCTCTTTAAAAGGGGTATCGCAATAGCAACAATGGGTAAACCAGTGATGGATGTCTCGCAATGTAATCTGACTAAAGGCT
>NZ_JADEXY010000066.1 GCF_015206885.1 Microcystis aeruginosa LEGE 91341 | reverse complement strand
ATTAAGTAGCTGGCTATAATTAAATTAAAAATGGATTTTAGGTTCGATCCCCCCTGCCCCCCTTGATAAGGGGGGTGCCGATCCCCCCTGCCCCCCTTGATAAGGGGGGTGTCTGATAATTTTTAACGCCTACCTACTTAACAATCTGTTGCCAAAACCGACTTTTCAGAATATAATATAGAAGAGTAGTCATTCATCGCTCAGATTAGTTAAAATGATATTACATGACTAATAATATTGACCATGATCGCTTATTTAAAGAGTTAATCTCCACCTTTTTTGTCGAATTTATTGAGTTATTTTTTCCTCAATTGATGGATTATTTAGATAGGGACTCGATTACTTTTTTAGACAAAGAAGTATTTACCGATGTCACGGAAGGAGAAAGGTATGAAAGCGATTTAGTCGCACAAGTTAAGTTTCGAGGAAAAGAATCTTTTTTTCTGATTCATATCGAGGCGCAGGAAAGTTCCCGTAAGTGGTTTAATCGGCGAATGTTTACTTATTTTGCTCGCTTTCATGAGAAATTTGTCTTACCGATTTATCCGATTGTAATTTTTTCTTATTCAAAGCCAAAAAGAGAGGCGATTAGTCAATATGTAGTCGATTTTCCCGATTTTAAGGTATTAGAATTTAACTATCAGGTAGTGCAGTTAAATCGATTAAATTGGCGAGATTTTCTCAATCAACCGAATCCGGTTGCTTCAGCTTTGATGGCTAAGATGAACATTGCCGAGAAAGAGCGAGCCAAGGTTAAGGCAGAATGTCTGCGCTTGTTAATCACTTTAAGGTTAAATCCAGCGAAAATGCAGTTAATTTCTGGATTTATTGATACATATCTCAATCTAAATCCAGTGGAAGAGATACAATTTCAAGAAGAGATTAGCAAATTTAGTCAACCCGTACAGGAGGGAGTTATGCAAATTACCACCAGTTGGATGCGTCAAGGTATTGAACAAGGTATCGAACAAGGTATCGAACAAGGTATCGAACGGGAAAAGACATTGATTCTTCGTCAACTTAAACGAAAGGTAGGGGAGATTAATCTTTCATTAGAAACTAAAATCATGGAGTTAAGTATTGATGATGTCGAAGTATTAGGAGAAGCTTTATTCGATTTCTCTACAGTTGAAGATTTAATCAATTGGTTAAATACTTTATAATGCTTAGTTCTTAGTTTAGCGATCGCATCTTTCCAACAAATGAGAAAACGGGTTTCTCGAAGAAACCCGTTTTCTTGTAATAAATGTTAATTTTTGTGATAGCACCCTTGAAAAATTGGCGATTGTTGGGCTAAAACTGTTAGCAATAAACCTCTGCTGTTAATGTCATGACTTCTACCCTGTTGCAGATTATTCCTCCTGTTGACGATATTTTATTCAATTTTGCTCAATCTGATGGTTTTTGGGTGAATTTAGCAATCGCTTTTGGCACAAGTTATGATGTGGTTAAAGCGACGCAATTACGACAGCAGTGGCAAAGTCGAAATTTCAGTCAACTTCCCCCAATTGAGGTATTCAGTGATGAGGTTTTGGGGACGGCGAATGGTGCATATTCCATTAGTAAAAATAAGATTTATCTATCAGCATCTTTTTTGCATACGGCTTCGTCAGCAGCGATAGTTAATGTAATTTTAGAAGAAATTGGGCATTATGTGGATGCTCAAATTAATCAGATGGATAGTGCGGGAGATGAGGGGGCAATTTTTGCGGAGTTGGTGCAAGGAAATAGTCTAGATTTGGCAACCTTAGAGGCTTTACGAGCAGAGAATGACCAGACAACAATTATAGTAAATGGGGAAACTATTCAGGTAGAACAGGCGAATTTAACGGGAACTAATGGTAATGATCCTATTACGGGAACATCTGGAGATGACACTATTAGTCCTTTACGAGGAAAGGATGCCATTGATGGTAGAGGCGGAAATGATCTATTAATTGTTAACTACTCCAGTAACACCTACATGGGGACAACAACTCCCTATGCAGCAGGAATAGATAGCCGTATTTTTCAAAGTGGTGGGTCTTGGAATGGTTATTTTATTGCCTATAATAATAGCGGTGGTGATTATGATCAAGCTTCCTTCAATAATATAGAAAGGTTTCAAATTATTGGGACTAATGCTAATGACTACTTTGAACAAGGAGGTTATGGAGTCTTTGACATTGATGGGGGGACTGGTACAGACACCATCGGGTTTTTAAACCTCAGCAGTTTCACCACCAATTTAACCATTGATAACAGTGGAAGAACCTTCACTGAAAGTAATGGAAATGTGGTCAAAAATGTCGAACGGTTCAATAACCTTACCACTGGAACAGGTAATGATAATATCAGCTTTACTGGGAGTTTTAATGAAACTATTGCTACCGGAGGGGGAAATGATACAATTAACGCGGCCCGAGGATATGACAATGTCAATGGTGGGGACGGAAATGACCTATTAATTGTGGACTACTCCATGAACACCTACGCGGGGACAACCACCTATCCAGCAGGAATGAGTAGCAGTATCTACCAAAGTGGTGGGGCCTGGAGTGGTTCTTTTACTGCCTATATTAATAGCATCGGTAATTATGACGGAGTTAACTTCTCTAATATAGAAAGGTTTCAAATTACTGGGACTAATGCTAATGACTACTTTCAACGAGGCGGTTATGGAATATTCAATATTGATGGTGGGATTGGTACAGATACCATCGATATTTTAGACCTCAGTAGTTTCACCACCAATTTAACCATTGATAACAGTGGAAGAACCTTCACTGAAAGTAATGGAAATGTGGTGAAAAATGTCGAACGGTTCAATAACCTTACCACTGGAACGGGTAATGATAATATTAGCTTTACGGGGAGTTTTAATGAAACTATTGCTACCGGAGGGGGAAATGATACAATTAACGGGGCTCGAGGACAAGATAATGTCAATGGTGGGGATGGAAATGACCTATTAATTGTCAACTACTCCAGTAACACCTACGCTGGGACAACCAGCTATCCAGCGGGAATGAGTAGCAGTATTGGTCAAAGTGGTGGAGCTTGGTATGGTGCTTTTTACGCCTATACTAATAATAGCAGTAGTAATAATGACCGAGTTAACTTCTCTAATATAGAAAGGTTTCAAATTACTGGAACTAATGCTAATGATACCATCACCACCGGTGGAGGTAATGACATCATCACAGGGGTTAACTCTAACAGTAGCACCCCAGGAAAAGGAGAAGTTGATTCTTTAACAGGAGGAGCAGGAAGCGATAAATTTATCCTTGGTGACGTTAACTGGATTGGTTACGATGATGGTAATACAACTAATGCAGGTACTAGCGACTACGCAACAATTGCCGACTTTAACACCACTGATGATACAATTCAGCTACGGGGTTCAAGTAGTGACTATCTGTTAACAGTTTCTGGTTCTAATACTAATCTCTACATCAATAAACCCGGAAGCGAACCAGATGAACTTATTGCCATTTTACGGAATCGAACTGGATTAAGTTTAACTGCGAGTTATTTTAGTTATGTTTCTAGTCCTACTCTTCCCAGTATTACTCTTGCTGTCTCTCCCTTTCTCAGTAGTGTGACAGAAAATGGGACAACCAACTTACTCTATATCTTCACCCGTACCGGTTCCACAACCAATCCTTTAATGGTTAACTATACAGTTGGGGGGACAGCAACCAATGGAACCGATTACGCTTCTATTCCCACCAGTGTCACCTTTGCTGCTGGTTCAGCGTTCGCGACTGTAACCGTTGACCCCACTGCTGACACAATAGTAGAAAGTAACGAAACTGTCTCCCTAACTCTTGCTTCAGGAACAGGATATACAGTAGGTACTCCTAACGCAGTTACGGGAACAATTAATAATGACGACTTTTCCCAACTCTCCATCAATGACATCACCGTAGTGGAAGGTAAAGATAATAATGCAATCCTCACCGTCACAGTTGATAACCCCAATCCGCAACCAATTACTGTCAACTATACCACTGCACCCATTAACGCTACCGCTAATGTAGATTACACTAGCAAAACTGGAACTATCACCATTGCACCTAATACTTCTACCGCTACTATTAGCATTCCCATCCTCAATGATAACCTTAATGAAGCCGATGAAGCCTTTACAGTAACCCTCTCCAATCCCGTTAATGCTACCATCAATCCCGAAGGAGGAATAGGAGAAGTTATCATTACTGATACTTGGCAAAGCAGTCTCACTCGCACCTTACCCAACAATGTCGAAAATCTCAGACTAATTGGCAGTAATAATATTAATGGGACAGGTAACGCTGGTAACAATAATATCACTGGAAATAGTGGCATTAATCAAATCAATGGAGGTGCGGGAATTGATACTTTAACCGGTGGTTTAGGTGCAGATATCTTCATCTTCCAATTTGGTCAATCTACCAGATCAACAAGCGATCGCATCACAGATTTTGCCATCAATAGTGATAAAATTGACTTATTAACTCAAGCTGGAAACGCCACGAGTGCGCCTAGTAGTTTCAGTCGTGCTGCTAATAGCACTCTTACCACTTTACAGAATTTAATCAATCAGGTATTTACTGATGCCAATGGAGCGATTACAGGTAATCAAGGATTAGGGGTTAATAGTGCCGCTTTAGTGCAAGTAACAACCGGTGCAATAGCTGGAACTTATCTCGTTATTAATGATAGCACGGCTGGCTTCCAATCCAGCAATGATTTATTAATAAATATCACTGGATTTACTGGCACTTTACCAGCTTTAGGGAGCATTCCCGTGGGTAATTTCTTTGTTTAATTAAGTAGGCGTAGGCTGCGTTAATCGGCTATTAATTCGCTCAAAAAAACCAAATTAACAAGCCGCCGTAACCAGATCAGATTGGGATAATTGAGCGCAACAAAAAAAACTCTGTGTCCTCTGTGTATCTGTGGTTTTTATTAGATAAAACCACAGATATTGGAAGAGTCCTCCTAAATTGGCATTTTGCGACTAATCGATCCTACTCAGTCCAGGAGAGCTATTAATTGTTTTTTCATTACTTTTTAGGTTCTGGGGGTTGCTGTTTGGAAGCTGCCGCGATCGCTTGATTTAAGCGAGTTAATTCTTCTTTAAACTTTGGTTCTTGAGGATAGGTTTTGACTAATTTTTCTAGGATACTTTTCGCCCCAGAAACGTCTTGAGTTTGTAATCTTGTTCCATAAAGAACTAGCATAACTTCCAGATTGTTGGGATATTTTTGATATAACTTTTCCAAAGGTTCTCTAGCTCCGATAAAATCTTTTAACTGTAGGCGAGCTTGGGCCAGTCCTTGCAAAGCAGTGGGATTATCTGGTTCACGTTCGAGAATTTTCTCGTAACCTTTGACCATTTCTTGTAATTTTTGGGTGGGAATAGTTGCCTCTTGCCCGGGTTGATTGCCTTGGGTGGAATTAGAATTATTATTTTTCCATAAACCTAAAGTTGGCACCACCATTAAAGCCAGAAATACTAAACCAGAGGAAACAATTAATACTCGTTTGAGGGTATCGTTATTTTTTTTGGGCATACTTTTTAACAATTAGAGATAAGCAATTTTGTAGGGTGCGTTAGGCGGCGATAACCTTGGCATGAAAAACCAAAATTAGTAATCCGCACCCCAGGCACCAGATAAGATTAATCAGCAGTAACTTGATGTAATTCATGACCCCAAAGATTATAAGCCCAAATGCCCAAGCTAAAACTACCTAAGCAGAGGATAGTGATCATCAGGAAAACTTGCCATCTATTGTAACCCGCTTCCTGAAGTTCTAGACGACCGAGGATAGTAGCAGCTAACAGAATTAAAGCTCGACTAAATACCGCCCACTTGTGGAAGATAAAAACTACCGCCAAAGACCAGCCGAGAATTGATAATACAGCGCTAATATCGTTTTTAAACCAACTGCGGAAAAATACCGGCATTAAGTGACTAAACAGAGTTAATCCTAGGGCAATTGAGAGGATAATCCCTACCGCTAGGATATAGATGATGATTTCTAGCCATTCGCTAGTGAGAGTCCAATTCATCTCATCACCGCGGGCAAGTAACCAATCACTCCATGATAAACGCTCCTGGGCGATCGACCAGCCAAACAGCCCATAGACTGATGGAATCAGAAAAGTAAGTAGTACAATACGCCAAAACATAATCAGTTATCAGTTATCAGTTATCAGTTTTGAGTTATTAGTTATCAGTTATTAGCTTCTGAAGGCAAGAGGCAAGAGGCAAGAGGCAAAAGACAGAATCTGACAATTCTCCTACCTAAAAAGAAGGTTAGCAACTAAGTACATCAAAGCTTGTAGCTTAATCAATTAGGTTTTAGATTCGGCCTTTGTTATCAGTTTTGAGTATTAAGTGAGCAGTATGTATTAAGTGAGCCTGATCAAATGCCAGTTTACTACTGTCTTTTCACTGATTACTGTTTACTGATCACTGATCACTGAAAAAAGTCAAGCCTGAACCCTGAAAGAGGGGAAAATAGCCCCTTTTCAGACTTCAGGCCTCTGGGACTGTCCCGATCGCTTAGGACATATACTGGATGATAAAGTCGAAGTAGGGGGCTGCTTCCACAGCATCCTCTTGAGTCAAAAGAGCTAAAGCGGCCTCCTTGAGACAACGAATCGCTTCCACCATGCCGGGGACGGGAACATTAAGAGAGTTATACATCTCTTTGACCCCGATCAGGCCGGTTTGTTCGATCGGTGCTTTATCTCCGGCTAATACCCCATAGGTAACTAGACGCAGATACCAACCATAATCGCGCAAGCATTGATTATATTGACGCTGACCGTAGGCATTACCCCCCGGCGCTCTATAATCGGGACGTTTCTTGAACAGTTGTTTTTGAGCCTGATCGACGATTTTTTTCTCATTTTCAGCGAGAGTCTCGGCAATGCGAATTCTCTGATCGCCAGTTTTTAAAAATTGCCCGATACCCTGTAGTTCACCACTACTAGGATAACGAAGTTCGTCGTCGGCTTTGAGGATGACTTGGCTAACTACGCTCATAATATCAAGGTAAATTCTGATAACATTCTGTAGTTTATCTCAGGTCGGGGTCTGGAAGTCGAGTCATCCCTGCCGGTTGGGCAATTCCTAAAAATTGTAATATTTCGTTATGAGTTTCCCCGACAGCCCGGTTACTCTCTAGAATGAATGTATTAGTGGTCAGGAGCGAGGAGATGGCAATTGAGATGTCACCGCACACCGATTAACTTGAACCCGATAACTGGTAATTAATATGGAATTTTTAGCACCCTTACTGTTGATAGCGGGCATTCTGGGGTTAAATGGCTTTAAAATCGATCGAGAATACCAGCGTGGTGTTATCTATCGTCTAGGGCGTTATCAAGACACCAAAGGCCCCGGACTGTACTGGATCATTCCCCTAGTTGACCAAAAAATGCGGGTGGATATTCGCACCAAAACCGTCGATATCGCCCCGCAAGAAACTGTCACCGCCGATAATGTCACAATCAAGGTTAATGCGGTTCTCTACTATCGCATTATCGACCCTAGCAAAGCGATTAATAAAGTCGAATCCTATCCTGCGGCTGTTTATCAAGCGGCCATGACCACTTTAAGAAATGTAGTTGGTCAAAATCATCTCGATGATGTCTTGCAAAAACGAGACAAAATTAATCACGCGGTCCAACAAATTGTCGATGAAATTAGCGAACCCTGGGGCATTGATATCGAACGGGTGGAGATGAAAGATGTGGAAATTCCCACCGGTATGCAGCGAGCTATGGCCAAGGAAGCGGAAGCATTGCGAGAAAAACGGGCCCGTTTGATTAAAGCTGCCGCAGAACAGGAAGCCTCCCTAAAATTAGCGGAAGCTTCCCGATTAATCATGGAAAATCCCGCCGCTTTGGAATTACGCCGCCTACAAATGTTAACGGAAATTGGAGCGGAAAATAACACCAGTACCGTGATTATGCTTCCCTCCGATATCTTAAATCTCGCTCAAAAATTAACCGAAAAAAAAATCATAAAGTGGCTCAATTGTCAATAGCCAAAAGGGTTAATTTTCTCCGGTGTGTTAGGTTGGTTTAACACACCTAAAATTGTTAATTAACGCATGGTGACAAATTCCTCGGCAGCACTGGGGTGAATGCCGACAGTAGCATCAAAATCGGCTTTTGTCGCCCCCATTTTTACGGCAATGGCTACTCCTTGAATAATTTCGGCGGCGTGATCTCCTACCATGTGCGCCCCAAGTATTTTACCACTTTCCTGATGAACAACTAATTTCATCAAAGTTTTGTCCTCTCGGTCTGGTAAAACATTGTAACCGGGGCGGAATTTAGACCGATAAACTTTAATTAACGTGTCACCATATTGTTTTTTTGCTTGCAATTCTGTTAATCCCACCGTCGCAGCTTCAGGAGTAGAAAATACTGCCGAAGGAACATTTTCATAACTCATTAACCGGGGTTTATTACCGAAGACTGTATCGGCAAAAGCTCGCCCCTCATTAATCGCCACGGGAGTTAAATTAATTTTATCGGTACAATCGCCCACGGCATAGATATTATCTTCGCTGGTTTGGCTATACTCGTTGACAACAATTGCCCCATTTTTTACCTCGACATTGACATTCTCTAAGCCCAATTTTTCTAGCTTAGGAACTCTTCCCGTAGCCGCTAAACCTAGAGCATCAACAAATAAGATTTCTGAAGTTTCTTTCCCCTGAATATGTACTTTTAACCCCTCGTCAGTTTTCTCGATCGAAGTGGGGAAAGTTTCGGGCATAATTTTAATTCCCTGACGGATCATTTCCCCTTGAATCTCATCGCGGATATCCTCATCAAACCCTCTTAAAATCTTATCTTTACGGATTAACTGCACCACTTCTGTCCCTAATCCGTGCATAATACCGGCAAATTCTACCCCAATATATCCCGCCCCTAAAACTATAATTCTTTTTGGTTGTTCTGGCAGTTGAAACATGGCATCAGAAACTACTGTATGTTCGATCCCCGGAATATTGGGTTTAACGGGATGTCCCCCCACGGCAATTAAAATTTTATCGGCAGTAATTTTCTCCTCTCCCACCTCTAGGGTATGGCTATCAAGAAACTTGGCATAATTAGGAAAAAGTGTCACTTGAGAATTATCGAGCATCTTTTGATAAATGCCATTTAAACGGATAGTTTCCTGATTAACTGCGCTAATTAATTTTTGCCAATTTAACTGACTCTCTACTGGACTCCAACCGTAACCTTCCGCATCCTTAAATAGTTGCGGAAACCGACTAGAATAAACCATTAATTTTTTGGGAATACAACCGCGATTAACACAGGTTCCTCCCAAGCGATCGTATTCTGCTAATCCCACTTTTGCCCCGTATTCGGCTGCCCGTCTAGCGGTGGCAATACCCCCAGAACCACCACCAATCACGAATAAATCAAAATCATAACTCATAAAAATATCCTCGCGAATGTATAGAAATTTGACGGAATCAAGAAACTTTCTGGGCAAAAAAGGATAGGGAATATCTCGGATCAATCCCTAACTGAATCTATTCAGCAACTAGCACAATATGGTCACTAATGCTGCTAAATTAGAGTCAATTTATCTACTGCCAAGATTTAATTCTATGCTAACACGCCGATCGAAATTATCTTTTCTCTTGGGGACTTGTTCCCTATTTCTCTGGGTAAACCATCCCGTCACCCTCGCAACCCCCATCAGTCAAGACAATTCCCCCCCTTCCCAGTTTATCTGTCCAGCAGACTTAGCCACCGAGATTGATCGCATTTTGGACCGCCCCGATTATCAAGGCACTTATTGGGGAATTTTAGTAAAATCCCTCAATTCTCAGGAAAATCTCTATAGTCTCCACGAAAATAACTTTTTTACTCCCGCTTCTACTGCGAAATTATTAACCACTGCCGCCGCTTTTAGCAAATTTAACCGCGATTATCGTCTGAAAACCCCCATTTTAGCCCAAGGCAACCCCCCCGATTTAGCGACTTTAACCTTAGTTGGCAGGGGAGATGCCACCATAACCACAGAAAAGTTAGAAAAATTAGCAGAAAAGTTAAAAGCAAGGGGAATTAACTCAATTTCTCGCTTAATTGTCGTTGCTAGTCCTTTTGTCGTCTCCGATAGTCAAAAAACCTGGGAATGGGAAGATGTCTTTTTTGACTATGCTGTACCCGCTTCTAGCTTGGTTTTGAACGAAAATTCCGTCAATTTAAGACTTTTACCGCGACAATTGGGGCAAAGCTTAGATTTACAATGGTCTGATCCCATTGCCGCTAAACAATGGCTAATTGAGAATCAAACCAGCACCGCAGCGCAAGGAAGCCCGAATACTCTGGCAATTAAGGGCAATTTAGCCAATAATCGCCTAATTATCACTGGTTCTCTGGCGATCGATAGTCAAGATGATTTTAATTTAGCTATTCCTCAACCTTCGGAGTATTTCCTCGATCACTGGCGTAATATCCTTGAAAAAGCGGGAATTACCGTTAAAAACGCCGAAATTAGCTCAGAAATTCTCGGTTATGAGATCACCAATTTAGAATCAGAACCCCTAGCATATTTGGTGGAAAAAGTCAATAAAAATAGCGATAATTTACTAGCCGAAACCCTACTACAAATGCTCGGCGGTGTGTCGGGATTGCAAGAAACTTTAACAAAACTGGGAATTAACAGCGATAGCTATAAAATCGGCGACGGTTCGGGGCTATCACGACAAAACCTGATTAAACCCAAGACTTTAGGTCAAATATTACAACTAATGGCAGAAAACCCTGATTATCGTCGTTCTTTAGCCATTGGTGGCATTGATGGCACTTTAACCAATAGATTTCGCCAGACTCCCCTAGAAGGACGATTACAGGCAAAAACCGGGACTTTAACCGGAGTTACCGCTCTCGCCGGTTATCTAGAAACCGCCGACAATCAACCCCTAATCTTTAGCATAACCGTCAATAATAGCGATAAACCCGCCACTACCCTCAGAAACGGCATCGATGAGGTGATTTTGCTACTAGGACAGTTAAAACGCTGTTAATCTTTAGGAGCCGGGAGATGGGGAGATAAGGAGATAGGGAGATGGGGAGATAGGGAAATTTCAGCTAAATTCCCCACTCCCCAATTCATAATTCATAATTCCCACTTCCCCAACCCGCAACTAATTCGATCGAGCCATTTAATCACAGAAGACTGTATACTTTTGTAAAAATTGCTTCTAGCTGACCTGTAGATTAATCGAGGGAGTTATTGATATATGTATATAGTTCAGGTTGCCTCTGAGTGCGCCCCGGTGATTAAAGCTGGGGGATTGGGGGATGTGGTATATGGATTGAGTCGAGAATTAGAAATTCGCGGTCATTGCGTGGAGCTAATCCTACCCATGTATGATTGTATGCGCTACGACCAAATTTGGGGCTTACACGAGGCTTATCGGGACCTGTGGGTGCCTTGGTACGGTGGGGCAATTCACTGTAACGTTTTTTGTGGTTGGGTACACGGGCGCTTGTGTTTCTTTATTCAACCCAATTCGGGGGATAATTTCTTTAATCGCGGCACTTACTACGGTTGTAAAGACGATAATATGCGTTTTGCCTTCTTCTCTAAAGCCGCTTTGGAATTTTTGCTCAGAAGTAATAAACGTCCCGATATAATTCATTGTCACGACTGGCAAACCGGTTTAATTCCGCCCTTACTTTTTGAAATTTATAAATATCATGGTATGGGCAATCAGCGCGTTCTTTACACCATCCATAACTTTAAGCACCAAGGATTTGGAGGTGCAGAAATTCTCTGGGCAACAGGATTAAATAACGATTCTTACTACTTTAGCTATGCCCGACTGCGCGATAACTTCAATCCTTTTGTGATTAATTTTATGAAAGGTGGCATCGTTTTTGCCAACTATTTCAATACCGTCTCGCCCCACCATGCTTGGGAAGCGCACCACACCGATGTTAGTTACGGTTTAGGCCATACAATTCACCAGCATCAACACAAATTTACTGGCATTCTCAACGGTTTAGATTACAATATCTGGAACCCGGAAGTAGATAAATTTATTGCTGCACCCTACGGTGTTGATAGCTTCTCCGAGAAGGCACGCAATAAGAAGGCACTGCGAGAAAGACTCTGGTTAAGAGATGAAGCAGAAAAACCCTTAATTTGTTATGTCGGTCGTTTAGATGACCAAAAAGGCGTACATTTAGTTCACCATGCCATGTATTATGCCTTAGCTCGCGGGGCGCAATTTGTCCTCTTAGGTTCCGCCACCGAATCGTTAATTAATAACTGGTTCTGGCATGAGAAAAATCACCTCAATAATAACCCTGATGTTCATATTGAATTGGGCTTTAATGAGGAATTATCTCACCTCATTTATGCGGGTGCTGATATGATTGTGGTTCCCAGTAATTTTGAACCCTGCGGACTGACACAAGTAATCAGCTTAAAATATGGAACTGTTCCCATTGTCCGGGGAGTTGGTGGTTTAGTTAATACGGTTTTTGATCGGGATTATGATACCTATCACAAACCGGAAGAACGCAATGGTTTTGTCTTTTTTGATCCCGATAATAATGCCCTCGAATCAGCCATGTCCCGGGCATTAGAATTGTGGTACACTCAACCGGAAGAATTCCAAAAATTAGCGATTCAAGGCATGGAATGCGATTACTCTTGGAATGGCCCTGGGGAAGAATACGTTGCCCTCTATGAAATGATTCGCCACAAATAAACTGTCTTGTCTCTAGCAATTCCCTGGCAGTTGTCAACAGAAATTCGAGGAATAGATTTGTTGAAATTTCCAGGGTAATTGCTTTAGTTTTGACCGACTCCTAACCCCACCAACAAACTTTTTTAGTAAACCCTACCTAGTAGAGCAGAAATGTTAACTTTGCCTGGTATTCTTGGGTGAGGGGATGACTAACTCCCAAAATCTGAAATATGGCTAACATGGCTTTTCTTGCGCCATCCTGACGATATTTTCTACTTTCTCCCACCAGGCTGATCAGTTTATCTAAAGCGGCGGCATAATCTTCTTTTAAGGCGAAATTAATCCCAGTAAAAAATATCGAATCGAGGGGATTATTTTCTGGTTTTAACTGTTGAAATTCTAGGAGAGTTTTCCAACCTTTGATAACAGGATTTTCCTCTTTAATAGCACTGATTAATCGGTAGGCATCAGACCATTTTTCCAGACGCATGAGAAATTTTACCGCCATAATAATTAATCGCGGTTCGTTGGGATATTTAGGAAAAAGACGATCAAATAATTGTTTAGCTGTGGGCAAATTATCGAGGGCGATTGCTTCTTGTATTTCTGCTAATCCTGTTTCTAATTCCGATTGTAAATCGAGACGGGAAAATAAGTCTCTAATTTGTTCTTCTGGCAAAGCACCGACAAAACAGGGTAACACTTCTCCCTTGCTGACAATTCGCACATCGGGAACTCCTTCCACATCGAATTGTTCGGCCAATTCGGGATTTTTATCTATATCTATTTTTGCCAAGATAAAATTATATTCACTTGCTAGTTTTTCTAGCATCGGTTTTACCAATTTACAGGGTCCACACCAGACAGCATAAAAGTCTAAAATCACTGTATTTAGATAGGACTTCTCGATCACTTCACTGTCAAAATTTGTCCCATCTACCTCGATAGAATATCCCATCTATTTCTCCTCTAATAAATTATTTTTCAGCTAGTTTTGTCTCACTTACCTCTTTTACCCAAAGGGCTAATCCTCCCCCTCGTCCCCGGGCTGCCATCATTGTTTCTGTGATCAGAAAATAGGCAAAAAATGCCTGTTTTTTGATACTTTCCTGATAAAAATTCGCTTCACTTACCTGGCCATTTCTAATAAAACCTGAATAGAGAGAGCGATTAAATAGGGTTAGGTTGAGCCGGGTGAAATCAAAGGCAAGAAGACGGGTTTTAGGAAAAAACTTAACCGGACCGCTTACAGATAGTTTTACTGCCCCTAAAAATATCTGATTGCTGACGGTTCCAGAGATAAATTCTCCCAGTTCTAAGCTCTCATTTCTTTGGTAAGAGATGGTAATTTTTAACCAGGATGGTAGATAGCGCCCCTTACCTAAAACAATTCCCGCTCTCTTTTTCGCTTTTTGAGTTCCCGTGATAAAGTATAATCGCCAAGTACCGACTAAAGCCTCAAAAGTAAGATTTTCTTTAGTTTTTTTATTGTTTTTTTCTTTGGTTAAGAGAAATTCCAGCAATTGAGAGACAGGGGGGCGATTATCATCCTTAAGTATTAGGGGTGAGTCGAGATTTATAACCATGATTTCAGACAGTGCCAAAATATTTTAACTGAAGCTACCGAACTCGAAAAAGCGAGCGATAAACTGGTTGACCTTTATTATAAGTGGACTTTTCCCTCTCCGTCGCTACGGGGAAAATATTTTCCGCTAACCAGGGGGGTTGATGTTGCCGAACAAAATGGGGATGTGCTTGAAATCTCTCCGTCATTTCCAGGGCGATCGATTCCACATCCGACTGTAAAAAAACCCAGCCTTCAGATACCATATACTTAGCCAAAGCTGTTACTAATTCCGGCTGCACGACTCGACGCTTACTGTGACGCTGTTTAAACCAAGGATCGGGGAATTGAATCGACACCCAAAATAACTTATCTGCGGGCAAAGATTGCAGTAAAATTTCTGGGGTAACATTCATATTGCCAAAAACAAAAGCGAGATTTTTTAATCCTAACCTTTCCCGTTCCTGATTCGCTTCAATTACCAAAGGTTGACGAATTTCAATCCCCAAAAAATTAATTTCTGGATATACTTGAGCCATTTGTAACAAAAATTTACCCCGCGCACAACCAATATCAAGATGGAGAGGTAGTGTCATATCCTGATAAACTTGATCCCAATCGGGGGGAGCGATCGGATGGCGATATTTATGACTTAAGGGATTGACGTGCTGACGAACGCGAACTTTAGCCAAAGATATTTTCTCCTCATTTCTCCTCGGTCAATCTAGTTTACCGATATTTAGCCCAATTGAATGCGATGAATTTCCGTTTCGCCATTCTCAGCGATCCTCATATCGCTTTACCCACAACCATTTTAAACCATTCTAATCGCTTTCATCTGGTGGAAGTGAGTATTCCCGCTTTAAAAATTGTTTTAGACCATCTCATCACCCTTAACCTCGATTTTCTGCTGATTGCTGGCGATTTAACCCAAGATGGTGAACCAGAAAATCATCGTTGGTTAGCCGATTGTTTAGCCACTTTACCCTTTCCCGTCTATGTGGTGCCGGGTAATCATGATGTTTTGAGTTTAACCGCAACAGAAAACCAGATCGGTTTAGCAGATTTTCCCTTTTATTATCAACAATTTGGTTACAGCGACCCCGAACAAATATACTACCAAAAAGAAATTTTACCCGGAGTGCAATTAATCGGTCTTAATTCTAATCAATTTGATGAGCAAGGTAAACAAATTGGTAGTTTAGATGCAGAACAATTGCATTGGTTAAAACAGACTTTACCCGCGCTAAAAAACGATCTAGTGATGGTGATGATCCATCATAACGTGATCGAGCATTTACCCGGACAAAGCAATCATGAATTAGGTAAACGCTATATGTTGGCTAATGCGGTAGAATTACTCGATATACTACAGGAAAACGGCGTAAAATTGTTGATTACCGGCCATCTCCACGTGCAGGATCTGGCTTTTGCTAGAGGTATCTATGAAATTACCACCGGTTCCCTCGTCAGTTATCCCCA
Organism: Microcystis aeruginosa LEGE 91341; assembly: GCF_015206885.1. GTDB lineage: Bacteria > Cyanobacteriota > Cyanobacteriia > Cyanobacteriales > Microcystaceae > Microcystis > Microcystis aeruginosa_H. The sequence continues at coordinate 9,182 of NZ_JADEXY010000066.1, read as the reverse complement.
TCCCTACCGGGTGTTAGAATATTGCGAAAACACGGTTGAATTAGCCATAGAATCCTTTCATCTGCAAAATATACCCGGATGGGAGAATTTACCCACTATTTCTCGGCAATGGTTAGGCGATCGCTCTTATCCTTTTATGATGCGTTTATTAACCTGTCATCCCCTCAATCTTCCCGTGAGTCTAGCGGAGGAATTAGCCCCAAAATTACGCAATTTTTGGGCAGATGTGGCCCAAGGTGACACAATCTTCGATTTTAGCGATTTTCCGCCCCTAGCACGCCGTTATTTCTACGCTTTCAGTGCCGTCGATCCCCTCGGTAATCCTCATTTTATCGACAATCAAGCTGTAATTAGTTTCAAGCATCAGTTTAGTTATCAGCGCTCAAACTTGCTGGTAGAGTTGAGAGAATAGCTGCAATAAATAATTAACTATAGCTTATAGTTATGGTACGCAGCCGCTATATTGGGAGAAAATGTCCAAAAAAATCAATGGAAGCAATTAAAAAGGAATTTAAAAAAATCGGTTCTCTTGCCATCTTTTTTTTCTTGGCTTTCGGTTATATTCTTCTAATCATGAAATTATTTCTGGAAGAGTATTCGATTACCACCTACGTTTTGGGTAAAGCAATCGTAGGAGCGATCCTTGCCGCAAAAACCGTGGCCATTCTCGACGCAGCCATGAAGCTAGAATGGTTAGAAAATCGTCCCCGTTACGTTAGTGTTCTGTACCGAACCTTTGTTTATACCCTAGCAGCACTGATTCTCGGCTCGATCGAGGGTTTTCTGGAAGCTTATCGGGTAACGCGGGTAATTTCGGGGGCAATGGCCAAATTTTGGCAAAGGGAAAGTTTCTCTCAAATCCTTGCGGTTACTCTCTGTCTCGCAGTGGTTTTTTGTCTCCACAATCTCTGGCACGAAATCGATCGCTCTTGGGGTAAAGGCAAATTGAGAAAATTTTTTCTCGATCGCTCCTAAAGTAGAGCAGTTATAGCGTTTTTCAGTCTGCTGAGGTACAAAAGTTATGGGTTTTAGGCAAAAGGCAAAAGGCAAAAGGGAAGAAAAACAAGTGTACCTCACTAGCTTAGGAAACGCTATATCTTAATGGTGAGATAGGAAGTTTTCCTTTTGGGGAGTCGGGAGACTCCGAGACAGGAGACAGTCTTGAATCAGTTATCAGATCTGAGTTTTCAGTTCACTGATTACTGATTACTGTTCACTGTTCACTGAAAATACACCCCACTTAAGAAGTATGTACGATCGCCCTATCTTTCGCGGGCAACCCCTGCTAGGATAAAATACGGGTGAAAAATTGCTAATCCAAGGAGTACAGACGTGATTGAACCTTTAGTGCTAGGGATTGTCCTAGGCTTAATTCCCATTACCCTAGCGGGTTTGTTCGTTGCCGCCTATTTACAGTACAAACGGGGCAATCAATTCGGCTTAGACTAAATCTATCATGCCAATCCCCCGAATTGAGAAAATCTCCCGTCAAGCTAGGCACTAGACGGGAGATTTTCAACAGGACAAATTTGCCGCTTAACAGATTGTGACTGCCGGCGTTGCCATCCCCGCAAAACCCATCTGTCTTTTGGGGAGAGCGATCGCCTGAAAGCAAGAACTAAACGGCTGTTAAACTAGGAAAACGAATGACGGTTTCCGTATATTCGGGAACCCATCCGGCGGTAGTGGTGAAGTAACGCACTGCTTTAACCCGTTTACTAGCAGTGAGGTGAAACCAGTGTTGGCTATGGGCGGGAACATTGATGTATTCTTGAGGTTGAATAGTTAATTCTCCCTGAGAACCATCGGGAAAGACAAAGCCAAAAACCCCCTCCCCATCAATGATATAACGCACCTCATCGTCAGCGTGGGTGTGACAGCGCTCGAATTTGGCCAGTAAAGTGTCGAGATTGGGAATTTCAGGGTGTAAAACGATTAAATCTCTAGCTTGATAACCAGCTTCTTGCTTTAGTTGCTCAAAATAACCGTCTAAGCTGGTTAAAACTATTTCTTTTTCTTCGTCAGTCAGAGAAGCTTGCTTAAGTAGCTGACGGGTGGCCTCGTTTTCGATCGGCCAATAGTTTAAAGTAACATTTAATTTAGCCAATTCCAGACTAATATCGGCTAACTGGGTATAAGTTGTCCCATTCTCCAAGCGTAGTATCGCCATTGGTTATCATCCTCAAGATTACTTTTTCTATTTTAAAGTTTTCCAGAGGCAGGCCGCTCGATTTTTTGTCCCTCGATCCCTTGCCAGTTCCTAGGATTTTCTGCTCAAAAATGCTATTATGTCCTATATATGGGGAATTAGCTCAGTTGGTAGAGCGCTGCGATCGCACCGCAGAGGTCAGGGATTCGAGTTCCCTATTCTCCATTTTCCAGAGATATTAACCGCTTTTCAAGGTTCAAGAAAGATTATGAACCAGTCTCAACTTCCCAAAAAGGCGTTACTTTTATTTCTGGGGAGAATAGCAGAGGATTACTGACAGAAAAGCTAAAAGATTTGACTTGTGGTGCTAATTTTCCTTGAAAAAATGCCATTAATTCCTGATCATTTCTCGGTAAGTGACTAAGGATAACTCCATTAGCTGAATTATCTTGAACAAAGCGAAAATTGGCTTGAGTTCCATCGAGATAATTAACGTTAATTATCACGGGAGGGATTCTAAAGAGTTGTTTGACTATTTTACCCAACCAAGAATATTCAAATTTAACTTGAACACGAGTAATCCCACTATTACGAGTAGGTAATTCATAGACTTGATCCCAAGTAATATTAGTAGTCTCTCCTAGAGGGGTTGGAATGCAACGACTGACTTTTTGTTTTTCTAGAAGATAAAAGTTGGTTTTGATTGCGGGGACTTGGAAGGGCGAATTTACCGAGTCAAGTTGATAATTACAAACCACATAGGAAAAGGCTTTAGGTTCATCAAAAAAAGGATGTCTGCCATCAATAGCTTGAAAGTGATAAATCAGATAATCTCTGGGAGATTGAGATAAGCTTTGATAATTTAGTTCATCCAGTTTTTCTGTATAAGCAGAATAGGATTGAATAATCGGCCTCGGTTTCCAATTAAGCTGATTGCCCGGAATAAGTGAAAATTCCCACGGAATTATATCAATAGTTTTGCCTTGCACTTTTTCCAGCACAGAATCGGGTATTTTGGTAGCGGTAGCAATGACTTGTAAATTTTTAGTTGTACTCCTTTCACCTCGCATTTTTAATTCTGTGGGATTAAGCATAGAGGAAATGACAACCCCAATATTATTAGCCACCCTATCGGGACTGAAATTACTCCACTGGTGAGCATTTTCCAATATAGTCCAATTAGGACTAGAGGTGATAATAATACATCCCCAAAAAATTATTCCCCAAGCATAATAGGCAATTTTTTTAAACCGAGGGTTTTTAATAATTGTTGTATAGAGAGAAGCTAAGAGAATAACCACAAGTGTAAAAACAACAATGTGAGCATCTTGCCTAACAAATCCATGCTTAAATGATAAAAATATAGGAAAAATATAGGCAATACCCAGACTAATTTTTTGATCTATAATTGCCAGAGACATTAAAAGCAAACTTAAGGCAAAGCAGAGCAAGGCAATGAGTAAATGCGGGTAATTTCCTACAATACTCATCGCACTGGAATAACCAGAAGAAATTTGCCAAGAATTGCTTAAATATCCCGTAAGAGAGGGAAAATTATTTAGATTAATTGTTTGGAGGAGAAGCAACCCATAAAGCCCATAAAATACTAACAGAGGTAACAAGTTAAGTAAGTGATTCTGATTAAATAGAAGATAGATTTTGCCTTTGATACCCGATGCTTCCCTTAATACGGGGGGTGCCGATAGGTGGGCATATCTGACGATAAACCAGAGAGTTAAAGCCACTCCTCCAGCAATGCAAAGATTAACTATAATGTGAATAAAGGCTCGGTTATAAGAGGCTGGATAGAGAAAAATAAAGGCAATGGAAGGAATGCTTAAAGTTAAGTTAATACCAGCGAGAACATTTTTTATAACTATCGATGGTGACTTCTGAAAATATCCCCGAACAATATTAACGATTATGTAGATAAACAGGCTGCCTGCTAGATAAATTCCTAGAGTTAGTTTCGTGAGTATAGAGAACCCAGTGATCATGCCAATAGCTATAGCTAAATAATTGATGTACTTTTGAAAAAAGTTATCAAAAGACATGAGTATCAGGAGGATAAATGTTATCTGATAATCAACGGTAAAGCCGATACTGGTGTAGGGATTTCCTACTAGACTAGCAAAGATAATTGACAGGACAAAAACTATTTGATTGCTATAGCTTTTAATAAATAATAATCTGAGAATAACCACCGCTAATAGACAAAGGTGTATCAACCAGCGAAAATAGATAATTTGGGAAAAGTTGTGATTTAAAGATGTGCCATGAACCAGATAGCCTAGTGGTCCATAGGTGAAGATAATATCTTGACCAAAAATTAACTGTTTATGGGCAGCATCACTAATGGCAAAAGCCCAAGAAGGATCTAAGCCAATTTCTAACCAATCAATAATAGGCAAATTTGCCAGAAAAAAGTAGGCGGTAATGATAATTAGTATTCCCTTGACGAATACAGGTGATTTGAGAGATTTTTTCTGCATAATTTTTGAGTTAAAAAATACTTTTTAATTCCTTCTCGTGATTATAAATCCAATCAAAAATATCTTGGATTAATTTTCTACCGTCTCGCTGGGGTTGCCATCCAGTTATAGAACTGATTTTGCGAGAATCAGTGATAAAAATTGGCATATCTCCGGTGCGATTTTCGGGAACTGCCTCAATCATTATACTATTGCCCGTGACTTCTTGACATAGTTTTGTGGTTTCATAAAGGGACAAGGAAAAATCTTGCCCACCCCCCACATTAAAAGTCTGCCCTTTGAACTGTTCTAAATTAGCAATCTGAATATCGATTAAATCGAGTAAATCAGCTACATGAAGAAAATCTCTAACCTGTTTCCCTGTACCCCCATAACCGATATATTTTAAGGACTTCTGAAAGTAATGATTAGCCACCCAAAGGGCAAAAACTCCCTGATCAACTTTTCCCATCTGCCAAGGACCGGTTAAAACTCCACAACGATTAATTAAAGTTCTTAATCCGTAGGCATCCCCATATTCATTAATAATCAATTCCGATGCTAACTTAGTGGAACCGTAGAGAGAACGGGGCAAATCTAAGGGAAATTGTTCACTGATACCAAAAGCAGAAACCCCAGGTAAATTTTGCTGTTCAGATAACTGAAAACGAGTCTCTATTTCTGTATAGTTTAATTGATTAAGATAGGCGATGGGATAAACTCTGCTGGTGGAGAGAAAAATAAAATCTGCTTGGGTTTGTCTAGCTAATTCTAAACAGTTAATCGTTCCAATTAAGTTGGTTTGCAAAACATAGCCTGGGGAAGTATAACCAGCTAAAACAGAAGGTTCTGCCGAACATTCTAGGATTAAATCCACTGGCAAGGCGGATGCTTCTAAGTCTTCTGCATTTCTGACATCTCCATGAACAAACTCAATTCCCGCTTGTTTGAGACGGGGAATATTTAATTCAGAACCGCGACGTTTTAAGTTATCTAAGGCGATAATTTTCCAGTCGGGATAGAGTTGGGCTAATCCTAAACCTAAAGAACTGCCCACAAAACCCGCACCGCCAGTAATTAACACTTGCCTAGTCATCAACAATACTCCACTAGATAATAATTATCAACCCACTTGGTTCTTTTTCTGTTTGCGCTTATAGTCGCCTCGAGAAAGGTGTTTTTCTAACCAAATAGAGAGAACTATAAATAAATAACGACTACCCATTTCCTTGAGTTTTAACTTGGAAATCCCCGTGGTACGATTGCGCCAAGTGATGGGAATTGTCGTGTAGGAATATCCTCGCACGATTGCTTTTAAGGGCATCTCCACTGTTAAGTTAAAATGGTGAGATAGTAGAGGTGAGATTCCTTCGATAACCTCCTTACGATAGATTTTAAAGGCGTTAGTGGTATCATTAAATTTTAGCCCAAATAAAACTTGAATGAAGAGATTAGCCAAACGATTAACGATTAACTTGTGTATGGGATAATCAATAACTTTTCCTCCCTTGATAAAACGAGAACCAAAAACGCAATCGTAGCCTTCTTGCAGTTTATAATAATAGTCCACTATGTTATCGGGAGAGTCGGAATTATCTGCCATTACTACTGCCACTGCATCACCGCTAAAATTTTCTAATCCACAGCGCACCGCAAAACCAAAACCATTGGGGTAACAGTTATTGATGTAGCGAATCCGAGGATTTTCTTGGTTGATTTTTTGCAGAACCGCTTCGGTGTTATCTTTGCTATTGTCATTAACCACTAGGATTTCATAATCAATTTTATCCCTTTCTAAACGTTCAGATATTAAGTGAGTGGTGCTTTCGATGCAATCTTCTTCGTTGTAAGCAGGGATAATTATTGATAGGGTTTTTACCGCATACTGATCCCTTAACTGACGTGGGTGAGAGTAACCGTCCATCTCGAAAGCTGGTGCTAATCCTTCGGGATAGTACATTTCTGTCTCATTAGTCTTATTCTTGGGTTTAAAAATTAGGCTATCACTGGCGACATAATTAATACTAGCACCCACTAAAACCCCAATCATTGTATTAACTCCAGGGCTAAGTCCTAACCAGTTTAAGAAGGGAAATATCAAGAAAAATCGCAGTAAAACTGGTAAACCTGCCGAGAGATGATAGAGAGGTAGTTGTATCAAAATCACATCTCTAATTGTCCAATCTCCCCCAGTCCACACCCAGATTCTATAGATAAAAAAACTAGCAATTAAAGATATTTCTATCGAAATAACATTAGCAATATTTTTCAGAAATGGGGTATTAAATCCCAAGTCGTCAATGAACCAATAAATTAAGAATAAGTTGATTAGAAATGCCACTCCCCCAGCGATGAGAAATCGGAAAATTTTATTGTTGTAGATTTTAGTTAACATAATAGTCTCTTAAATATGCTCTGGTTTAGTTTTTTAGGTCAACATTGCTACTAATAACATCACTAATGTCCTCTGGTTAACTAATTAACAGAGTCCCTCAATTACTAGCAGTATATTTGGCTAAAAATTACTTTTGTAACGAGGGAAAACTAGCAGATAAAAACTGACCAAACTATTATTGATTTCCTCTAAGTCCAACGGCTAACGTTTTGACTAAAAATCTCTTTGAGAATATCTGTTACTTTATAAGTTAACTGCCAATCAGGATAATGATTTTTAAACTTACTCACATCAGAAATCCACCAGATATGATCACCAATGCGATTAGTCTCCACATACTGCCAGTTTAACTTTTTCTCCGCAATCGCTTCACATTCTTGAATAGCTTCTAACATGGAACAATTACTAAAGCGACTACCACCGATATTATAAACTTCTGCTACTCGCGGGGCCTGATAAAAATGATAGAAAGCATTGACGAGATCGTAACTATGAATATTATCCCGTACCTGCTTACCCTTATACCCATAAATACTGTATTCTTTGCCAATCATCGTACATTTCATTAAGTAGGATAAAAACCCGTGTAATTGGGTTCCCGAATGACTTGGACCGGTTAAACAACCACCACGAAAAGAGGCAGTTTTCATCTCAAAATAACGCCCGTATTCCTGTACCAACACATCCGCTGCCACTTTCGAGGCACCAAACAAAGAATGTTTACAAGCATCAATACTCATCAACTCGTCAATACCTTGAGCAAAATAAGGATGATTTTCCGAGATTTCCCAACGTAGTTCTTTTTCTACTAAAGGTAATTCATTTGGTCTATCCCCGTAAACTTTATTGGTGGAACAAAAAATAAATACTGCTTGGGGACAGTGTTGACGAGTATTTTCTAATAATACTAAAGTTCCGTTAGCATTGACACTAAAATCCATATAGGGATCTTTAGCTGCCCAATCGTGGGAAGGTTGCGCCGCCGTGTGGATAATTAATGATATATCATGACTATAGGTTTTAAATATATCTGAAATAGCTTCATGATTGCGGATATCTACAGCATGGTGAATGTATTTATCCCCGTAATCTTGGGATAATTTGGATCGATTCCACTCCGTTGAAGCGTCTTCGCCAAAAAATAGCTGACGCATATTATTATCAATTCCAACTACAGTATAACCCTTGTCACAAAAAAATCTGACTGATTCGGAACCGATTAAACCAGCAGAACCAGTTACTAGAACGATCGCCATAACTTTATCCTGAATTTTTTGCCTAGTTGTTGAGAAATTTCCCAAGTTGAGAAAACTTTACCCGACTTTACTAGATAGGTTCGCCTTTGTCAATTAAACAGGAGGAGATTCCCTTAACTGCGACAATTCCCTCAAAAATTATCGTCTTATCCACTAGGAGTGATTTAATGGCGTTTTCTTGCCAGTAATCCCTAATTAAGTCCCCATCTCCCCCTGTTAAAATTATCCTGCTCTCTGGATATAAATTTAACCATTCCTGACTGAATTTTTCTGTTCCCGCCAAAATTGTATAAATTATCCCACTTCTTATCCCTTCTGCTGTTTCTTTTGCCCACATCTGCGGTAATCTTTCCAGTAAAGACACCTCTGGTAAGGCTGCCGTCCGTTCCCTTAAACTGGCTAATTGCACCTTTAACCCGGGTAAAATTGCCCCTCCCACTAGCTTTTTATCCCTATCCACTCCCGTAAAAGTTAAAGCTGTTCCCGCATCGATTACTAAACAGGGAAATCCGTATTTTTTCCCCGCACCCAATACAGCTAAAGCTCGATCGATGCCGAATGTTGGATATAAATCCAGTAAAGGAATATCTTTTAAAGTAATTATCCGTAAATTGCCATAATTTGCCCATAATTCTCTTTGGCTAGGAACCACAGAAGCGACAACCAATGCACAGTTACATTTATTCGTCAAGAGTTTAGGGAAAATTTGTTGCAAAAATTCATCACCTAGGGGTTCTCTCAGGTGAGGAGTATCGAGACAAGCTAACAGGGTTTGACCGCGAAAATACCCCCAATGTAGCCGAGAATTGCCGATCATCAACCCTATCCAGTCAGTATCTTGCTCAGTCATTTAGTTAGTGGGAATTATGAATTGGGGTGTGGGGAAGTGGGAAAGTGGGTAAGTGGGAAAG
>NZ_JADEXY010000065.1 GCF_015206885.1 Microcystis aeruginosa LEGE 91341 | reverse complement strand
CCCCCATTTTCCCTAGATTACGGTAATAGGATTGCCGACTTTAATTGTACCTGTCTTTTCGGGAATGACATTTTCTCCGAACATGATGCCTCCGGGGAAACGGCGAAAAGTGCTTAAGGTTTTTAAAGGTTCCTGTTGGGGATTTCTCCTACCTGTTTCTTGATCCGTGGTGGTGATAATACAGCGACTACAGGGTTTAACCAGAGCATAATTTATCTCACCAATTGTGATCTTTTGCCAACTACTTTCGCTAAAAGCTCGATCGCTACTAATAACAATATTAGGACGAAAACGATTCATCGGCACTGGTGCAACTAAACGCTGATTTAAGTCCTCTAAAGAAGCAGTATTAGTTAATAAAATTGGATAACCATCGGCAAAGCTGACGGGAGTATGATCGTTCCCTGCATAGCGAGGATTCACCAGACGTGGATAATCGGGAGATTGTCGCACTAAACGACAAGGAATGTCGATAATTTTCTCAAACCATTCGGCGATTTCATCCCCTTGATCCATGGCTATGGTTTGAGATTCCCAGATTTGAACCGCTCTTTTTTCTCCTGTGAAATTAGGCTGAAAAGTCAGGGAATCTTGAGATGTTTTCAGAGAAAATTTATCTCCTGTAATCGTGACAGAAACGGTGGCTAACTGCGGATATTCTCTTTGGGTGATAAATTTACCCTTGCCATCCACTAACATCATTTCCCGATCCCAGAGTAAACCGTTAGGAGTCACTTCAGCTTGGGATAATTGAATACCTCGACAGGATTTAATCGGGTAGATATAGAGATCAGTAACCTGCATTTTCTTTCAGTAGTTCTACATATTTTTTGGCCACATCTTCCCAAGTCCAGAGATTAATTTTATTGGGAATATCTTCGGGTAACAAGCGAGGAATTGGATTGAGGATAAATTGTTCTAAACAATTAGCTAAACTGTCCGCATCTCCCCGAGGATAGAATTGCACTCTTTCGGGACAATTATATAATTCTACCTGTTCTTGAAACACTTCTAAATCGGAAGCAATAACGGGAATACCTTGTAAAATTGCTTCTGCTATTGCCAATCCAAAACCTTCGTATTTTGAGGGAAATACCACACAGGAACAGGTTTGATAATAAAATTGCAAGGTTTCATAGTCTTGATAACCTAATCCCTTGATATGACTCTCGAAAATTTCTTGATTTTCCTGATAAAGTCGGGTACATTCTTTGAGATAATCTTGGTATTCTTGGGTTTTGGACTGTTGAGACAATTGCAGATTTCCACTAACTAGATTATCAGTTTCTTTACCGATAAAAACTATTTGAAAAATTAAACCTTTTTTCGCTAGTTTAATGGCTGCTTTCAGTAAAGTTAAATGATCTTTGTAGATACCAAAAGAGGAGGGAAAATAAAAAGTAACTAGCTCACTTTTGACTAGATCGCTCTTGGGATGAGACTGCTCGACAAATCCTGCTAAGGGTATAGCTTTTAATTTACTAGCATAGGTAGCATTGGGAAAAACTTTTAAAACATCGTCTTTAGTTTTTTGGGAGATTGTGAACAGTAGATCGGCCTGATCTAACCATTCTTTTAACGCTTCATTGTAGGGTTCTTGATAGGATTCTGAGTAAGTTAAGGGAGCAAATTGCCAAAAGACATCATAAATAATGCCACTTAAAGTAACCTTGACATTAGGGGGAGAAATCCGATTAGTCATCCCATACAAACAGTGATCAGCTTGGTAACGCTTGATAATCTGATTAATTCTTGCTTCGCTGCGTAAAAGTTCAATTCTACGAGAGAAAAGACGATGAATAGAAGTCAGTCTTAGGGTTTTATAAAAATTCGCTAGAAGACCATAAAAATAAATTAATTTTGCTTCAAAACTCTTGGGATAAAAATTAAAATCTTCGTAGATAAGTTGATCAGAATCGGGCATTAAAGACTTAAAATATTCAATTTCCTTACGAGGGAGGACGATAATAATTTGTTCGACGTATTCTAATAAGCTAGGTATTAAAGAGATAATGACTCTTTCTACTCCTCCTTTGCGATAAAACACGATCGGGATGACAATTTTCATAGATTTTCTGGCAGATAGATGGCAATAAAAAGATTGATTTTTGACTTGAACCCATTATATGATAGGCTCGAATTGTTCTACTGAGTCGAGAAATCGAGTTAAATTCGAGAAACTAAGACTCTATCACCCATAGCCCCTATTTTCCCTCGATCTTGGAGAAAAAGAGTGTCACAAGCTACTCCATCCCTACAATCTAATCTCAAACAATGGCTACGGTCTAGCGCACCTTCCCTATTTCAAATTAAACAGCGTTTGAGCGCCCGTCGTTGGCCGAAAAAATCGATCGTTATTTACACAGAAAAATATCGTCCCATGCTTCCGGCGGAAATTTGGCAACGGGGGGCCAGTGGTACCCAGGCATCGGTGGCTTTTTTAGCGCAGGAATGGACGAAACGCGGCTATAAAGTGACGATTTTTGGCAATTGTGAGGGTATGGAAGGGGAACAGGACGGTATTCGCTATGTTAATTATTACCAGATGAATTGGCAGGATCACTTTGAGACATTGGTGATCTCTCGTCATCCCACCTATTGCCGTCCGGGTACCAAGGCAGAACGAATTTTTTTTGATTGGCAAGATATTAAAGTGCCGGCAGCCTCCTATACCCCTGAAATTTTGGCTAGATACGACAAAATTTTCTGTAAAAGCCAATATCAAAGGGATTTACTGGATTTCTGTCCCGATCATCAATGTCCAATTGTTCCTAATGGTATCGATACTTCCCTTTTGGCTGTAAGTGAGACGGTGCCAGAAAGCGAGCATCTTCCCTATCGTCTAGTCTATGCCTCTCGTTATTATCGCGGCCTAGAGTCGATGTTAAAGCATGGCTGGCCGATTATCAAGGCGGCAATTCCCGCAGCTGAGTTACATCTCTACTATGGTTTTACTAAACGGGATGAAATTGGCGATCGCAAGGAATGGCGGGATAATTTAATCGCTTTGATTAAAGCTAGTGCGGGGGTAGTTGATCGGGGAATGATGGGTTATCGTCAACTAATCGAGGAAAAAGCGCGCTCTGCTATTCATTACTACGGTTGCACCTATCGTGAGGTCGATTGTATTTCCGTGCGCGAGTCGGCAGTGGTGGGTTGTCTGCCAGTGGTGACGGATTTTGCTGTTTTTCGAGAAAAAGACTACTGTGTGAAAGTGCCGGGGGAAGTAACCAATCCGGCTACTCAGGAAGCTATAGCCTGGAAAATTGTCGAATTACTGAAAAATCCCCAGCTTTTGTCCCAAGAGCGCGAAAGATGTCGTCAACTTGCCCTAAATGACACCTGGGAGCGATCGGCCGCCGCTTGGTTAGATGTGATTGAAGCGGATTCTTAGGCAAGCATTTCTTCTAAAACCCTGGCTACTCTTAGGATTAAGTCTTCGCGATCGGGAGCGGCGATGATTTGCAAACCTAAAGGTAGCTGGGATGGACGTTTAATCGGTAAAGAAAGGGCAGGTAAACCGATAAAAGAAAAAGGTTGGGTGAATCTACCTAAATTGGGTCTAATTAATAGCTCTTGCCCGTCAATAATCATTTTTTCTACTCCTAACGGTGGTGCAATACAGGGAATTGTCGGGGTGAGAATAATATCAACTTCGCTGAAAATCTCTCGCAAACGATCGCGATACCAACGGCGAAAACGTTGAGCCTGCAAATACCAGCTAGAGGGAATTAATGCCCCTGCCAAGAAGCGATCCCGGGTTGCGGGGTCAAAATCCTCTAATCTGGTCTGTAAACGCGGTAAATGCCAATTTGCTCCTTCTGCAGCGGTAATTATATAGGCGGCTGCCCTGGCGCGGGCGGTTTCGGGAATGGTGATTTTTTTGGTCACTCCTAAACGTTCGGCGATCGCTGTCACCGACTCGAATACTTCTGGTTCGGCTCCCTGCTGAAAATAATCATCGGCAAGGGCTATTTTTACGCCCTCTAAGCCACTTAAAGGAGCTTTAAGGTTATTTTTGGCAAAAAGACTCCAAATAGCCGCCATATCCGCCACATTGCCGCTAAAAAATCCCAGATGGTCTAAACTACTAACGAACAAAAATAGGCCCTGACGGGATACGCGCCCAAAGGTGGGTTTTAGCCCCACCACGCCACAGCAAGCGGCGGGAACTCTCACGGAACCATTAGTATCGGAACCGAGGGCGAGAGGCACTAAATTAGCGGCAACGGCAGCGGCGGAACCGCCGGAGGATCCCCCCGAGACGCGACTGGGATCGAGGGGGTTGGGAGTGGCTCCATAATGGGCATTTTCGGTGACAAAACCGTAGGCGTACTCATCCATATTGGTCGCCCCCACCAAAACTGCCCCGGCTGCTTCTAGGGTTTGAATAGCGATCGCATCTTGTCCAGCGGCAGGGTGATCTCGATTGATTTTGGAACCGGCAAGGGTGACAATACCCTTGATATCAAAGAGATTTTTGACGGCGAAGGGGACCCCTGCTAAGACACCGACGGATTCCCCATTAGCGATCGCTTGATCAATTTTTTCGGCTTGAGCGAGCGCCCTAGGCTGTAAAATGTCGGTAAAGCAATTTAAATGGCGATTTTTCGCCTCTATCTCCGCCAAAGTCTGGCTAATAACTTCTAAGGCGCTAGTTTGACGATTTTGGATCGATCGAGCTAAATTGCACACAGAAATAGTCATGGTTCAAAGCTGAGGGCGCTTTCCCCGTCATCCTCTAAGGGAAATTCTGTCACTAAACTGGCGATTTCTTGCAAGCGTTGCCAGTTTTCAACCACAGAATTTAAATAGCGATCGGGAATGGTTAAATCTAGGATTTTCGCCATGATTATAACGTATTCTTCTGGATTATTCATAGATTTCGTTCGGGTTGGGGTGAAGGAGATCAAGATTTGCTTAAAACCAGCGCTCAGGAATAAAATCGACACCTAGTTAAGCTGTGAAAATTGCTAGGATATAAGAAAAAATATCCTGTAAATACAATAGCTATCCCTAGGGAGGAAGTATAACTTAAATTTGTTCTTGACCACCGACTCCCTAGGAGCATAACCTGAGATATGATCATAGAACTGTATATTGAGATATTTTCCCCTCCTTCACCTCCAGATTAAATTAAACTTATATATGACCAAAAACAAGAGGTAACAAGTCTCCCCTTTCAAGAGAATGAAAATTAAAAGCTACTGAAGACTACTGGTAGTCACGGATAACTGATAACTGATAACTGAAATGACCATCTTACAAGACGAAAAACTCCTCTTTACTCCCGCAATACCCCACAGTGATGCTATTAAAACTATTTTTGCTTTTCCTAATCAGTATTCCGTCGGTATAACCAGTTTAGGTTATCAAATTGTTTGGGCAACTTTAGCCCTGCGATCGGATATACAAGTTAGTCGTTTATTTACGGATTTTCAAGAATCTTTACCCCGTTATCCCGAATTAGTTGGCTTTTCCTTTTCCTGGGAATTGGACTATGTTAATATCCTCTCGCTGTTAGAATCTTTAGAAATTCCCTGTCACAGTCATCAACGGCAAGATCAGCAGGCGATAATTTTTGGAGGGGGACCAGTTTTAACCGCTAATCCCGAACCTTTTGCCGCTTTTTTTGATGTAATTTTATTGGGAGATGGTGAAAATTTAATTGCTGATTTTATTAATGCCTATCAAGAGGTGAGAAATGCTGATCGCCCGACAAAACTCCGTCATTTAGCCCAGGTTCCGGGGGTGTATGTTCCTAGTTTATACACCGTTAATTATGATAGTGCCGAAGGTGAAATTACGGCAATTCTACCCATAGATAATAATGTTCCTACCTTTGTTAGTAAACAAACCTATCGCAGTAATACCCTTTCAGCTTCTACGGTGGTAACAAAACAAGCGGCATGGGAGAATATTTATATGGTAGAGGTGGTGCGAAGTTGTCCAGAAATGTGCCGTTTTTGTTTAGCTAGTTATCTAACTTTACCCTTTCGTACCGCTAGTTTAGAATCTTTAATCCCTGCCATTGAAAAAGGTTTAAAAGTTACCGATCGCCTTGGTTTATTAGGTGCTTCTGTTAGTCAACATCCTGAATTTGAAACCTTACTCGATTATCTTTTTCAACCAAAATTTGAGGGAGTTAGACTCTCGATCGCTTCAGTTAGAACTAATACTGTCACGGAAAAATTAGCCAGAATTTTATCCCTAAGAGACAGCAAATCAATTACTATTGCCGTAGAAAGTGGTTCCGATCGCCTACGGGAAATTATCAACAAAAAGTTAGCCAATGATGAAATTATCCAAGCTGCCATTAATGCCAAAGCGGGCGGTTTAAAAGGGATAAAACTCTATGGTATGGTGGGAATACCGGGAGAAGAAACCGAAGATATAGCGGCGACGATGGAAATGTTAATAGCATTAAAAAAAGCCGCCTCCGGACTACGAATCTCTTTCGGTTGCAGCACCTTTGTGCCTAAATCCCATACTCCTTTTCAGTGGTTTGGAGTTAATAAAATGGCCGAAAAAAGATTAAAATATCTAGAGAAACAATTAGGTAAACAGGGCATAGAATTTCGACCAGAGAGTTATAATTGGTCCGTGATTCAAGCCCTATTATCTAGAGGCGATCGCCGCTTAACTTCCCTGTTAGAATTAACCCGTGGCTACGGTGATTCTTTAGGCAGTTATAAACGCGCTTTTAAGGAACTAAAAGGACAAATTCCACCTCTAGATTATTACGTTCATCAACAATGGCGTTTAGAACAGGTTTTACCCTGGAGTCATTTACACGGTCCTTTATCCTCAAATGTTTTAATAAAACATTTAGAACAATCCCAAACAAAAAGGTAAAATATGGCTAATAAGCTAAGACGCATTTAAACAATGTCTTGACTATCAGACCCCAAATGAGGTATTCTATCAAGGTAGATCGGATATTTGTGCAATTCAGACTTGAATTGGTGCTTTTATTAACTATCAATCTCGATTAAACCATTAATTTAATCTTAGTTGATCAGCCCATGAGCCAGAAAAATGATACAGTTACCCTGCTTTTATCCCTGCTAATTACCCTAATATTTTTTGGGGCTGGTAGTTGGTGGTTATACAATCGTTTTCAAGGAAAAAATAACCCAACCAATCTTTCTGAAATCGAGAAAATATCACCAGAGCAAAAATCGGTATCGGCACAAGCAAAATTTAGTCAAGGGGAAAACTTATTAATAGTTGAAGGGGCTTCTTCTGACAAACAAGCTGCTATACAGGCACTCGGAAAAGGAGACTTTCAGCAAGCAGTTTACCTCCTAGAAAAATCCCTGCGAGCTAATCAAAATGATCCCGAAGCTCTTATCTACTTAAATAACGCCCGTATTGGTGAAGCTAAGTCCTATACTATCGCCGTTTCCGTGCCGATTGGGAGCAATGTCAACACCGCCCTAGAAGTTTTACGAGGAGTTGCCCAATCTCAAAATCAAATCAATCAAACCGGAGGAATTAATGGCATTCCTTTAAAAGTTCTCATTGCTGATGATGCTGATAATCCCGCAATTGCTGCTCAAATTGCCCAAAAATTAGCGGCTGACAACAGTATTTTAGGAGTAGTAGGACACACTAGCAGTGACACCTCTTTAGCGGCGGCTGCTATCTATCAAAAAGCGGGATTAGTAATGATTTCCCCCATCAGTACCTCAGTTAAACTCTCCAATTTTGGTGACTATATCTTTCGTTCTGTTCCCAGTGATTTTGTGGCGGCACGGGCATTAGCTGAATCTAGCTTGCAAAAAATTCCTAACGTCAAGGCAGTGGTATTTTTTAACTCCCAAAGTAATTATAGTCAATCCCTAAAATCTGAATTTACCACCGCTTTAGGATTAGGAGGAGGTCAAGTGGTGAGTGAATTTGATCTATCTTCCCTCACTTTTACCCCTTCTAAAAGCCTCCAACAAGCTCAACAGGAGGGAGCAAATCTAATCGCCCTTCTTGGGGATAGTGGAACCCTAGATAAGGCTTTGCAGGTGGTCCAAATCAATGGTCAAAAATTACCGATTGTGGCGGGTGATGACGTTTATAGCCCCAAAACTCTGGATGTAGGCGGAAAAAATGCCCTGGGCATGATTGTGGCTGTCGCTTGGCATTTGGGGGCTAATCCGAACAGTCCTTTTGTGAATAATTCCCGCCAATTGTGGCAAGCAGACGTAAATTGGCGCACTGCTACCGCCTATGATGCTGCTCAGGCTTTAATCGCTGGAATTAAGGCAGAATCTAGCCGAGAGGGAGTTCAACAGGCGTTAAGAAGTAGTAATTTTTCTGTGCCTGGGGCGACTAATCCAGTGCGATTTTTACCCTCTGGAGATCGCAATCAATCGGTGCAATTAGTGGTAGTTAAACCCGGTTCTCGTTCTAGTTTTGGGGTGGATTTTGTGCCAATTTCTCGATCAAATAACAACTAAATCAAGATGAATTATAAGTAAGTATTTATAATTAAATTGAAGATAGATTTTGCCTCTGATCCCCCCTGCACCCTTGATAAGGGGGGTGCCGATACCTCCTTGATCCCCCCTTGATAAGGGGGGTGTCTGACAACTATTAGCACCTACCTACTTATGTTAGAAACTCCCCCTAAATATTCAGTTCTCGGTTTGCCGGTTCATCTTCTCGATAACTACAGTCGTTGGTTAATCGAGCGCGCCTATCAAGGTTTTGGTTCCCACGTTGTCACTCTTAATGCAGAAATGGCAATGTTAGGAGAAAATGATGCTAAAGTAGCCCAAGTTATTCGAGAAGCAGATTTAGTTATTCCCGACGGTGCTGGGATTGTTATTTACTTAAAATTAAGGGGCAAAAAACAAACCCGCTGCCCCGGTATTGAATTATCAGAATCCTTAATTACTGAGTTAGGAATGCAGGGAGAGAGTTCTCCTATTGCTTTTTTTGGTGGTAAACCGGGGATTACGGAACAAGCGGCAAGTAATTGGCAAAAAAAGATTCCTAATATCCGTATTCTGGCTAACCACGGTTATCTATCCTCCGAGGAAATGTCCGATTGGATTGAGTTATTAAAAGATCAACAACCGCGGTTAATTTTAGTTGGTTTGGGGGTACCCCGACAGGAATATTGGATTAGGGAACATCGCCATCTTTGTCCCCAAGCTATCTGGGTAGGGGTGGGGGGTAGTTTTGATATCTGGTCCGGGACAAAAATCCGCGCCCCTCGCTTTTTCTGTGACAATAATTTAGAGTGGTTGTATCGACTCTATCAGGAACCTTGGCGCTGGAAACGAATGTTAGCTTTACCTAAATTTTTCTGGCGATCTCTTTTTTATTGACAGGATAAAGCGTATAATCTAGCCGGTTAAATGTTTCTTGGCTTGTGCTACTCTGGAATGAAAGTTAAATCTGCTAGTCATAATTAACCCGCCATGAGTTTAGCAAATACCCCATTTTCCTATCCCTTTGAAGTCCAAGGTTTTTTGCCAGAAAGCCTAACAACGCAAGTACAAACTATCCCACCAGCGACGAATGGCAACGATTTAATCTTTGGTACAGATGGAAATGACTCGATCAATGGTTTAGCAGGCAACGATACAATTCAGGGTGGGCAAGGAAATGACACCCTACAGGGCAACCTAGGCAACGATCGACTTTTAGGCGGTGATGGTACAGATGAACTACAAGGGGGTGCTGGAAACGATACTCTGGAAGGGGGTAGCGGTAACGATCGATTATTTGGCCAAGAAAACGACGATCTTCTCCTCGGTAATGACGGCAATGATACTCTCTCTGGAGATGCGGGAAATGACACCCTACAGGGCAACCTAGGCAACGATCGACTTTTAGGCGGTGATGGTACAGATGAACTACAAGGGGGTGCTGGAAACGATACTCTGGAAGGGGGTAGCGGTAATGATCGATTATTTGGCCAAGAAAACGACGATCTTCTGTTCGGTAATGACGGCAATGATACTCTCTCTGGAGATGCGGGAAATGATACCCTACAAGGCAACCTAGGGGACGATCTTCTCTTCGGAGAGACAGGCAATGATCAACTTTTGGGCGGCGATGGCACAGATGAACTACAAGGGGGTGCTGGAAACGATACTCTGGAAGGGGGTAGCGGTAACGATCGATTATTTGGCCAAGAAAACGACGATCTTCTGTTCGGTAATGAGGGTAATGATACTCTCTCTGGAGATGCGGGAAATGACACCCTACAAGGCAACCTAGGGGACGATCTTCTCTTCGGAGAGACAGGCAACGATCAACTTTTGGGCGGCGATGGCACAGATGAACTACAAGGGGGTGCTGGAAACGATACTCTGGAAGGGGGTAGCGGTAACGATCAATTATTGGGGCAAGAAAACGACGATCTTCTCCTCGGTAATGAGGGTAATGATACTCTCTCTGGGGATGCGGGAAATGATACTCTACAAGGCAACCTAGGGGACGATCTTCTCTACGGACAGACAGGCAACGATCGACTTTTGGGCGGCGATGGCACAGATGAACTACAAGGGGGTGCTGGAAACGATACTCTGGAAGGGGGTAGCGGTAATGATCAATTATTCGGGCAAGAAAACGACGATCTTCTCCTCGGTAATGACGGTAATGATACTCTCTCTGGTGGTACGGGGAACGATGTTTTAGAGGGAAGCTCTGGCAACGATTTATTATTTGATGATAACAGTGCCAGTGGCGGCAATGACTGGTTAATCGGTGGGGACGGCAACGATCAACTACAGGGGGGTGTCGGCAATGACCTGATTGAAGGCGGTACTGGCAATGACATTATCTTTGGCGAAGCGGGACAAGACAATTTTTTCTTCGGAGTGAATAACGGTCAAGATCAAATTCTCGATTTTGATGTGGCGACGGAGAAAATTATTATCTCCCCCAGTTTAGGATTTACTAATGTTAGTAGTATTTTGGCCACTTTTAGCCGTCCTTTTCTCAATGTCACCCGTTTGACTTTGAGTACAGGCAACACTATCGATGTGTTTCACGCCAATCAATCTAATTCCTCGGTAACTCCCCTAACCGCCGCTAATTTTATTATCGATCAAGCTCCCAGCGACCTCACCCTTAGCAACAACAGGATTGGCGAAAATCTAGCTATAGGTACAATTATCGGCACTTTTACCACCACAGATATCCCCCTTAACCCTACTAATACTTTTACCTATAATTTAGTCACTGGAATCGGTGCCACTGACAATAATCTCTTTACTATCAATGGCAATAAACTGCAAACCAATGTGGTCTTTGATCATGAGAGACGGAGTAGTTACAGCATTCGCGTTAGAACCACAGATCCTGCGGGTTTGTCTTTGGAAAAATCTTTAACGATTAATGTAATTGATGTTAATGAATCTCCCACAGATATAAATATTTCTAACAGTAGCATCGCCGAAAATCAACCTCAAGGAACAGTGGTAGGTACCTTTAGCACCACAGATCCCGATCGAGGAAATACTTTTACCTACAGTTTAGTATCAGGGGCTGGTTCTACGAATAATTCTTTGTTTACCATTGAAAATAATCAACTAAAAACTAAGAGCGGCTTTAATCATGAAAATATTAATAATTACAGCATTCGAGTCAGGACAACCGACGGGAATGGATTATTTTTTGAAAAATCCTTAACTATCAACGTTACCAACGTTAACGAAACTCCCACTCTTGTTAATCCGATTACTGATCGTCAAATCTTACAAGATCAACCCTTCACTTTTCAGATTCCAGCTAACACTTTTACTGATGTAGATGCAGGAGATGTTCTCACCTATAGTGTTACTCTCAGTAATAATAGCCTTCTTCCCTCTTGGTTAACTTTTAACCCAACCACTAGAACTCTCGCTGGTACACCTACCGGTGCTAATGTGGGCATTCTTGACATCCGAGTTACCGCCCGGGATCGAGGGGGACTATCTACCAGTGATGTTTTTAGTTTACAGGTAAATCGTCGCATTATCGGCAATCAAAATAATAATGATCTAGAAGGAACTAATGCCAATGATTTCATTGATGGCCAGGGCGGTAATGATCGATTAGTTGGTAATCTAGGTAATGATACTTTAACAGGTGGTGCGGGAGGTGATCGCTTTGTCTTCTCTTCCCCCAGCCAAGGTATCGATTTAATCACTGATTTTAACGTGATTGACGATACGATTAACGTTTCTGCCTCGGGATTCCGTGCTGGTTTAGTCGCTAATGCGGCAATTCAATCCAGTCAATTTTTGATCGGAACTAGCGCCACTACCACCAGTCAACGTTTTATTTACAATAAAACCACCGGGGCTTTATTCTTCGATGCAGATGGTTTAGGCGGCGCGGCACAAGTTCAATTAGCTACCCTAAACCCCGGACTAACACTAACTAAGACAGACATTTTTGTGGTGGTTTAAATACCCAGCCGCCCGCAGGATTAAATTATGGATTTGTTGTCTCTAGATTAAATTCTTTTCGATAAAGGCAATCACTCGCTCTAATCCTTCCCGTGTTTTTAAGTTGGTGAAGATAAAGGGTTTATCTCCGCGCATCTTTTTGGCATCTCTATCCATCACCCCTAAATCTGCCCCCACCATCGGGGCTAAATCTATTTTATTAATTACCAATAGATCCGATTTGGTGATACCCGGTCCACCTTTGCGAGGGATTTTATCCCCAGCTGCCACGTCAATCACATAGATGGTTAAATCTACTAATTCCGGGCTAAAGGTTGCCGCTAAGTTGTCGCCACCACTTTCCAGAAAAATTAGCTTTAAGTTAGCAAATTTTCTCTCTAACTGTTCAATGGCAACTAAGTTAATTGAGGCATCCTCGCGAATAGCTGTATGGGGACATCCTCCCGTTTCTACTCCTAAGATTCTTTCTGGGGCTAAAGCTTGTGATCGCACTAAAAATTGGGCATCTTCTTGAGTATAAATATCATTGGTGACTACGGCGATCGGATATTGATCCCGCAAATTTTTACACAGGGCATCGAGCAGGGCTGTTTTTCCTGAACCCACTGGACCGGCAATTCCCACGCGCAAGCAAGACATAGTTTTTTCGGGAAAAAGTGAAAAGGAAAGGGTTAAAAATTTTGGGGCTATCGGATAGAAAAAAGAGGGGTTCGCAGGGCAACACGGATTCCCATTATAATAAAAGGTTAACACAAATCTGAGCATTTGTCAAGCCCTTTTGCCAATAAATTTGGGGGAATTATCGGCAAAAAGATCACCAAAAGTCAGTGATTTGGTAGCCAAAATCCGTTAACATCTGCCTAAATAGGGGTAAACTTAAACCAATAACATTACTGTGACATCCCTCTAATCTTTCCACGAATAGACCCCCCTTTCCTTCTAGGGCAAAACAGCCGGCACATTTGAGGGGTTCTTCGGTGTTAACGTAGGCAATAATTGTTTCATCGCTGATATTGGCAAAGTGAACTTTAGTAATCCCACAACGAGTCAAGGTTTGATTATTAACTCGATCAATTAAAGCATGACCTGTATAGAGTGTACCCACCTGACTGCGCATTTTTTGCCAACGATCAATCGCTTCTGATTTATCCTTGGGTTTGCCATATACTTCCCCCGCTACTTCTAAGACGGAATCACAACCAAGAATTAATCCTGTATCAAATTGGGGGGCGATCGTTTGCGCTTTACATTGGGCTAAAGTTTGGACAAGATGAAGAGTATCATCAGCATTAATTGTCGATTCATCAAAGTTACTTACCCGCACAATCGGATCGATTCCCACCATTTGTAATAGTTTTTTACGCGCAGGAGAAGCGGAAGCAAGAATCAAGGGAATAGACATAAGTTTTTTCAGTAAATAAGATAGAAGACAGGAGACAGGAGACAGGAGACAAGACCAACTGATAAATGAAAAATCTCCTCAACCTGTAAAACCTAACAATGCTATGGTAAAACCTGCTAGGAATTGGCAGGATTTTCGGGGGGGAAATAACGATCTAAAATCTCAACCATGCGTGATTCTCTTTCTTCAATTTTGTCAAATCGATTGTAAAAATCTGACTGAACCTCATAAAAATCCGACATCGATCGAGTTAATTGTCCTAGCAGTTGATAAAGTCCCCGTCTGTCTTTTTCCCATTCTTTTTTAGACTCAGCAAGACTATTAGTTAACGCTTCGATCAATTTGGCGTTAGAATTAGCGATCGCTCTAGTTTCTTTTAATCCCTGATTGGTTTCCTGTAGTCCTAATTTAATCTCCTGTAATCCTAATCTAATCTCCTGTAGTCCTGATTTAATCTCCCGTAGTTCTGTTAGGGTAGTTTCAGCAAGAGATTCGATTCTATCTAGTCTATTTTCTTCCGAATTACTCATATTCAGTTACCGGTTATCAGTTATCAGTTACCAGTTATTAGATTTGAGTTTTAAGTGACAGTATTAAATAGAAGTTTCCTACTGTCTTTTCACTGTTTACTGATTACTGATTAAGTAAGTATTTTATCTTTAATTGTGACCAGCTACCTAGTTGATGATAGGTGGTGCGTTATGACGGATTTTTCCCTTTAAGTCAAAACAGGAATTTTTGCCGTCTAACGCACCCTACATTTTACTACATTTTACTATTGCCTATTGCCAGTTTCCCTAACTAACCGAGAAAGAATCAACGATAGTTTCAAAGAGTTCTTGAATTTGCGTCCAACGTTTTTGGGAAGTGGAAAGATTAAAAGAATAAAGTTTATGATTATTAACCGTGACGCTGGCCAGATTATGACGTTCTTGGCCGTTGGCTAATTTAACTTGATATTCGAGGATATAATAATCTTGGCCGTCGATTTGATGGGATTCTGAGCGAATTAATTCTACTTCCTTATCAAGATTGGGGTTAAGACTGTTATTTTTTAGGAGACGATAGCCAACTTCCGAGGGGGTCCCTAAATCTGTTAAGGTTTTATTGTCGGGGACGGGGTTGATAATAACGCTTAAATTTTCGCTCGTTTCGATCAAGTCATGAAAAACCACATCTACTCCCGCAACTTTTTTCACATCCACCTGCGTCCAACCCTTAGGATATAAAAATTGATAGCCTTGGCTGCCACTGGTATATCCTTGCAGTCCAGCGATGGGAGTTGTACAAGCGGTGAAGAGGAGGGTGGTAATTAGGAGGAAAGTCGCCAAAAGAGATTTAATCATGATATTTTGACCTGTAACTAGGGCTGTTTAATTTTACCTTGAATTGTTTAGGTGAACGGATTATGAAAATTAAGAAAAAATTGACAATTATTATAGCTATAGCGACTTTTTTACTGACTATCTCTCCCCTAAGCGCTCAAACTACCGCTAACCCCGTGAAAGCTGTAGAATTTTATAATCGGGGGGTGGATCGTTTAACCGCAGGGGATTACTCAGGGGCGATCGCCGATTTTACTCAAGCTCTACAATTAGAACCGAAGGATGCCGATGCTTACTATAATCGCGGCTATGCGGAGTTAGTTCTCGGCCAGTACGAGCGAGCGATCGCAGATTATACCCAGGCCTTGACAATCAACCCCAATTATGTTAATGCTCTCGGTAATCGTTGTTATGTGCATTATCTGACGAAAAAATACGAGGCAGCCGTGGAAGATTGCACAAAAGCGATTACTTTAAACGGAAATTTTGCTGATTTCTTTATTTATCGCGGTAATGCTAAGGATGACTTAGGTAAACACCTAGAAGCGATCGAGGATTACACAAAAGCTTTGAGTTTACAGGGAACTAGAGGACAGGATCGCATTTTCTATAATCGCGCCTTGGCCTATAACCGAGCCGGACAGCAGGAAATGGCTTTAAGGGACTATGATGAGAGTCTGAAAATCAATGCCAATTTTGCCGAAGCGTACCACAATCGGGGTTTGACCTATTATAAATTGGGAAACAGGGAAAAAGCGATCGCTGATTTAGAGGCAGCAGCTCGTCTAGCGTTATCTCAGGGTAAACAGGGGACTGCAGCTAAGTCTCAGTCAGCAGTGGCATTAATTCAGGGTCAAAAGCCCTAAAATAGGGAGTAGTTGTGATTTTAGCTCTAAAGAGGAGTGAAAGGGGCTAAATCGCAACTACGAGGGACTAAATTTTAACCAGCTTGAGATGCGTAAAAAGCGACAGCTAACAGTCCACCGACAAGTGTGATCGCAGCAACACCCCAGAAAATATAATTACGTTGTTGCGATTTAGTCGGCGGATCCGCTTGATAAACTTTCGGTTCAGCGGCGAAATTATTTAAGCGTCCACCTTCTTCATTTGTATAAGGCATAATCAAAACCTCAAATATGACAATTTTTCAGGAAAAAAATCCTCTTATTACAATCGTACAACATATTAGTAACCGAGTCGGGGATGTTGGAAATTCTCACGGGGATAAAAATTCTTAGTCTTGGGATAACTGCTGGACTCTGCTATTTTTATTAGCGATCGCATTTCCAATGATTGAAACTGCGAAAACAAGTTTAAAAAGGCTAATCACAACTAGAAAAAACTATAATTGAATTGTCCCAACGTCTAGCATAGTATAGCCAAGAATTACAGCAAGCAGTAGCTAAAACTAATCCAACTCAACAGATAGAAAACGAATTTTTAGGGAAAATTACGGCGGAATTTTGCGACCCTCTGGCGATGAATGTTATTAGAGCGAGTTTCTCTGGACAGCCTAGCAGAAATTCGCCCCAGACATCTCTGGTTTTATTATCCCTAAAATGGTGGTAAATAACCCATGGCATTTTTGACTCGATCGAGAGTTTGATTGGCCACCGCTTCTGCTTTGAGACGACCTTGCCGTAAAACCGTAGCTAAATAATCTTTATCCTCTCTAATTTGGGCGTATTTTTCCTGAATAGGTTTCAGAGATTCTATCATGACTTCTGTTAACATCGGTTTAAATTGTCCCCAACCTAAATCGGCACATTCTCCCGCGACCACCTCTTGACTTTTTCCCGATAAAATGCTATATAGAGTTAGTAAATTATGGCATTCGGGACGTTCTGGATCATCGAAAGTTAAACCCTTAACTAGATCGGTTTTACAACGTTTAATTTTCTTGGCAATCACATCAGGACTATCGAGAATATTAATCCGACTCATCTCGGAAGGATCGGATTTAGACATTTTATTCCGGCCATCGGTTAAACTCATCACCCGCGCTCCTTCCTTGCGGATCATCGGATCAGGAAGTTTTAAAATTGGTTGTTTCGGTTGCCCAAAAAGATGGTTAATTCTAACAGCTATATCGCGGGTTAATTCTAAATGTTGTTTTTGATCTTCTCCCACGGGTACTTTATCGGCATCATAGAGTAGGATATCGGCAGCCATTAGTACGGGATAATCGAGTAAACCTGTGCCAACATTTTCCCCCTGTTTAATCGCTTTTTCTTTAAATTGAATCATATCGGTTAACCAATTTAAAGGAGTGATACAATTCAATAACCAAGTTAATTCTGTATGGGCCTTAACATGAGATTGGACAAAGATCGTCGCATATTCTAAATCAATTCCGCAGGCTAAATATAGAGCAGCAATTGCTAAAGTATCCTCCGCAAGAGTGGCGGGATTATGGGGAACGGTGATCGCGTGTAAATCGACCACACAAAAGAAATTATCGTAGTCTTTTTGTCCCTCCACCCAATTGCGGATCGCACCGAGATAATTGCCTAAATGTAAATTGCCAGTTGGTTGCACACCAGATAAGATTCTTTGTTTACCCATAACTCATGCGATCGCTTTTTATCATGATTTTATTGTATCAGTTTTTGGTGCTAATTTCATCCTAAATCCAATTGGGAAAAATCATTCTTAGATAATAATCCCGAACTGACAGGGGAATGCCTAAATAAATTGGTAGCCAATGGATAAAAGCAAAAATTATCAAAATTATCAGCGAGCGCGAGCCATTTTTATAAATAGGACTGGAACTTTCTAAACCATCGGCTAAGAGCCAAGCTAGAGCAATCAAAGTGAAGCTATAGGCAGCCATATAATGATAGAGAAAGGTACAGCGACTAATTTTTAACCAGGGCAGCAGATTAGCAATATAGTTACAGATAAGATAGGCGGAAATTACTCGCTCTTTTTGGTTAAATAATCGACTAAAAACTACTAAAATCGCTATCGTAGAAAACCACCACAAGAATGGATTTCCCATAGCGTGAACATCATAAATTTTATCACCTACTCTCTTAAAATAATAAGCCACAGGTCGCCCCATTACTAACCAACTATACCAGGGAGAACAATAGGGATGAACATCAGATTGATTACCATTGATTCTCTGATGAAATGACCAAATTTCTTGATGTACTTGCCAAAAATTATATTGATGGTTGACGAGAAGATGCGGTATCCACAGTAAACTATAGGTAACTAGGGGAAAGACAATTAAGGCGATAAAAATGTACTCTAATCTCAGGTTAGTTACCTTTGTCCAAAGATTATCTTTTGACTGCTCTTGATTAAATAATTTTATTAACCAAGCAATACCGATAAAAATAAATATTCCCAGTAAAAATCCTAAGCCATTCCATTTGATATTTGCCGCTAAACCGAAAGAAACTCCCGATAATAATAACCAATTGAGTTTGTGATTTTTCTGGAGTGCTAATAAAAAAAATAATTGTCCGGACAAACCGAATAAAATTAAGTAAATATTATTGAGAGCATAGCGGGATTCCACCAGAAATAATCCGTCTAAACTAGCGAGAAAAGTTGTGATTAAAAATACAGTTTTTCTCTGAGTTAATTGATAAGCAATTCCCCCAATAATTAGGGGAATAAAAGAACCAGTCAAAGCATTTAACCAGCGATAACTAAAAGTTGAGCGCAGGGAACCCGTTAAATTATTAATGTTTTCAGGATCGGCAGGAAAATGGGAACCAATCCAGATACTAATAGCAATTAAATATTGACTTAAAGGTGGGTGAGACTGGAAAAATTCTTTACCGATTAGATATTCATTGCCGTATTTGGCATAATAAACTTCATCGAAAACAAGAGTATTAAACTGACTGAGATTCCAGAATCTTATTCCTAGGGAAAATACAAATATCCCTAGGATAGATAGGTTAAATTTTACTTGAGAATTCATGAAAAGATAATAGTTATGATAGCTGGGAATTTTCTGTTAAACGCAAGCGAAATTCTTTGACAGCAAGACGGGGATTAGGATGGTTGACGTATTCGGCTAATAATTCTAAATTTAAATCCGGTAATAAAGCACTTTTAGGGATTAAAATATATTCGCCATTCTCTTGCAAAGAATAAATTTTTAACTGATTATCTTGCCAAAACCAAACCTCTTGAGTTCCCAATCTTTTATAAACTTCTAAAACTTTCAGGCTGCCACTGGTTAAGATTATTTCTATCGCCAAATCAGGAAACTCTTTTTCTGTAAATAAACAAAAACATTCATCTGGTTCTTTTCCCGCTTCTTTTTCCTGTTTTCGCAACGTGGTGGAACCTAATCCCCAGAAATCAATTTCAGCATATTCTAAATAAACTTCTACCAATCTACCGATATTTTTTTTGCTAACTTCGTGACGACGACTAGGAGCCATAATTTCTACCATTCCATCTAAGTAAGTAATGCGATAACTGGAACTATCTTCTAAATGTTTTAGAAGGGTTTCGTACTGTTGCCAATTAAGCCCAGAAATAAACATTCTTTGTTCAGGATCATTAGCTTTTAATGCGAAACCTTCTAATCCTTGTAACCGAATCGTAGTCATCATAAAATTAATTACCTCATCTATTTTACTTAATTACTCAGGAAGACTTATTTTGATTTCTTCTGGCATTAATTTTAGCGCGTAAAATCCTAACTTTATAGGGATCGGCATCTTTTCGCCACAGAATCTGATAGCCTTTGATTGTAGCACAATGCTCCTCTAAACATTTTTGCCAACCCTGTAAACGTTCGATCGCTTTTCTATCTTCTAACAATCCCCAATCTTTTTCTAATTGAGTTAAGCGAACCAATTTATCATAGTTGGGATAATCCGCCGTTACTAAAAGCTCTTTTTCGTGTAGAATTGGCGGATTAGGACTATCCCGATAATCACGAAAACTAAAATCAGCCGAACCTAAATATACATCCATGCTAGTAGCTAAAATCGGATGAAGTTCTGTATCAAAATTGGGGTAATAGAGATAGGAAATTTTGGGTTGACGAAAGGATAAACGAATAACGTTAGCATTTTCTAACCGTCCGATAGTTTGACTAGCACAACCTTCATATAAGCGTAATAACATCGGTAATTTTTCCAGAACGCTAATATGAATAGTTAGGGAATAACGGGAAAGTTTGCCTAAAGAACTATTTTCACAAGTACGAGCGATCGCTGGTAGATTTCCTGCACTTATTAACACTTCTTCTGCTAAAGCGCAAGCATTGCGATAACTGCCAAATAAAGCTTTAAAATCGGCACGGGTAGCGGGGGATAATTCCCGTACTTTCGGACAGTGGCTAAATTGACTTAAAGCTAAATAAAGTAAAAGATCGGCGCGTCTTTTGTCGGCAATTATCTCCCATTCTTCCCCTTCTGTTACTTGTAAAATCACTTGAAAAGCTCGTCTAAAAGTCCCAAATTCTGCTTTAATTTCTTCCTCTTGTAATAATTCTCCTGCGACGGGTAAACGTCCCTGCTGGGTGTAAAATTCCATTAGGGGAGTTAATAAATCTTCGTAATCTTCAAAGCGTTTGAGATGGGCTTTAATTTTAGGTGTGGTGGCGCGGGAACGACATCTGGATAAACGAAAAGTTTCGGCTTTTTCTTCCTCTCGAAAAACTAGATAAATTCCCAAAGTTATTGGAATAGAATCAACTCCTAAACTGCTATCAATATACTGTTTTAGTTCTTCCTGTTGATAGTATTTTTGAAAAGTATTGCGACGGGTTATAATTCCATCTTCATAAGCCATTAAACCCCGTTCGCTATCATCAATTAGGACCTGTGCCGAAACAATTAAAACTTGACGGGTTAATTGCCAAGCTTTTAATAAAGCTTCCTGCCGTTCTTCGGCGGATTCAATAACATTAATTACATAGCCTAAATTAACAATATCAGATTCAATTAAAGGACTATCGGGACGATAATAAGGATCCCAACCTTCACTTTGATAACCCTGTTCAG
Source organism: Microcystis aeruginosa LEGE 91341 (assembly GCF_015206885.1). Classification (GTDB taxonomy): domain Bacteria; phylum Cyanobacteriota; class Cyanobacteriia; order Cyanobacteriales; family Microcystaceae; genus Microcystis; species Microcystis aeruginosa_H. Next base: position 4,178 of record NZ_JADEXY010000065.1, on the reverse strand, counting down.
CTATGCGTTCTATATCACCTCCATAACCACAACCGTAATCAAAAAAAGTGGTTTCAGGAAGAAATAATCCCGCCGCTAATGCTAATCTTGTCGGACGAGAAAGGGTTTTGCGAACAAGAGCGGCTTTATGGCGATCAATTATTATCGATTTTTCCCTTTGTCCCTCTAAATTACAAACTAAATAATCTCCTACAAAATCAAGGTGATGCTTTCTTAAAAGCCGTTGCCATTCCTGTTTAGTACCGATGGGATAAGAACTGTTTAAAAGTCCTAAAGCACTCTCGATTTTTGTAAGATGCTCGAATTGTTGATAAAGAGGATAGTCCCTAGTCACAAAAGTTTCTTTTCGGTGTAAAATGGGGGGATTATCAGCATTTTTATAATTCCATTCACTTAAGATTAATGTCCCCACATCTACCACTAAACTTTTAGTTAAAACTGGGTGAGGTTCCCGATCAAAATCGGGATAAAAAAGATAGGATATTTTCGGTTTATCGGTGCTAAATTTAATTATTGTTGCCTCAGATAAATGCTGATTAATTCTTGCTTGTTGTTCGTAATTCTGGAGAATAGGATCAAGTTGATGTAATGCTTCTCGATGAACATAAAGCGCCCCTGGTAATAGTTTACCGATGGGACTAACTTGACACAGTTGCACGATTAAGGTGAAATTATCAGCCATGGCAATTAATCTGTCTAATAACAAATTCTAGAGACAGAAAAAAACTAAATAAATCTAGTTAAATGAACCCGATAGCGCTCTTTTTTGGTTATAGTAACCTCACCCACTTCTAGACGACCTTTTCCCCGAAAAGAAATCAAATCACCGGTTTTAACATTATAACTAGATTGACTGATATCTTTCCAGTTAACTCGCACATCCCCGGCGCTAATTGCCTCGGCCATTTTACTGCGAGAAATGCCAAAACCCGCCGAAGCGATCGCATCCAAACGTAAGGAAGCTTCCACCGTATTAATTTCTTTTTTTTGCGGTGGTCTAACTTTTAATTCCGTCAAAGGAATCAGGCTAGTTTTCACTGGAACTGAACGCACTTGTCGCAAATTAGCAGATAAAAAATCTGCCAATTCAGGCACTACAATCGCCTGCGCTCCTCGCTCACCTAAAACGATTATATCCCCGACTTTTTCCCGAACGATTCCCGTCCCCAACATCGCCCCTAAAAAATCCCGATGGTTAGCGGTATCAAAAAGAAAATTACCGGCAATATCAAGAGCAGATAGGGGAATATCTGTTACTGTCAAAGGTAGATCAACTCTAGCAATACCGAGGCGCTGTCTTTCTGCTTGGGGATAACCGCCCCATTTTTCCATTGACACATCGGTTAAACGCTGAAAAACTCGTTCTACTTCTGCTAAAACCGCAGGAGAAAGAAAGTCTGTCGTCGTCACTTCCCAAGTCTTAATCGCTTGTTCGGCTTTATCAATAACTTTCGCTATGTCCTCGCGGTTCTCGACACCCTTTAGTAATTCTTCTCTTGGTAACATTGTTTTCTGGTAATTAATCAAAAATTCTTAGGAAAAAATCAGATGACCGATAACTTATTCCTGATAACCGTTCATCTTTCTAGGGCGTATCCTTGCAGATTTTCGGGGTTAAATTGACGGAGGATAAGAGTCGCTTGATTTTTCAGGTTTTCCGAACCCTGCACGATAATAATATATTTTCCGGCACCGAGACGATTGCGATAGGGAAGTGCATCGCCACTGCCGGACGATAAACCAACGCCACCACCGACGAAAATACTGCCCATTGCGCCCCCAATCGCCCCGGCAATGCCGCCGACGATATGATTGCCCGGTTCTCCGGCCCAATCAAAGGTATGCAATCCCGTAATCAGGTTAAAAAGGTAGCCACCAGCAAAACCGAAGGGAATTAGCCAAAAAGCCATGAGAGTGGCCCGTTTTTTGGCTTGTTGAAAGGGATCGATCAAACCGAACTCATCGGCACTTTTATAGCCGCGACCGAGAATGGTCACTTGAGATTGGGGAATTCCCGCCTTTTCGAGGGCAACGGAAGCTTCTTCTGCTTGTATGCGATCAGCTAACACGGCAATGAGATAATTCATATTCTCCAACTTTTCAGGTTATCTTCATCTCCTATTGTAAGGATTTTGGGGACTGAAAAGCTGCTCGATCGAGAAAATATTCAAGGGGATGCGTTAGTCAATCTTGGATAGGATTGATTAATGTGGAATTATTAGCAATTCAAGAAATTGCTCTATCTGGGTTATTCCTGACACTAATTTACTATAAATAAATATGGTTTAATTGTTATTATTAACAAGAAGTTTTTTAGAATTATTACAATTGGTATTATACTATAAAGCTTGACTGATTCCTGTCATTATTTGAATGTTTTCATCGGCTACATCTGAGTTAAAAACTAAAAAATAAATTAGATTTTTAGTAATAATATCTAGTCTTAATAAATCCACTTGTCCGCCAATTAAATTTATGATAAATAAAGAGAAATAAATAGCGCAGTTCCAGCCTTCTCTTATCGACCTAGACCAATTTAGATGCGCGGCATCTTATTAGTTAAAACCGACTTGACTGCTGAAATAGGGAATTGATTCCCTGACCGAAGATTGACTTCTTTCTTCCGTTTAGTTGTGGTGCTGGGATTCCTAACCGTTGTATGATGGAAAAATGCGAAGACTCACAATAACTCGACCCGACGACTGGCACCTTCATCTCCGGGATGGTGCGGCACTGAAAGCGGTTCTACCCCATACGGTGCGTCAGTTTGCCCGTGCCATTATCATGCCGAATTTAAAGCCCCCAGTGCGCTCAGTCGCCGATGCCGCCGCCTACCGCGATCGCATTCTGGCCGCAGTTCCAGAGGGTCAACAGTTCGAGCCATTGATGACCCTCTATCTCACCGATAATACCAGTCCCGAAGAAATTATGGCGGCGAAAGCCTCCCAGTTTGTCAAAGCGGTGAAATACTACCCGGCCGGTGCGACAACTAATTCCGACTTGGGGGTGACGAACCTTCGTAGGTGCGATCGCGTTTTTACGGCGATGGAACAGCTGGATATGCCGCTACTACTGCACGGAGAAGTTACCGATGGTGATATTGATGTGTTCGATCGAGAGAAAGTGTTTATTGAGAAGCACTTAATCCCACTGATAACAAGATTTCCGAAACTGCGGGTCGTCTTTGAACACATTACCACTGCCGATGCGGTCAAGTTTGTTCTATCTGCTAACAATAATGTCGCCGCCACAATTACGCCCCAACATTTATTATTTAGCCGAAACATTCTCTTTACCGGTGGCATTCGTCCTCATTTTTATTGCCTGCCGATTTTGAAACGAGAGGATCATCGTTTGGCACTTTTGCAAGCGGCAACATCGGGCAACCCCAAGTTTTTTCTAGGGACCGATAGTGCGCCCCATTCTCGCTACAGCAAAGAAAGTTCCTGTGGCTGCGCGGGTTGTTATTCAGCCCTGCACGCCCTAGAGTTGTACGCAGAAGCCTTTGAGAGTGTCGATGCGCTTGAGCAACTGGAAGGGTTCGCCAGCTTCCACGGTCCAGATTTTTATCAACTCCCCCGGAATACCGAACAAATCACCTTAACCAAAAGCACTTGGCGCATTCCCGATGAATTGCCCTTTCCCGAATCCGGACTGGTGCCGTTACGAGCAGGTGAAGAGATAACCTGGCAGTTGGGGGAATAGAAAACCGCCAGTCTTGGTAGTTGCGGTCAAGAATTGACGATTAGTTATTTTCCATGACAATGAGGAGGATCGATAACATTGGTAAAAATTGCCCAAAGTACCATGAGCGGCATCGGCAATAAACAGATTAGCCATTGATGACCGGTTAGGGTCGCCGTTGCAAACAGACTGTTCATCACCCCCCATTGACTAAATAAAATTTGTAGGGCAACAGCAGCCACAATCCCCAAAATTAGGATTGGTGCATTAGTAATCGAGGTTGACTGACGACGCAGGTAGTCCCCTAGGCTCATCCCTAATTGGCTGATACTGAGCAGATAGATAACCCGTGCTGCCACAAGGGATTAGACCTCCTGCAAAAGTCTTATTCAGCTACTTGATGATAGCCTAAAGCAAGTTCATAGTTGTAAATGCCAGCGATTAAATTAAATCTCAGACCAAAACGCCGTCTCCGATTCCTATATCTTGATGAT
>NZ_JADEXY010000064.1 GCF_015206885.1 Microcystis aeruginosa LEGE 91341 | reverse complement strand
CAGGGTGTGGGGTGATGGGGAAGTGGGGGAATTATGAATTATGAATTATGAATTGGGGTATGGGGAGAACAAATAAAAATAATCTCCTGTCTCCTGTCTCCTGTCTCCTGATAACTAAATAGTGAACGATCGCATTTTATCCCTAAAAGAACGTATTGGTCAGATGATAGTAGTCCGCGCTTCCGGCTATCTCTTTGACCAACAAATCCGCTATCCTGCTTGGGAACCTGTCAACGCTACCCTAAAACATTGGTTAGAAACCCTCCACCTCGGTGGGGTGATTCTCTTAGGAGGCAGCGCCGCCGAAATCGCTCTCCGTAGCCAACAATTACAAAGTTGGTCCGGGGATAATCCTCTCCTCATCGCTGCCGATATCGAGGAGGGAGTCGGCCAAAGGTTTTCCGGTGCTACTTGGTTTCCCCCCCCGATGGCTTTAGGAAAAATAGCCGAAAAAAGCTTGACAAAAGCCACAGAATATGCTAGGGAAATGGGAGCAATTACCGCTAAGGAGGCCCTAGCGATCGGGATTAACTGGATTTTAGCCCCAATTGTCGATGTGAACAATAATCCCGACAATCCGGTTATCAATATTCGTTCCTTCGCTGAAACTCCCGAAATCGTCGCTAATCTAGCTCAAGCTTTTATTTTAGGGGCTAATTCCTATCCAGTTTTGACCACGGCCAAACATTTTCCCGGCCACGGTGACACCAGCAATGACTCCCATCTCGATCTTCCCATCATCAACCACGATCATGATCGCCTAGAAGCGATCGAATTGCCGCCTTTTCAAGCGGCGATCGAGTCAGGGGTTGATAGTATTATGTCAGGCCATCTGTTAATTCCCGCTTGGGATGCCGAATTTCCCGCCACTCTTTCCTCGAAAATTCTCGGGGAAAAACTGCGCCAAAATCTCGGTTTTCAGGGTTTAATCGTCACCGATGCCCTGATTATGGGAGGAGTGACCAAAATTGCTAGTGCTGCCGCCCTAGCAGTGAGGGCGGTACAGGCGGGGGCCGATATACTGTTAATGCCACCCGATCCGATCGAAGCGATCGAAGCGGTGTATAGTGCCGTGCAAGCGGGTACAATTAGCGAAGCCAGAATTAATGATTCTTGGCAGCGTATTCAACGAGCAAAAGAGAAATTAGGGCAAGGACAGCCATCCTTAGAATCCTTAAGCAGTTTAGCGGCACCGCAAGCTCTAGAGATTGTCAGCGATATTTTAAAAGATTCCCAAACAGTTAGCGGTAATTTACCGATTAAAGCCACTCAAGGCCGCAATTTAATCATTATCGATGATTTACTCAATTGTGACTTTCTCGATCGCTCTTGTCCGGCGGTGACAATTCCCCGACAATGGGGTTATCAAACCCAAATAATCGACCGTAGCACCTTTAATCAGTCCCTCGTCTCCCCAGAAACGACTCTCCTACAAGTATTTATCCGTGGTAATCCTTTTCGGGGTAGTGCCGGATTAGGGGAGGAAACGAAAGCTATCTATCAAGCTTTGCTGAAAACTGGACAAATTCAAGCATTGATTGTTTATGGTAGTCCCTACGTTTTCCAGTGGTTTCGTCAACAAAGCGGAGACATTCCCTATCTTTTCAGCTACGGACAACAACCAAGCGCCCAAAAAATCGCCCTAGAAACTATTTTTGAGAGGCCCACTAGCGGCGAAAATCAGACCGATACTTTCATTTAAGGGCAAAAATTGTCTAGTAACCATTGGGCAATGCGATCGGAGGCACCGGCCGATCCCATTCTCTGACGACCATTAACGGCGATTTCTTGCCACTTTGGGGGATTTTGTAATAAATATTCTAACTTGTCCGCCACTGACTCGGCACTATCGCTTAAGAGAATTGAACAGCCTAATAAACGCTGTTGCAGTTTGGCAAAATGGGGAGTAAATTGTGGTCCAGATCCCGCAATCGTGATCGCCGGTTTACCCAAACCGACGAACTGTTCCGTGGCAGTTCCCGCCATGGCGATCGCTAGATGGCAACGGCCTAAATATTCGGCGTAATCCCTTTGAGAAATAGTTATAAATACCTCTTGACAAATAAACTTATTTGTGCTAAGTTCTCGCCAACTCTGGGAAATTAAAGCAGCCGTAAAAGATTCTAGGGGGAGAGCAGGAGCGATCGCCGCCAAAAATTCCAGCTTGTAATCGGGAAAACGTCCGATCATGGCCGCCACAGCTGCGAGAATTTGCTGCCAATTGTGGAGAGATTCGGGAAAGCGCGAACCGGGTAGCAGCAGAATATTTAGGCAATCTTGGGGAAAATCGCCCGTTATCGAGGGTAAAAGGTCATCCATCATCGGATTACCCCCATCGACAACGGGAATTGACCAATGTTGTAAAATTTTGCTAGTTAAACTATCCCGGGGAAAAACCCCCCGACAGCGAGGATGAGCCATTAACCAGCGTTCCCAGGGATAATAGTAGGAACCCCAGAGGCGATCGATTATCGAGCTACTATCTAACCATCCCTGCTCATCCCGGAGATAGTATTCCGATTTAGCCGTTCCCACAAAAGCATAATCTGTCTCGCTCAACCAAGCAAGGGCCAGGGGTAAGATATCTCCCACCGCGACAATTTTTCCCCCTTCTCGGCCCCAATTTCTGACCAGACGGTATTGACGGGAGGTTAATCCTAATAATCCCTCTCGTAGATCTCGCCATAATTGTTTGACATCGCTAGTGATAAAACCCCCAGAGGGCATTTTTTGACCTTGATCGAGAAGGGGAATCCCCAGACGAGTATAAGCATAACCGTTACCCACTAGGGGTAAAGCAGTAATATCCGGACAGTGGGGAGATGATTGCAGTCTTTTAATAATCCGGATTGCGATCTCATCTTCACCGTGGCCATTACTCAAAAATAATAATTTCACTTTTTTTCTTAACTTCTGGCTTAAAGTCCTAAACTTCGGTTGTTTTATTCCCTTCGACCCTAGACAATGCTGATGGTTAGGGAACAATCAATTTTATAAGAGCAGTTAACCAACTCCCATTTAGTCTAATCTACCAGAAGGTTTCGCCGATCGCTTATCTCTGTCCTGATAGCGACCATTTGACCAAAGGCAAGACTAAGAGATAAGAGATGAGTTTAACTGCTTCTATTTTTCTCGATCAAAAGACCAGATTTAGCCCCCCAGAGCCAAGGAGGTCAGAAAGCTGCTCTGATCGCTAAGTAGCTGGTTATAATTAAATTAAAAATGGATTTTAGGTTCGATCCCCTTTTGATAAAGGGGGTGCTGATCCCCCCTGCCCCTCTTGATAAGGGGGGTGCTGATCCCCCCTGCCCCCCTTGATAAGGGGGGTGCCGGTAGGCGGGGGGATCCGCTCTTAATAAGGGAGGCATCTGATAACTTTTAACGCCTACCTACTCATATTAGAATCAGTGATTAATTGGCATCCTAGCGGAAAAAATGATTATCGACTTACCCGATCGAGAAGCTACTGTCAATTTAGGGGAAAAACTGGGGCAAACCCTAGTCCCTGGCAGTGTAATTTTATTAAAAGGCGATTTAGGAGCGGGAAAAACCACCTTAGTACAGGGAATTGGCCTAGGATTGGGCATTCAAGGGCCTATAGCTAGTCCTACCTTCACCCTCGTTAACGAGTATAGCGAAGGACGCCTTCCTTTGTATCATTTGGATTTGTATCGTTTGCAGGGTCAAGATATTGAGGCGCTGTACCTAGAAAATTATTGGCAGGGAATCGAGGTGGATTTAGGGATAGTGGCGATCGAATGGTCAGAACGTTTAACTTTTTTGCCGGAAAATTATCTAGAGATTACTTTACTCGATCGAGGTGAGCAGGGACGACGAGCGCTGCTCAATTTTGTTGGTGGGGACGAAAAAAATAGCGACCCCAGAGAAATCGCTATCAGCACTTGACTCTTTAAGCAATCAAACTTTAGCGGTAACTTTCCACATCTTCTCTAACTTGTCTTTCTTCTAAAGTTTCTTCAAAGAAACTATTGTAGAGGAAACCCGCAGCCACGGCCCCAACAATGGGAGCAATCCAGAATAACCATAATTGACCAACGAGAGCCATATTACCGCATAAAAGAGCAACACCGGTACTACGAGCGGGGTTAACGGAGGTATTGGTCACGGGAATGCTAATTAAGTGAATTAAGGTTAATCCTAAACCAATAGCGATGGGAGCAAAACCGGCCGGGGCGCGTCGATCGGTAGAGCCTAAAATGATAATTAAGAACATGAAGGTCAAGACCACTTCCGTCACCAAAGCGGCGAATAAACTGTAACCACCGGGAGAATGTTCTCCGTAACCATTGGTGGCCAGAGGATTACTGCCTCCCAAGGCGAAACTGGGTTGACCACTGGCAATAATGTAGATAATTACCGCCGCTAAAATCGCCCCTAAAACTTGAGCGATGATGTAGGGAAGTAGTTCCGAACCGGGGAAGCGTTTACCTGCCCAGAGACCGAAGGAAACGGCGGGATTAAAATGTCCCCCCGAAATATGCCCGAAAGCGTAGGCAAGGGTAAGAACCGTTAAACCGAAGGCGAGGGAGACACCCACAAAAGAAATCCCCAGATGGATATTAAAATCAGCACCATCTACGACACTCTTGGCTTTACCCACAAATACTGCCGCTAAAACGGCACTACCGCAACCACCAAGAACGAGCCAAAACGTCCCGATGAACTCTGCTAGATACTTTTTCATCTCTATATCAAGGTTGAATGATTTTGCTTTTCGGTTATCTCTCCTATCAAACCGGATTAAACTGTTATGAGATATTAAAAAATAGTTATTTTTTTGGTTCTTCGTTACTTGGTATGGTTCGATAGGGGGGCATAAATTGACTAAATCTTTATCTGGCAAGAGACTTAATTGATTAGTTCGCTCTAGATCAAAAACAATTGATAAAAATCGCCAAATGCCTTTCTAAATAAGGATTCCATTTCTTATAACCTCCGTCCATTGCATAACACAAACCGAAGAACCATTTTTTTATCTTCAATTTGCCGTTCTCAAGGAGAAACTATCAGCTTTTCAGAGAAAAAATACTAAAAAAATCGGCAATTTCTGCTAATTTTACACTTTCTTTAGATTTATCTTCTATCTTGATGTCTGATTGGTTTTGGCAGTGGTTGACTCTTTTCGCTCCTAGGGAATCGTGAAAAGAAAAAAAGAAGCGATCGAGTGCTAATTATGAGATGAGCGATGCAGGAAGAAAAAGCGATATTGAATATCAACAATACTTTCTATCGATCGGAGAGTAAAATCGTCCGAGATTTAGGAGTTTTAGGGGCGGCTATTTACTTTTAGTCAAAATTAATGAACTTCTAATCTCGGAATGCTTAACTGTTCAGTTTTTGGCTGTGTTTCTCCCAGATAATCCCCTTGCAACATATTAATTAAACAGCCACCAAGATGATAAGCCATATTAACAGGAACCGCGTTACCAATCTGTCGATATTGAGAGGTTAAATTACCGGTAAATTGCCAATCATCGGGAAAGGACTGCACTCGTGCATATTCTCTCACAGTCAAAGGACGAGTTTCTTGGGGATGGCATCTTTCTGTTTGGGTTTGTGCCGGACTACAGGTAATAGTTAAAGCTGGTTCATCCCAAGATAATCTTTTAGCATATCCTGTCCGTCCGCCGTGATTTTTGAGACTATTTTTCATATATTCTTTTTGAATATCCATCGGCAAATTCCGCCAATTTCCTCCTGCGGGAACTAAGGACATAATCTCTTTTTTTCTTTCTTTATATTCTACTCCTGGAGAACTTGGACAATTCTCTAGGGCTTTTTTCAGAGAGATAGTATAGTTTTTATATTGGGGAAAAATGGGTTTAATATTTAGGTCTTGACGGGTGGCGATAATAATTAATCTTTCTCTTTTTTGGGGAACATCGAGAAATTGGGCTGATAAAACTTGATAAGCCGCATAATAACCGATTTCCTGTAAAGCTTGCAGGATTAATTGCAGGGTTTCTCCTTTTTTATTGCTTAATAATCCTCGAACATTTTCGGCCATAGCGATTTTAGGTTGCACTTCCTGTAAACAACGAGCAAATTCAAAAAATAAGCTCCCTCTCAAATCTTCTAATCCTTTCCCTAACCCAGCATAACTAAAAGGTTGGCAGGGAAAACCTCCAGCTACAATATCTATTTTGTCTCTAAAATCAGAAAATTTAATCTTTTTTATGTCTTGATTTATAACATTCCATTGCGGTCGATTTAGTCTTAAAGTATTAACACAATCTTGGTTGATTTCCACCAGTAATTGTGTTTTTAGTCCTGCATTTTCTAAACCTAAAGCCATACCACCACAGCCAGCAAATAATTCGATAACCGTGTAATTAGTTGGCTCAAAAGTTTGTAAAATTCTCAATTCTCCCGGGGATTGGTTATTTTTAAGATTGGTTAATTGCTCGAGATCAAATAACCAATCAACTTGATTGATTTTCTGACCTTTGATTAATTTTTTCTTTTGCCATGTTAGTATTTCTGCGGTAGTTACACCGAGAATATTAGCGGCTTTTTGTAGATTTACCTGAGTCATAACCGATAATTAGCAACCTATCTACATCTTGATTATAAATCAAAGTAGCTAAACTTAATGTAGCAGTTCTCACCCCTGTGTGGTACAGTTTAACCTTTGCTGATTAAGCTTTTCAACATCGATAATGTACCTCTTGCGAACAGGAAACGCTATAAAGTTCTTTTTCGATTTTCCTGACTGTCATCTTTAACTTATTGAGGATAGTTTCATAAATGAAATCATCAATTAGACGACAAATTTGATAAGTATCTACCAAGTCATGAGTAACAAAGGTAGGAATTTTGATCGAAGGTTTATGTAAATTAATTTGTTCTAATAATTGGGTCAAGTTATGGCGATAAGAGTATAAATAGCTCATTAGAGTTAGTTGCTGGGTTGGGATTGTTTACTTTTTGCTTAAAACTATTAATTTAATTGCCGCTGGTGGTAATGTCAACAAATAGTAATTAGACACCAGCTATAACGACATCGAGATAATAGACAACAATAAAGGCTGAACCTTGTTCAGCCTTCAGTATAACTTTTAACCCTTTCCTACTTGCGCCCCGGAACTGTATATTTAAAATTCATCGGGCCGGTATAACCAGAAACCTCCGCTAATTTCTCTAATCTTTGGGTTCCCGAATATTCTTGACCCTTAATAATCCAAGTGGGGAAACCTTTAATTCCGGCATCGCGACAAGCTTGGGGATTACCATTAACCCCTTGGGGATCGCATTCGATATAAACCCTTTCTTTTTTGAGGATTTCTCCCGCTTCTTTACCAAATAACTGTTTTTGATCGTAACAGTGGGGACACCAAAAAGCCCCGTATTCTTTCGCACCAATTGCTTTTAAATGTTTAGCTAAGGCGATTTCTGCCTCTCCCGAAACCGTGGTTACTTCCCAACCGTAGGGAGGTGTAGCAGCTGTCATTGGCTGGGTAATTTCTTCTTTTCCTCCTGTCACCGTCGGGGAATTTACTCCCGCATAAACCGCTAAAGTTCCCACCAAAGTAACCATGGCCACTACAACCATCGGCAGTATAATTTGTCCTAAACCTTCCCATTCGCGCCCGACAATTGTGAGAATTAATAAAGTTAAAGCGAACAAAGCCGAAGTGATGCAGTAGGGACACAGTTCCTTTAATTCCGTGGCGAGAATATACATTAAATAACCACTAAATACCGCCATCGCCGTCGCCCCCGCTAACAGCAATAACCAAGTATTATTTTCTAAACTTTTGCGGAGATTTTTCTGGGTTTCCCCATTAATAAATAGAGGACTGAGGGCAAAAACCGCCATGGCAATATAGGCCAAAAAACCGAACAAACTCAAGGGCAGCCCGAAAACCGTAGCGTAGGGACTATTAAGAACACCAGTACAACCAGCCCCATCACTAGCCCCGGCGGTACAGGCTGCAGTCCCTCCCGTCAGTTTGGTAATGGTTAAATAGCCGGTCAGAATCGCCCCCACGATCGAAACGCCCCCAATTAGGGGCCGGGAGTAGCGATGAATCCAAGGTACAGAACGACGACGCATAATATTATTTAGATTAAATTACAGCAGAATTCAGGAGTTAGGAGTCAGGAGGCAGAGCTAAATGTACTTTGTTGAAGGGAAAAATTCCGTAACGATATTGTGTTAATTAGGACGTTTTTAATTCCCAAAAACTTAGGATCGCACCACGGCCGATAACTATCCGCCATTCTAGCAAGGGGTTATGTGGACAGAGGCAAAGAAGGCAGAGAATTATTAATTTTTGCCTTTTGATCGTTGATCTGTCGGGCCGTTTCCACAAATTGCGACACCCGGATCGGATCCACCGGTTCAGTAATTTTGCCATGACGCTTGAGGGAACTAGCCACGATCACCCCATCGGCAGCTGGCAGCAACCGCCCGATATTGTCCAAATCAGCCCCGCTGCCGATAAAAACCGGTGTTCCCTTGGCCGCTGCCACTGCCAGTTCCAAATCCTCAAAACTGGGGGGGCTACCGGTGGACCAACCGGAGAGGATCACGCCGTCTGCTAGTCCCCGTTCGATCGTATCTTGCACCGCCGTAGTCAGATTAGGGGTTCCCAAGGGGCGGGCGTGTTTAACCAAAACATCCGCTAAAATTTTGACCTCAGACCCCAATTCGCGGCGATAACGCAGGAGTTCGTGGGCCTGACCCTCAATAATGCCCTGATCGGTGGCCATAACCCCCGTTAGCACATTAACCCGAATAAATTGGGCATTGACACAGGTAGCAATCGCCAAGGCACTATGGGCATCATTGCGGAGAACATTAAGACCAATCGGTAAGACCACCAGATTTTTAATGCGATCAACAATTAACGTCATGGCACTAACCACGGCGGGATCCACCTGTTGCTTAGTAAAGGGGGCATCAAAAAAATTCTCGATAATCAAACCATCAACACCACCAGCAGCCAAAGCCGTCGCCTCCTGTTCAGCCCGCTCGATCACCGTCTTGAGACTACCACCCCAACGGGGGGAAGTGGGCAGGGGGGCGAGATGAACCACGCCAATAATCGGGTTTTTTGTCTTGAAAGTTGCAATTAAGTTCACAGCGTCCACTACTCTTAGCGTCCCCAACCAGGCACCGCTCACCCATTTTAACAGGGTGAAGGCCTACCCACGGTTCCACGGGGGGAAATTATTTTAACTGCTAATGATTTTATCAAGTCCGGAATCCGTTAAAATGTCTTAACATTAAATAAGTTTAAGATTTGGTTGATACTCGATCGCATGGGCAATAAGCCAACCATCGCCATCTCACATCTAGGCTGTGAGAAAAACCGGATCGACTCCGAGCATATGTTAGGACTGCTGGCCAAGGCCGGCTATCCCGTAGATAATGACGAGGAGTTGGCCGATTACGTTATCGTTAATACCTGTAGTTTCATTCAAGCAGCTAGAGAAGAATCCGTTCGCACCCTCGTGGAACTGGCGGAAGCTAATAAAAAAATTATTATCTCCGGCTGTATGGCCCAACATTTCCAAGATGAACTCCTGACGGAATTGCCGGAAGCCGTGGCCATTGTCGGCACGGGGGATTATCAGAAAATTGTCGAGATCGTGGAACGGGTAGAGACGGGAGAACGAGTCAAAGAAGTCAGCGCCGATCCCACTTTTATCGCCGATGAAAATCTGCCCCGTTATCGCACCACTACCGAGGGAGTCGCCTATCTGCGGGTGGCCGAAGGCTGCGATTATCGCTGTGCCTTCTGTATTATTCCCCACCTGCGCGGCGATCAAAGATCCCGTTCGATCGAGTCCATTGTCAAGGAAGCGCGACAATTAGCCAGCCAAGGAGTCCAAGAATTAATTCTCATTTCGCAAATAACAACCAATTATGGGTTAGACTTATATGGCGAACCCAAATTAGCGGAACTCTTGCGAGCGCTGGCAGAAGTCGATATACCTTGGATTCGCGTTCACTACGCTTACCCGACCGGGTTAACGCCAAAGGTTATCGAAGCGATCCGAGAGACCCCGAATGTTTTACCCTATCTAGACTTGCCGCTACAGCATTCCCATCCCGACATCCTGCGGGCGATGAACCGTCCCTGGCAAGGACGAGTCAACGATGGCATTATCGAGCGGCTCAAGCAAGCTATCCCGAACGCGGTTTTACGAACGACTTTTATCGTCGGTTTCCCCGGAGAAACCGAGGAACATTTCAGCCATCTGCTGGAATTTGTCAAGCGTCATGAGTTCGATCACGTCGGGGTGTTTACCTTCTCCGCCGAAGAAGGTACAGCCGCTTTTGACCTGCCCGATCCAGTGCCACAGGCAATTATGGACGAACGCCGCGAAAGGTTGATGTTAACTCAGCAACCAATCTCGGAACGCAAAAATCAAGCTTATATCGGTCAAACTGTCGATGTTCTCATCGAACAGGAAAACCCAGAAACAGGAGAATTAATCGGGCGTTCCGCTCGTTTTTCTCCGGAAGTGGATGGCTTGGTTTATGTGACAGGTGAGGCGATTCTAGGTGCGATCGTACCGGTCCGAATCACTGCGGCCGATACCTACGATCTCTACGGCGAAATAGTCTAATTTTTCGATTTTTCTAATTTAATTCCCACAAAACAATCCCTATGACCACTGGTTTCAACAATTTAGGTTTATCCGATAGCCGTCTTCAACACCTAGAAACGCTTGGATTCACCACCCCCACGGAAATTCAAACCAAAGCCATCCCTCTCCTTCTAGAAGGGCATGACATGGTAGGAATGTCACAAACGGGAACCGGCAAAACCGCCGCCTATTCCCTGCCTTTACTGGAACGCATGGACACCAAAAATCCTAACGTTCAAGCTTTAATCCTCACCCCCACCCGGGAATTAGCCCAACAGGTGGCCAGCGCCATCAAAGATTTCTCTGATGACCGTCGTCTCTTTATCCTGACAGTCTGTGGTGGTCAATCCATGGAACGTCAGATCCGCAGTCTGGAAAAAGGTGTCCAGATTGTGGTCGGGACTCCTGGTCGGGTAATTGATCTGCTCGATCGCAAAAAACTCCATCTCGAATCCCTAAACTGGGTAGTCCTCGATGAAGCGGACGAAATGCTCAGTATGGGTTTTATCGATGATGTTAAAAAGATTCTGCAAGCATCCCCCTCCACCCGTCAAACCGCCTGTTTCTCGGCCACTATGCCCCGGGAAATCCGCGATTTAATCGCTAATTTCTTGAAATCTCCCATTTCTGTGACGGTTTCTCAACCCCAGGCCGCTCCTGCTAAAATCGAACAGAAAATTTATATGATCCCTCGCGGTTGGACGAAATTAAAAGTCCTGCAACCCCTGTTAGAGATCGAACCCCTAGAATCGGCGATTATTTTCGTCCGCACCAAGCAAACCGCGGCCGAATTAACCAGCAAACTGCAAGAAGCAGGGCAAACGGTGGATGAATACCACGGTAACTTAAGCCAAGTGCAACGGGAACGACTGGTGCAACGTTTCCGCGAGGGCAAAATTAAATTAGTGGTAGCCACGGATATCGCGGCCCGCGGTCTAGATGTGGAAAATCTCAGCCACGTTATTAACTATGATCTGCCAGATAACGCCGAAACCTATATTCACCGCATTGGCCGCACCGGCCGCGCCGGTAAAACGGGAACTGCTATATCCTTAGTAGAACCGATCGATCGGCGTTTATTACGTCAGATTGAACAGCGTTTGCGTCAACGTCTGGAATCTAGTCCCATTCCTAGTCGCACCGAAGTGGAAGCAAAACGCCTGACCAAGCTGCAAAATCAGCTAAAAGAGGCTTTATCGGGGGAACGGATGGCTTCTTTCTTGCCTTTAGTGCGGGATTTAAGCGCAGAATACGATCCCCAAGCGATCGCGGCTGCTGCCCTGCAAATGATCTACGATCAAAATTGTCCCCAGTGGATGAAAACCGATTGGGAAGTTCCCGCAGCGACGAGCAGCAAACCGGTGATTAATAAAACTCCCCGCAGTGGTGGTAGTAAGTACCCCTCTAAGTCGAATAACCGTCCTTCCCTGGACAAAAAAATCGTCTTTCAAGAACGTTAATTTTTAGTTCTTGAATAGATAACTTTAAGAGTTGATAGACCGTTTTGGTTCTATCAACTTTTTTTCTGTGTATAATTCGGGTTTGCTGAAAAAGTTTGTTGGTGGGGTTAGGAGTCAGGAGTCAGGAGTCGGTCGTTTCAGGCTTTGTTGTCCTCTTTTTTTGTACCAGTTTGTGTACTCAAAGAATGATAATGCAAGAGACCTCTTGCAAAAGTCTTAAGTCGATCCTTGTACAGCAACATTTTTGAAGATTATCAACTACTAATAAATAATTAACTGAAAGTCCCTCCCATTATTGTTTCTATCGTTTGTTTTCGGATTTATGCAAGAGGTCTAAGGTTTTTGAATATCCCAATCCTATTTTCGCAGCATGAACATCGGATTTTAGCAGGTCAAAAGCCTTATTTTAAAAGGGTTTTACCATTATTCAGCAAACCCTAATTCATAAAAACTACACATCCAATTCCTCCTTTTTCCCCTTTTTTAAGGAGATGTCGAAGCTAGGGGGATCGATTCTCACCAGACATCGACCAGCTAATCTGGGCCTGAGGATAACTGCTATAATCTACCTATCAATAGTTAATAATTTCGATGAATCGATCGCAACTTATCCACAGGCAAAGCTGGTTAATTGAATATTTGCCGGGGTTAAGTGACCAAGATTGCCAAAAATTAAAGGATTGCGGTATCGACACCACCGCACAACTTTTGCAAAAAGTTCGTCCGCAATGGGGTAAGGAAAAATTAGCAGTAAGAATGCAAATTCAGGCTAAACATATTAATAAGTGGGTGGCAATGGCGGAATTAGCCTCGATTCCCGCCGTGGGTTGTCAATACTGCGGTTTGCTGGTTCATGCCGGTATTGCTTCCGTCCCGCAATTGGCACAGGTATCAATTCAGCAATTGCACCGACAGATTCTCCGCTTTCAGGTGGCTAATCTGCAAAGACGGGATTTATGTCCCGATATTGCGGTGATGTTAGCTTGGATTGAACAGGCGAAAATCCTCACCAGAGAGTTAAAATAAGCCCTATTTCTCAAATTTTGGCATAAATTAACCAAAAGTACTGCCATTCCATCCCCAAAGATAACCTTTCGCCTCGGCAAATTCTAGATAAATGCGATTTTTCGGTATTCCTAAATAAGCCTCAATTTCTTGACAAAAATCACTACTCATGCTTTTAGTTTGAGCGGCAGAAATAGAACCAACACTTTTAATCTCCACATAACACACCGGCTCAAAAGTGCCAGCAAAAGTCATTTTTATCCCCGATTCTAAAGCTGTCATCACATAGGATTCCGGTTTTCCCAGATGTTTAGCTAATTTAGCCGAAAGACTCTGCAAAAGTTGATTAACCGTCTCATCATCGAGGGAGGTGACAGAAGTTTGAATTTTAATTAGAGGCATAGGAAAAATCTCAGCAATACTTTTCTATAATATAACAGTTTTGATGGCAATCACAGATATTCTTTTGCTGCAGAAGGCTTCAATCATCCAATCCTTCAGAAATTATGAATTATGAATTATGAATTGGGGATAGGCAATCTGGAAAAGTAAATAGGACTGGCTGAATATCAGCAGCAGCTTTGCTAAAAAATGGTTTTGGGACTTTATTAGCAAAACAATAAACTTTTTGCCGCAAACCCCACATACAGTACAATTATTACAGTTAAGGGTTTGAAAGTCCTAGGATGATGGCAAAGCAATCAAGGGCAATTGCCGTGACAGAACATGATAATAAGTGTCCCGAATGTCTGCACCTAGAGATTTTGGGAGAGCCGGTTGCGTCTGAGTCTAGGGATCTTTTGTCCCGTTTCAAAAAGTCTGAACCAGAGGCGTTTTCCCTATCGGTGCGGCTTAATTTTAATGAGCAGTGGCTTGATTTTGCTTTTGGACGGGTTAAGTTTGGTTTGCGGGGGGGAGAGTTACGCTTAAAACTGGAGAATGGCCAAATGCCTTCTGAGTTGAGAAATGAGGCGTTGAAAAAGATTTTAGCAAGGGAATTGGAGATTGAACGTCAGTTAGGAGGAGAACAGGAAAGCAAGTCTCAACTAGAAGGATCAGTAACTCCTGATTCATCGAAAGCAAGCTTAAAGGGAGTTAGAGAACAGCGTCGGAAAGAGTCCCGGGGAGATAAGTTTCAGCTTAAAATAGCTCAAATTAGTCATAAGGGAGCAAATAATCAGCCTGTGTGGGTGTTCGAGAATAGGACAGGTGAGCCTGTTTTGATTGGGGAATTAGCGGATTCCCTGGGTAAAATGTTAATTGCGGGTGTTCCCTGGAGCGTTGAAGCGACATTTACTCCTGAAATGCGTCAGGTTGTGATTACAGGTTTAGAAAATTTATTTAAAGATGATATTTCTGGACACAAATTAAACATATTTGAGTTAGCAGTAGCTAAGTTATTTTTAAAGCATAAAACCCAACCCTATCTAAGTCGTCAGGTATTACGTTATGAGTGATGCAGATTTTATTCGAGAAGTTGAAGAACTGTACCTGCGTCTTGCTAATGCAGATACAGATGATCTAGTTGAGTTAGCTAAACTTGCGGGTTTAGACCCTAAAACAGATTTAGCCGACTCTGTTTGGGTTCCCTATCCCAGCTTTGGGGAATTTCGCCAGAACACCTTAGCGGCGGCGGTGCTGACAGATTATCTAGAAGAGCATGGGATAGAGGTAGATGCTGCGGCGGCTGATAATGCTCAAGTGGTACTACCCAAGCTAGGTAAACTAGAAGCTATATTGATTCCCCAAGACTCTGGTGAAGAACCGTTAGATTTAAGCCAAGTTAGGGTCGAAATTGACCTAAATCCGGCAACATTGGCCTATATTTTAGTCGAGTTAGGGGAAGGAGGAGCTTGGTTAACCGGGGTTCTGTTGAGTTCGGATCTGCGTCAGGATTTCCCAGAAGGCGGTGCGGTGTCCTTGGCGATGAGGAAACCTATATCGGCGCTGTGGGAAGCTTATCGTTGGTGGGAAAAGTGTCAGCAAATCACGGCGCGGTATAGTGATGAACAAGGCTGGTCAGCGGAACAGCGAGCGGAGGTAATCACGGTGTTAAACTGGGTCTGGGACTATCGGCAGGACTATGAGCGTCCGACGCTATTAAAGGAGTTTTTAGAAGAGAAGGCCAGCGAGAATCATGAGAATTTTAAACCCTTAGTCTCGCGTCCAGAAGGGGTAAGAGAAGCAACGCCTGGGCTGTCTTCAGAGGGTGCGGTGGACTGGCTAGGGGTGGCGATGGATTTGCTTGATGAATTGGGAAAATTTATTTAAAAAATAATTATGAAAAGCATTAAAATAATTGTTGAAAAACACCCAGATGGCTATATTGCTTATCCTTTAGGTATTTCTTGTTCCAAGGCAGAGCCTTGAAACATAATATCTAAGGCTCTGCCTTAAAGTAGTATTTAGGAAGAACTGGAATTTCAGTAAACAGTTATCAGTAAACAGTTATCAGGTAGAACCTGAATCAAGGGTTCCCAGGTTTTACCTGGGAACGAGATAGATAAATAAGTTAAAATAGTAAAGCGATCATTAACAAAGGGGTCAATAGATGCAAAACTTATGTCAGGTTTCTTTACTAACAAGTGGACAAGAGCAGGTATTAACTATTCCTCCTAAACTTGCCCTATCAAGTACAGAGGTTTTGTTACGCAAAGAAGGTCATCGCTTAATCATTGAGCCGATTTCTTCCGGTTCTCTAATTTCTTTGCTGACTACTTTGCCAGACATTACAGACAATTTTCCTGATATAGATGAAGGGTTGCTTCCCCTTGATGACATCACATTTTAGAATGAAATAGCCCTGAAATTTTATTGTTATAAATAGATTCGTTCAAAAGGTTCTTTTCGATAACGGCGATAAATATCAAAGTCACTATCTAAGGTAATAATCGCAGAAATATTAAGTCTTTCAGAAATAGTTATTAACGATAGATCTGCAAAATCTCCCGGTAGGTCAGCGTATTGTTCATTAAGTTGTATAATTCTGGCAAAATCCTGTGGTAAAAGGGGAATACATTGATAAAGCTGGTGGGATAAATCACTTAAAAATTCATTTTGTGTTCGATAATTATGGCTTAAAAGATACATTACTTCTGTTATACAAGCAACAGTTGTAATCAAGTCGCTGGAACATTGTTCAAAAAAGTTGACGACAGCCCGATGATAATTATCTTGGGAACTGTAATAGGCGAATAGAATACTACTATCTGTAATAATTTTTGGGGGATAATTTGTCATAAATGATGTTGCTGATGATGGTTTTGTATATATTCTGCAACTACTTTTTTGCGGTTTTCTCGCAATGACAAATCAGGTGGAGCATTTTCTAAAAGATGCTGAGGATGACTTCCCCGGCGTTGTAATAAAGTTTTACGCGGTTTTAAGCTTTGCCAATGTTCGTAAATGAGTTTTTTGAGAAGTTCTTCTGAGCTAATATTCTCTTCAGAAATGATGTCTGCTAGATAGTTTTCGGTTTCTCGATCTAGATTAATGGATAACATTATAATTTCAGGGGATAAATCAATATCTTTGATTATAGCTTAAAATCCATGATCGCACTACAGATAATCGCACTCACTCCCCATCCCCAAATGGTAAAATGTAGGGTGCGTTAGACGGCGACAATCTCTGCTTAAACTTAAATCTAACAATCCGTCGTAACGCACCACTGTAAAAATATGAAACAGTAGAATGGTAAAATGTAGGGTGCGTTAGACGGCGACAATCTTTGCTTAAACTTAAATCTAACAATCCGTCGTAACGCACCACACCTATCATTAATTTAACTACTACTTGGTGCGTTACGCTATCGAAGAGCGCACCCTACTAAAAACTCTAGATATTACCATCCTACGGACAATCCAGGGTTATTAAATCAATCACCGTTAGGCTGCTGGGAACTTCGACTATCTACGACTTTTCCAGTATCCAGGTTCTCGGCTGCAATGCATAACCGCCAAAATGAGAATGTAGTCTTGCTCGATTGTATAGAGAATTGCATAGGGAAATCTGCGTGCCATGCATCGTCGGACAGCATCATCAATAACAACATAATGAGTAGGAGATGCTCTAATTCGATAAACCGTATCCTCGATAGCATTGATAAATGCCTGTGCAACCTCAACCCGTTGCCCTGTATAGTATTGAACTGCTTCAGCATATTCAGTGAGAGCTTCAGGGTGAAATACATACCTCATGGCTCAATCAGTCGTCTAACTTGAGCTAGAGCTTCTTCCCCCGAAATTGGCTGCACAGAGCCATCCCGAACCTCGCCTCTTCGTCTTTTTGCTTCAGTCACCCAAACTGCCTGAATTGTTGAATCGGTATCGAATTCTAAGCTTTCTACCAACTTATCTGCAAGCAGCGCCCTTGATACACTAGGTAAGGACAATATCTCTTCTGTCAGTTGCTCAATTGATCCCATAGCCCGTAGCAGAATAATAAACTCTAATTATTATCATTCTATAGCAAAATCGACTAAGTTAGTTCTTTTTTGATAAATCTTTAATTAATCTGCTATGGGCAGTGCGTTAAGCTATCGAAGAGCGCACCCTACTATAATTAGACTAGAATTGAGTTTGCTAGAGAAAAATTCGGGGTACGGGCGAAGCATTCGGATAGGAAATCTAGGGTTTCAGTAATAGGTTATTGTCCGAATGCTTCGCCCCTACTCAATCATCTAACAATCCGTCGTAACGCACCACATCTATCATTAATTTATTTGGTGCGTTACGCTATCGCTAACGCACCCTACTAAAAACTACTAAAAACTACTAAAACCAATCATGAACGAAGCAAGAATAGAAGCTTACTTAACCCTAATCCAAGCGCTCCTCCAGTGCGAAAATGGTCAGGAACCAGCGCTATTAGAGGCTAACACGGAATTAGTTGATGCAGGCTTAGTCGCTGTGATGAAGCAGTATGCAGGCTTCTTAGAACAGCAAGGACAAAGCAATGAAGGGAGATGGTTGCTGAATATGGCGCAACAGTTAGAGCAATTTTTAGAACCGCCAAGAGACAACCAAGACCCCTACGGCAGTTTTTTACAAACCCTACTGCAAACTATCGCAGAAAGTGGCGGAAACCGCCAAGCAATTTATCCCCTGCTTGACAATAACCTCCATCTCTTAGATGAAAACTTAGTTAACCTCCTCCGTGCTTGGGGAAATCAAACCAGGGAACAGGCCAGTCCAGGGGGAATTTACCTACTGGGGCCACTCCTCTATTCTCTTGCTGAGGCTTTTTATAGATTTCCTAAAGGTAATCCGGGCATTAACCTAGCCATTGCCGTCTATGGATACGAAGTTTGTGCCACCATCTACCGCCAACTCGGATTAGATAGGTTTAAAAGGGAGTTAGCCCGAACCCTCACTGATCTGGGACTAGCCTACCGGAACCAAGCCGAACTGGGGAAAGAGCCAGTAGCCAACCTAGCACGGGCGATCGCCACCCACACCGAAGCCGCCACCATCCTCCGCCAACCCGGATTAGAAAGCGAGGTAGAAACAAAGTTTACTGCTCTGAGCAGTGCCTACTACATCCAAAAGGATTTAGCCACAAACCTCATTGGTCTGGGTAGTGCCTACGGCTTGCAAGCCGAACTGGAGAAAGAGCCAATGTCCCTAGAACGGGCGATCGCCGCCTACACCGAAGCCACCACCATCTGCCGCCAACCCGGATTAGAAGGGGATCTAGCCGGAACCCTCACTGGTCTGGGCATTGCCTACAGCACCCAAGCCGAACTGGGTCAAGAGCCGGTGGTCAACCTAGAACTGGCGATTGCCGCCTACACCGAAGCCACCACCATCTGCCGCCAACCCGGATTAGAAGGGGAGCTAGTCGGAACTCTCACTAATCTGGGCAATGCCTACAGAACCCAAGCCCAACTGGGTCAAGACCCGGTAGCCAACCTAGAACAGGCAATCGCCGCCCACACCGAAGCGACCACAACTTACCGCCAACCGGGATTAGAAAGGGATTTAGCCCTAACCCTCAATAATCTGGGCAATGCCTACCGCATCCAAGCCCAACTGGGTCAAGAGCCGGTAGCCAACCTAGAACTGGCGATCGCCAATTATCGAGAAGCACTTTCCTTTCTCAACCCCGCTCTCTTACCTGCTGACACCCTGAAAAGTGGGATCAACTTAGGCGATATCGGTTTCCAGCAGGGTTGGTGGGACATTGCCATCGAAGGCTACACCGCCGCCGTGGAAGCCGTTGAACAAAGCCGCGCCTGGGCAACCAGTGAAGCCCTTCGCCAAGAGATTGTCCGCGAGTCCATCGGCGTTTATGAAAACCTAATCCAAGCCGCCGTTAACCAAGGCGACCTCTCCCTGGCGCTGCGAACCGTCGAACGTTCCCGCTCCAAACGCCTCGCCGACCTCATCGCTGTGGGCGACCTCTACGCCGATGGGCGCATTCCCCCAGAGATCCAAGCCTGGTACCAGCAGGTTAAGGAAAGCCGTCAGATCCAATCCCAACTCCGTCAAAACCCCCTCGACCAGCCCGGATTCCCCCAGAAACCCCAACCCGCCCCCATCGGCAACACCCGCGCCAGCTTTGCCACAGAACAACTCCACGCCGCCGAAGCCGCTGAACGTCAAGCCTGGGATGCTCTCTACCGCTTTGATGCCATCACCGCCCAACTTCAGCAACCCCAACCCCAACCCCGACTCGATGAACTAACGGCGCTGCTTCCTTCTCCCCAGACTGCCCTCCTCAGCTTCTACACCACCGCCACCCATACCCACATCTTTGTCCTGCGTCGCCCCGCCCAGGATGGCGGGGAAGGGGTCAACTGCCACACTATTCCCAATCCCCCGGAGTCCGCCAACGACCTGCAAGACTGGCTGATCGACAACTGGGTTAACCCCTACATTGAGATTAATCAAGCAGAGACCGCCCAATCCCGCCAGCAGCGTCGGCATGAGTGGCACCAAGCCATGGCCACTCGTCTGCAAGAACTGGCAACCCGCCTGCAATTCGACACCCTCATCCAACAGCACCTCCAGGGCATCACTGAGTTAATTCTGATTCCCCACCTGTTCCTGCACCAAATTCCCTTCGACCTTCTACCCACCGCCCAAGGTCAACTTCTGGGCGATCGCTTTCGCCTTCAGTTTGTCCCTAGTACGAAAATTCTCGGACTGTGCCGAGAGCGATCGCAACCCAGTCCCCACACCCTGGGGATTGTGGAAAACACCACAGAGGATTTGCCCTATACTCCCCTAGAGTGTGAGTGGGTTGCCCAAACCTGGAATGTGCCTCGCCAACGGCGGCTACAGGGGCGCACAGCCACCCCCGACTCTTATCTGCAATTGCTCAAACAAGTACAGGCTCTGCTCTCCAGCCACCACGCCACCAGCCGCCCCGATGATCCCCTCAACTCCCACCTCCTCCTAGCCGAAGAGCAAAAAGTCACCCTCCGGGATTTACTTAGTCCCCTGTGGCGTTTTCCCGAATTGTTGGAAGTGTTTCTCTCCTGTTGTGAAACCGGTCTCAGTTTTGCCAGTTTCCGAGATCAAGAGGGAAACCTGCGACGGGAATTACTGGACGAACCCCTCAGCTTGGGTACAGGCTTTCTGTTGGCGGGCGCTCGTGCTGTGATCAGTAGTCATTGGGCTGTGGCTGATCTAGCTACGGCGCTGTTTTCCCGGGAGTACCACCGCGCACGGCGGGCGGGAGAGGAACGTTTAACGGCTCTACATCAGGCTCGTCAAGCGTTGCGGGAGACTCGCCAAAAAGACTGGCGGGACAGTTTAACAGCCGATTATCAGCAGGCTTTCCAGATTTGGCAACAACTGCGCCAAACTAAGGATCCCAACGTCAATGCTGCTGGGGCCAATTATCAGAAAATCGGCGAATTGATCAAGTGGCTTGACGATTTTGCTCCCGATGCAGTGCCTTTTCAGGACTATCGTTACTGGGGGGCGTTTTATTGTCTGGGACTTCCTTAAAATTATGAATTATGAATTATAAATTATGAATTATGAATGGGGGATTGGGGATTGGGAATTATGAATTATGAATTATGAATTATGAATGGGGGAATTATGAATGGGGGATTGGGAATTATGAATTATAAATTATGAATTATGAATGGGGGATTGGGAATTATGAATTATAAATTATGAATTATGAATGGGGGAATTATGAATGGGGGATTGGGAATTATGAAGGAGAAGAAGCCAATAGATATTCGGGAGCGTTGTTTTGATTATGCACTGCGGGCGATTAAACTTTATCAATTTTTGCAGGAAGGAAAAGATGGTGCAGGTTGGATATTGGGAAAACAGTATTTGAGAGCGGCGACTTCTGTTGGAGCTAATATCGAAGAAGCACAGTCGGGACAAAGTAAAGCTGATTTTATCCATAAAATGAGCATCTCTCAAAAAGAAGCAAGAGAAAGCCTGTATTGGCTACAATTACTAGAAAAATCAGAGTTAGTTCCCAAAAACCGCATTCAATCCCTCATCCAAGAAACCCAAGAAATAATCGCTGTCATAACTACCATCATTGTCAAAACCAAACAAAACAATCCATAATCTATAATTCCCCATTCATAATTCCCCATTCATAATTTATAATTTATAATTCATAATTCATAATTCATAATTTCTCATAGCTGTTATAATTAGATAAATGTCCCAGCCAGGGGAAAAACTATGACAACTCTCGACATTTTACCAGAAGTTACCTGTCCCCCCACCGATTTATGGAGTGATGAACCACCCTTGGAAAGTGATTTACACCTGCAACAGATCATAATTCTCCTCAGTTGTCTAGAATTATTATGGCAAGAGAAAAACGATTACTACGCTTCTGGTAATCTGACTATCTACTATAACGAAGAACAACTGAAAAAGCGCGATTTCTGTGGTCCTGATTTTTTTGTGGTTTTAGATACAGAAAAACGTCCCCGCAAAAGTTGGGTGGTTTGGGGAGAACAGGGTAAATATCCCAATGTAATCGTCGAGATTCTCTCCGATTCTACGGCCAATATTGACCGCACTAAAAAGAAAATTCTCTACCAAAATACTTTTCGCACTCCTAATTATTTTTGGTTCGATCCCAATACGTTAGAATTGCAAGGATTTAGACTAATTGAGGGACAATATCAAGCTATTTCTGCCAATGAGCAGGGTTATCTATGGAGTGAAGAGTTAGGATTATATTTAGGCATATTTGACCGTAAACTGCGTTATTTTACCGTCGATGGTCAATTGGTTCCCACTCCCCAAGAAGCTGAATTACAGCAAAGACAAGCAAAGGAACAGATTTTTTTAGAAAAGGAACAGGAAAGACAGGCAAAAGAACAGGCTCTTTTAGAAAAAGAACAAGCTCTTTTAGAAAAAGAACAAGAACGACAAGCTAAGGAAAGATTAGCGGCAAAATTACGAGAATTAGGCATCAATCCCCAGACAATTTAGCCGGTTAAAATATATAAACGGCCATCAATAACCCCTTGAGTTACAATTATCTTGATTTGACTGGATAGACCAAAATGCAACTCACTCCCGAACAATACAAAGAAAAAATGCAGCGCCGCAAGGCAATCCAAGAGGAACGTTTAGCCGAAAAAATCGCTGAAAAAGGTTTAATTATCGTTAATACTGGCGATGGCAAGGGAAAAACCACGGCAGCCCTCGGTATGGTTTTACGTTCCCTCGGTCATGGTTACAAAGTGGCGGTGGTACAATTTATCAAAGGTGCTTGGGAACCTGCCGAACAAAAGATTTTTAGTGTTTGGGGGGAACAAATCGAGTTTTATGCTATGGGGGAAGGTTTCACCTGGGAAACTCAAGATAGAGAAAGAGATATAGAGAAAGCCCAAGAAGCATGGCAAAAAGCCCTAACTTTTCTCGAAAATCCCCAATATAAATTAATTTTACTCGATGAGATCAATATCGCCCTTAAATTCGGTTATCTGGATATTCAGGAAGTTATCGCTGGTTTAGCCCGAAAACCCGCTAATTGTCACGTTATTCTCACTGGTAGAGGAGCTTTACCCGAATTAATCGAGATAGCCGATTTAGTCACGGAAATGAAGTTAATTAAACATCCCTTTCGTCAACAGGGAGTGAAAGCGCAACCCGGCATCGAATTTTAACTACTGCTTAAGCGTTGTACCGTCTCTCCCGACAATAATCGATGAGTTTCGGCGAGAAGATAAGGAATTTTATCAGCATGGGGACTAGCAACTAAACAGGCAGTTAAATCGAGTTTTTCCACCTCTTTTGCCTGTTGACCGGGGAACCAATGACCCCCATTCCCCAAGAGATTGTATCTGGCCTTGGCAAAGTCGATCATATCGTAGGCGATAGCGAGATTGCGTAACCAGAGGATAGAAGGAATATTGATGTGATTGGGGGTATTTTCCCAGCTAGGTAAACCCACAGACCAAGTTTTTACCCAATTATCGCCTAAACAGTTGATCATCTCTCCTTGCAATCTCTCGATAATTGCCGGTAAAATCTCCTCGGCTCGATCGAGTAAGGGTAAAGTTTTCAGGTGTTCATCAAAATCTGTGGGTTGCGCTGCACCGATACTCAGGGTATGAACGGCCGGATGACTGAGACAGAATAGGTCATTAAAAACCATCGGACTGAGAGGAGAACAGAGAGCGACGAGCTTAGGGGGAGGATTGTAGAGATGGCCGCCCTTATCGGAGGGACTAATGATAAAAACGCCCATATCGTGCTGTTTTGCCGCTTCTATGGCCAGCCAGTTATTCTGAAAAATATAGTACCAGTGCAGATTGAGGTAATCGTAACAATTTGTTGCAATAGTCTTGACAATTACATCAGTTGGTGCATGGGTGGAGAAACCGATAAAACGAACTTTTCCCTGTTGCTGTAATTTTTTCGCCTCTTGCCAACAACCGCCCTCGGCCATAGTGTCATCGAGAATTTCAGCCGTGTTGATGCCATGGATACCCAACAAATCCACATAATCTAACCGTAAAAATTGCAGGGATTGCTCAAATTTACGGCGAAATTCCCGCACATCTTGACTAGGAGAAACTTTCGTCTGCACGATAATCTTATCCCTCGGTAGTTGCGGCAAAATTTTGCCCAATTGCATCTCGGAAGTGCCGTAACCCCTAGCGGTTTCGATGTGATTAATCCCCACTTCTAGAGATTTATTGATGATTGCCTCTAAATTGCCTTGATTCTCGTCGGGAATTTGCGACATTGGCAAATCCTGCCACTGAAATTGATAGCGCATTCCCCCACAGGAAAACACCGGCATTTGTAGATTAGTGCGACCGAAACGACGATACTGCATATATTCAGTTATCAGTGGGAATTATGAATTATGAATTGGGAATTATGAATTATAGAAGTGGGGAGATAGGGTTTTGGGGTATTAGTTGAAACTTCCCTATGTCCCCATTCTCCCATTCTCCCATTCCCTATCCCCTGTTCCCTAAATTTAATCGGGTACAGTGAGAATTTCGACACCAGTTTCGGTGACGGCGATGGTGTGTTCAAATTGGGCCGAAAGTTTACCATCTTTAGTAATAGCAGTCCAACCGTCTTTTAAGACAATATGTTGCCAAGTTCCCTCATTAATCATTGGTTCAATAGTGAATACCATGCCGGGGCGAATTGTTTTGCCTTTGCCGCGAATGCCGTAGTGGGGAACCTGCGGACCGGTGTGAAAAACATTACTGATACCATGACCGACAAAATCTCTAACCACTGAAAATCCCTGTCCTTCGGCGTATTCTTGGATAGCCGCGCCGATATCGCCGATTTTCCCCCCCGGCTGCACTGCATCTATGCCTCTTTGCAGACATTCTCTGGTCACTTCCACTAACTTTTTAGCTAGGGGGGAGGGAGTACCGACAAAGAAAGTCTGCGAAGTATCGCCGTGATAACCTTCTAAAATCGGGGTGACATCGATGTTAATAATATCGCCGTCTTTGAGGATTTGATCGGCACTGGGGATGCCGTGACAGATAACCTCGTTAATGCTAGTACAGATGGACTTAGGAAAGCCATGGTATCCTAGGGGCGCACTTTTGGCTCCATGGGCGCGAGTCCAACGTTCTGCCTCGTCATTGATTTCTAGGGTACTTACCCCCGGTTTAACCATTTCTGCCAGATGGTCTAACAGTTTAGCCGCTAATCGTCCGGCTCGACGCATTTTTTCAATTTCCCGGGAGGAGAGTAAGGTGATGGTATCGTTGCCCATGAATTATCCGACTGTTGAGAAATATTCTTGTTACATTTCTTATCCTAGCAAAATCGGGCAGCGTTATGGTTTCGGGGGTTGGGTTATGGGAGCGGGGAGATGG
>NZ_JADEXY010000278.1 GCF_015206885.1 Microcystis aeruginosa LEGE 91341 | reverse complement strand
TTAGGTAAATTACTGATGACTGAAGCTAAACGCGCCCTAATTACCGGCATCACCGGTCAAGATGGTTCCTATCTGAGCGAATTATTATTAGAAAAAGGCTATGAAGTCCACGGTATCATCCGTCGTACTTCAACTTTTAACACCGATCGCATCGATCATATCTACATTGACCCCCACCAGCCGGATGCTAAATTATTTCTTCATTATGGCGACCTCACCGACGGGACGACCCTGCGGCGTATCCTTGAACAAGTGCAACCGGTAGAAGTGTATAATTTAGGCGCACAATCCCATGTGCGAGTTAGTTTTGATGCCCCAGAATACACCGTTGATGCTGTAGGGGTGGGAGTTTTGAGACTACTAGAAGCAATTCGGGATTACCAAAAAAGAACTGGCATCGAAGTGCGTTTCTATCAAGCAGGTTCCTCGGAAATGTTCGGAAAAGTCATGGAAGTTCCCCAAAAAGAAACCACGCCATTTTATCCCCGCAGTCCCTACGCTTGTGCGAAAGTTTACGGTCACTGGCAAACAATCAACTATCGGGAATCCTACGACTTATTTGCCTGCAACGGCATTTTATTTAACCATGAATCCCCCCGTCGGGGAGAAACTTTTGTCACGCGCAAAATTACCCGCGCTTTGGCCAGAATTATTGCTGGACAACAGAAAAAACTCTATCTAGGAAATCTCGATTCTAAACGGGATTGGGGTTATGCTAAGGACTATGTGCGGGCGATGTGGTTAATGTTACAACAGCAAGAACCGGATGATTATGTGGTGGCGACAAATGAAACCTATTCTATCCGGGAGTTTCTCGATATTTCTTTCCAATACGTTAATTTAAATTGGCAGGATTATGTGGAGTTTGATCAACGTTATTTGCGTCCAGCGGAAGTGGATTTATTGATAGGAGATTCCACAAAAGCCAGAGAGAAATTAGGTTGGCAGCCGTCGGTGACGTTCGAGGGACTGGTAAAATTAATGGTAGATGCGGATTTAGCGGCTTTGGGGATTAATCTTAATAACGGTGGTGATAGCCAACAGTTATTAAAAGATTTGGCTTATCTTCGCAATCGTTC
>NZ_JADEXY010000063.1 GCF_015206885.1 Microcystis aeruginosa LEGE 91341 | reverse complement strand
TAAAGAGTTTTGAGTTAAAAGTTAAACTTCAAGTTTTCATTCAGGACGAATGTACTGATTAACTAATTTTTTGGGGAAAATTAGTTAACCCATCATTATAACATATAATTAATTTGCAAGAGTTCTAATCTTATTTGGGACGTTTGGGGTTAGATTTTGGGCTCTTCTAGGTTCTGTGTGATAAGTTTAACTTACAGAGGATTGATCGATCTTTGTGTCCTTTGTGTCTCTGTGGTTCGTTCCACTCACTGCCCCAAGACTGTATCTTAGAATACATTTTACCCACCAAACCTGGGAGAGCCGATTTTGGTTGGTTGTTTATCTTTGATAGACGGAAAAATGCTTTACCAATGGAAGAAAGATTATCAACTGAAGTTGTGGTGACAGAAAATCAATATAGAATTACTGTAATTAGAGCTTGAGTATTTCCAAAACTCACTGTTTGTGTTACATTTCATTAACGCACCCTACAGGATTAACTTTTAGAATTTTGCTAAACTAGAAATAGGTAGAAAACAAGGAAATATAAAGTTATGACAGTTGTTAATTTATCACTTTCTCAACAATACATACTTGATATTGAACCATAAGGACGTTTAACTTTACCGCAAGAAATCCAACAAATTCTTAATTTAGAATCTGGAGATAGATTAATTTTAACTCTGGAAGATAATGGAACACTGCAATTAGTTAGTCTCAAAAACCAAGTTAAAAAATTAAGAGGTTTATTAAAAGATAAATCACCTGATAGAAATTTAGTAGATGAACTTATTCAAGAACGCAGACAGGAGTATTTAAGTGAATAAATCTGTGTTAGGTGCTTCTGCATTTTTAGCTTATCTTAGAGATGAACCAGGAGCAGAAGTTGTAGAAAATGCCTTGATTAATGGGTGTTATATCAGTATTATTAATTGGGTAGAGGTATTATCAAAAATTGTTGACTTAGGAGAATCCCCAGAGGAAATTATTGGCTCGTCGATTTATGCCACCCTGTTGAGAGACTGTAAGATTTTTGCCAGAGTTCCAGAAGAGCGATATGACTCTTAAACTATATTATTGTCCTTGAGTAAAAAATGCAAGTTGTAGCCGTGCAAAGCGTATCTACCTTCTAGCTCGCTTGTCCCCCTCTCAGCTGATTCACCGAAAAGTTTATCCAGAAATTCCTGCTAAAGTTGCCTATTCTTTAACCGCTTTCGGAGAACCCCTAAAACCGATTATTCTGCAAATGCACCAATTAGGAATTGTTCCGACATTCCGCACATCTTCATATACCTTTATATATTTTTACATTCCCCAAGATGTTTTGACGAAAAACCTTCATTGTAGAAACTACTATTGAAAACATTTTCAATAATTGATTTTTTCTGAGAAAACAAATTACAATTCTTCACCTTTATGAAAATCGATCATTGTAGCTACAATCCTTACTGACAAAGGGTTGTCAGCAATGTATTAGTAAAAATTATCAATTGAATGTTAAGAAGTGCGGAAGGTGGGATTGTTAAGAAACATTAACTCCGTACGTAAAAATAAGGTAGTTCGATGGATAGGATTATGATGACGGTTGTTCTTCATGAACTCGATCACAAAAATGTAACTTTAGCGATCTCAAATATTTGGAGTTTAACTAAAATGACAGTTTCGACGCAAAAAAACAACGGATTCACTCATTTTTGTCAAAATCTTGCCATTGGTTTTGTCGGATTAATGAGCTTAGGACTAAGTGCAGAAGTGTCTCTGGCGGATGCTAGTGTCATCCTCAACGGTTTTGGCGGACCCGCTGGTTTTGGTGAATTATCCCAGGGACCAAACGATGATGGATCTTCGAGTCAGTTAAACTTGCCCTTTAATATTGACTTTTTTGGCAGTGATTTCAGCACTTTCTTCGTCAACAACAACGGTAATTTAACTTTTGTTAATCCACTGGGTCAATTTACTCCCAGTCCTTTCCCGATTACCAACCAACCGATGATTGCACCCTACTGGGGTGATGTGGATACCCGCGGTACTGGGGCGGTTTATGTGGCTTCTCCCAATGAAAGTACAGTGGTTGTAACTTGGGATCAAGTAGGCTATTATTCCTTTGGGACCGATTTACTCAATACTTTCCAAGTCGTCCTCCGGGATCGGCCTGATACCGGACTTGATGGGAATTTCGACATCGAGTTTCGTTACGGACAACTGCAATGGACAACGGGAAGTGCCAGTGGTGGCAGCGGTGGTTTAGGTGGAACTCCCGCTCAAGCTGGTTTCGATGCGGGGGATGGAATTAACTTCTTTACTCTCCCCGGTTCGCGCACATCGGAAGTGTTAAACTTAGCCAATATCAGTAACGTTTCCCTTGATACCCCCGGTTTATGGTCTTTCGCTATCCGCAACGGTGAAACACCTGGTAGTACCCCTGACAATCCCTTGCTCCCAGTGATTATCGAGGATGGTTTTCAGTTTGACTTCAATATCACTGAACCCGACCGTCCTTTCTTTATCGACCCCGATGTGGCGGTAGGTTATAACTATATCGTCGATTCAGGTCCGAATATGACCTCAGTGCTTTTACCCACGGGTATCGGTGATGGTTTCTATGAATTGTGGTCAGATTCTAGTAGTGGGAACTGTACCGATTTTGTTTCCAGTGGCACAACCTTGACGGGAGGCACGACTTTTAACTTTGCTTCACCTCTCCGTTGTTTCAGTGTTCGTGGTATTGAAACCAGTGCGGGTTTAGATCCCACCAATCCTCTCGCTTTTGTCACGGGATTGACCTTTGAGTCTGCCGGCTCAGTTTCCATCCGTCAAATCCCGATCACTGTATTTGTTGCGACTCAAGTTCCTGAACCGACCACTTCCGCTTTTATTTATGCAGGATTAATGGGTTTAGGATTGTTAGCGCGTAAAGCTAAGTAAATTGTCAGTTTTATCTTCTTTATTTCACCCCCTACTCCACGAAGAAGTAGGGGCTTTTTATAGGAAAATTTTTTCTTAAGGTTTCAAATTTTCTCCTCGAATAAACCAAGTAATTGTGGCACTGGTAAAAGCAGTGATAGCGACAATAGCTATTTGTTTCCAGTTTTTTAATTCCCCAACTTTCTCGATTAAATCGGGAATTTTTTGGGTTAATACTGCTTGGGATTGAATTGTTCCTTCAATTTTAGCCGTGATAATTTTGACTTCCGTGATTTCTTTGTGTAGGTTAATAAATTGCTTGTTATTTTCTTCTCTCAGGGTTTCTAGTTGTTGGCGATTATCTTCCTTTAGCGTATCAATTTGCTCCCGGGTGTCTTCTCGCAGGGAAGTCATTTGCTCGCGGGTTTCTTCTCGCAGGGAACTTATTTGCTCGCGGGTTTCTTCTCGCAGGGAAGTCATTTGCTCGCGAGTTTCTTCTCGCAGGGAAGTTATTTGCTCGCGGTTTTCCTGTCGCAGGGAAATCATCTGCTCGCGGTTTTCCTGTCGCATTGCCGAGAGTAAGTCTTTCAATTCTTGAATATCATTGCTAGTAACAGTAGTCATAGAATTAACCCCAAGAGAATCTATTTAACCAGCATCTTTTAATTTTATTATACTTCACTGACGCTAAAAAGGTCAAATTCATCAAATTTAATTACCTCGGAGTCAGGATAACGAGTATCAAAACGATAACTGCTCACGGTCCCTTTTTCTGTATCTAAAATGCTAAAAACCGTCACATCATTACTGGCAATATAGGGTAAAGGTTGATTAACCCAATCCACTAGAGGAGCAATATTCGGGATAATTGCTTCTAATCCATTGGGATTACCAATGACCGCATAATTTCTATCGAGAGGTACAGGACGTTTTTTATCACCTAAATAAGCACCATAACTATTTCCAACGTTAGAAGATTCGAGAAAATTCATACCCTTAGGACTAAGAAAACGATTCCATAAATGAGAATGACCATAAAAAACCAAATTAACCTTGGCTGATTCTAATAAAGGAAGTAAATCACGAATAATATAATCATTTTCCTGGGGATAATCATAGCGTACCGATGTAACTTTTCCCGTGGCATCCCGTTGAATTGTCGGCACGGGATCGGTGTAGGGTGGCACGATATTTCCTCCTAGAGTATGGGGAGGATGATGAAACATAACTACCTTATATTTAGCCTCTTGAAATTCTCGACTATTTAACTCTTTTTCTAACCATTGATATTGAGGACTACCTTGAGAAATTGGCTCAAAAATATGCTGACCATAACCCCAGCGATCTGGTCTATCTAAGTCTCTTTGATTTTCGTAATATCTTCCCCTTGCATTGGGTTCTAAATTGGGATTTCTCCAGATATTAGTAACATATAAAACCACTAAACGAATATCACCAAAGTTTAGAGAATAATATTTATTTTGAGGCAAAGAAAAAATTTCTTCGTAGGTGTCTGTGTTAAAAGCATGATTTTTTAACCATTTTTCATTAATTGCTGCTGTATCCTCCGCTAGTTTTTTAGCAATAAACTGAGGAATAGCATCTTTAAACTGTTCATTTAAATCTATAGAAGTAGAAAATCTGCCCATAACTTCATGATTACCAATAGCAGGAAATAAGGGAGCATTTTGAATAATTTCTCCCCCTTTATAAATAGTCTGAATACCATTCTTTGTAAGAGGATAATTAGCACGACCTTGTAAACAGGGAAAGAATGCCCCACCGCGACTATCATCAAACCATTCGGAAGCTCGATCGGGTATATTAACTAAATCTCCCGCTAAAAAAACCGCATCTACCTGTCCAATAGTTTCGCTAACTTTTTGCAAATTAGCGGCAGTCATAGGCATTAATTGATGATCGGAAGTGAGCAGAATTTTGAGATTAGTTCCTTTTTTTGGTCTTGGGGTAAGGGTATAAATATCACTTCTAATCGCTGTATTTTCTTGAAAACTGGTGACTTGATAGGGAATCCTTTCCCCGGGATTTAAATCAGTAATTTCGGCCTGATGTCGCCAGATTTCTCGATCGGTTAAAGATTGATAAGCTTCAAGGGTTCTCGATTGAGCATCTTCTCTAACTCTAGTTAATTTGCTAGTGCGAGCGGGTGCTATTTTCTCTAGTTTTTCCCCGTAGCGGACCTGATGACGAGTGCCAAAAAATTCCGTAAACCAAACCACTTGTATTGATGTTTCGGTGGGTAATTGTAAAAAAGGTTCGCTTAAAAGTTGATTCTTGTTCATTGTCGCTAAAAGATAACTAATTATAATTAGGGTTTGCTGAAAAAGTTTGTTGGTGAGGTTAGGAGTCAGGAGTCAGGAGTCAGGAGTCAGGAGTCGGGAGTTTCAGGTTTTGTTACCCTCTCTTTTTTGTACTAACTCATGTACTGCAAAAAGGATAATGCAAGGTTTTTGATGGTCCCAATCCGATTTTCGCAGCACTAACATCAGATTTTAACAGGTCAAAAGCCTTATTTTAAAAGGGTTTTACCATTATTCAGCAAACCCTAATTAAAAAAGCTGGGTTAATATAACAACCAGCTTTTGAGATGCTCAAGTTAAAGAGAACTAACAAAACTTTTAACCCATCTTCGGGTAGTTTTAGTGACAGACTCCCGTGAAAGAATCACCACCATGCTTAACTGTAATGGTGCGAAGATTGTTTTCTAGGGTAAAACTAACCGGTGTTCCTGCTTGACTTTTTCCGCTAAAAGTATTTCTACCTTGGTAGGTAGTGACAGCTAATCCCACTGGCTGCATTTCCGGGGGAGTTGCGGCAGCAAAATTATCAATCGTTACGGTGTTATCGTCTTTGTTAACTACCAAAATTTGCCCTTCCACCACATCGCTAACCGGAGAAACCATTGTCAGTGTTACCGGTTCTTTTTTGTTGATTGAGTCATCATCAATTTCAGAAGTATAAACATAGAGTTTTACTCCTTGGGCGGTTTTGCCAGTTGCCGTACAGATGATACCATCTCCTAGACTAGGCATTTGGGCAAATGTCGGCTGAATTAAGACGCTAGAGACACCGATCAGGGTAGCAGTGGCTAAAAGAGCGGTTTTAGTCAGATTTTTAAGCATGAATTTCTCGGTGCAAGTGAACTTCTATTAGGTTTTTAGCACATTACCTGTGCTACGAGAAATCAAGATAACACAAAAATTGGCTAGAAATTTTGATAAAGTGTTGAGTGAGATTCTTGGCTTTTACTGCCATTAAATCGACAAAATAGCGATAAATCAGAGTTAAATGGTAATAACTAGCAAATTGCCCATCTTATCGGTTAATCTAAAACCTTAGACTCTAACTGCTGCTGTTGCCAGAGATTTTGATAGACTCCGGGGATTGCGATTAACTCCTCGTGGGTTCCCATCTGGACAATTTCTCCGCGATCCATGACAAAAATGCGATCAGCAGTGGCAGCGGCCAATAATTGATGGGAGATAAAAATCACGGTTTTTTGGCTTTCTTGGGCGAGATTTTCCAAAATAGCCGTGGCCGTTTGATTATCGACGCTAGATAGGGCATCATCAAGGATTAAAATCGGTGCTTGGATGGCTAAAGCGCGCGCTAAAGAGGCCCGTTGACGTTGACCCCCGGAAAGAGTAATCCCACGTTCTCCCACTAAAGTTCCGTATTTTTGCGGGAAATTCTCGATTTCCTCCTCAATTCTCGCTTGTTTGGCCGCCGATTTCACTGCCGAAAAATTCAGCAGCGGATCGCCATAACGGATATTATCTTCAATGGTGGTACTAAATAAAAAACTTTCTTGGGGAACATAAGCGATCGCTTTTCGCAGATCTTCAAGAGCAATTTGAGTCACATCTTGATTATCAATAAATAACTGTCCCTCGGCAATATTCAACAGACGGGGAATAGCGTTAGCAAGGGTAGATTTTCCCGACCTGATCGCACCGACAACCGCTACCGTTTCCCCCGTATTAATGGTAAAAGAAAGAGATTTTAAGGCGGGTTCCTTAGCATCAGGATAGAAAAAAGTCAAGGCTTTGGCGGTGATTTTTCCTTGAATATTTTTTAAGTGAACACAATCGGCATTGTCTTTAATTTTAGCCTCGGCTAACAGGATAGTTTCTAGGCGATCAATACTCACTTCTCCCTGTTGGTAGGCTGTAATAGTAAAACCTAATAAAGCAGTAGGAAAAACTAATCTTTCCGCCAAAATTAACAGAGCAATAAAGTCCCCAATGGTGATATTACCCGCTATAATTTGTCTAGTACCTAGGGCAAGCAAGGCCAATAAACTTACATAGGCTAAAGCTTCAATCAGGGGAAAAAGAAAATTACGAGTCTGGACTAAATCTAAATTAGCCTGTAGTAATTCCCGATTTCTTTGCTTAAATGCTAGGCGCTCGTTAGCTTCTTGGGCATAGATTTTAATCAGAGTGATACCACTCATATCCTCTTGAATTAAATCGCTCAGATGTGAGAGTTTTTCTTGTACTTTTTTCTGTTGCCGCTGGAGACGACCACTAAATAACTGCACAGCAATTAACATCAAAGGATAGACAGAAATAGCGGCGACTGAAAGGGGAATATGAATCGCTAACATCACGGGTAAAGTTAACCCATAGGCAAAAAAAGTATTAGCCAAACTGAGCAAAGCAAAACCCACCAGACGACGAATATTATCCACATCGCTAGTGGCACGGTTGATTAAATCTCCTGAAGTTTGCCGAGAAAAATAGGCAGGTTCAAGGGTTAATAAATGCTGAAAGATTTTTTGTTTAAGATCGAACTCTACCTGACGACCAATCCCGAATAATAGCACTCTGGAAATCATGCGGATAAACCACATAATCGAGGCTAAAGCGACAATGACGATCACATAGTAAATGATTTTTTGGAAATCAAAAGATTTACTCAAATCATCTATGCTATCCCGGATTAAAAGCGGTATATAAACACCCAAAAGATTAACAATAAGCAAAGCAACTACCCCCCCAGTTACTATTTGCCAATAGGGACGTAGATAATTTGCTAGTTTTTTAATGCGAGAATAAGCCATATTCAGTTATCAGTTATCAGTTATCAGTTATCAGTTATCAGTTATCAGTGAGCAGTTATCAGTTAAGTAGCTGGTTATAATTAAACTAAAAATGGATTTTAGGTTCGATCCCCCCTGCCCCCCTTAATAAGGGGGGTGCCGATAGGCGGGGGATCTGAAAACTTTTAACCCCTACCTACTTATCAGTTATCAGTTATCAGTGAGCAGTTATCAGTTATCAGTTAGAACAGGGAACAGGTAAAAGGGGGAATAGCCACCCAAGATTTTATTTTTTCTCCCTGTCCTGATTTGGTGGCGGTTTAACATTAGAACCACCCTGGGGCGGTTTACCGGGGGGTTTATCAATTTTAGCTTGATAGCCGCGCTTAAATTTATCATATCGTCTTTCTTGTTTGTCCGACATTTAAGTTACCTCTGTTTGATGCTGCCAAAATTCAATCAGCTAAGACGTATTTAAACCGCTTATTCTTAGATTAGCCGAATCTCCCCCAATCCCTTTACTGTTGCCAGAGTGCAAGAGGGCCTCATCTCAACAAGCAATTTAAATACGCGGGCAGCTTATTACATTTTGGGCGCACGCAGTTCGATAAACTCACTGACCACGATGCGCCCCTACCATGCGTTTCAGACAAATTTTTATGCTTTTATTACATGACTGGTAATATTTTGTAACAATCTATACTATCTTTCCCGTTGAAGACTGTAAATTTAAGTTAATTGCTTCGGTAATAACCCTGAAATAAAGTGATCTTTCTAGCCCAGATGACCAAAAGCCGCCCCTATCTATCTATCGAATCCTCAAAACTCTTATGCTTCTAGAAAAAATCTCTTAGACAAAAACTACTGCTAAATCTCCCAAGATGGAGAAGCAAAAGCGATCGAGAGATACAAATAATTAAAGCCTCCTTACTGAATCAACAGTTACTTTCAAGAAATCTTCTCGGTTATCACCGCAGTCAGTTAGGGGAAATAATGAGAATTTTTCACCGTTTCATCACCTTTGTTTAGTTTCTAATCACGATTTTTTAGTCCATGAGTAAACTTTCCAGACGTAGATTTATCTTCACTGCCGGGGCAACTGCCGTAGGAACAGCAATTCTCCACGGTTGCGCCACTCCCAATAATACCGCGACCAGTCCCTCCCCGGCCGGCAGTCCTGCCGCTTCCCCCGTTGCCGGTGGAGAAACCCCCGAAGTCACCACCGCTAAACTAGGTTTCATTGCCCTCACCGACGCTGCCCCCTTAATTATCGCCAAAGAAAAAGGTTTATTCGCTAAACACGGGATGCCCGATGTACAGGTGATGAAACAAGCCTCTTGGGCTGCAACCCGGGATAACCTCGAATTAGGTTCGGCGGGTAACGGTATCGATGGGGCGCATATTTTATCCCCCATGCCCTACCTAATGACCTTGGGCAAAATCACCAAACAGCCCGTACCGATGTATATTCTGGCGCGTTTGAATACCAACGGTCAAGCAGTTTCCATTTCTAATGAATATATAGATCTGAAAGTTGGCCTCGATAGCGGTGTACTAAAAGAACCCTTCGCTAAAGCTAAATCTGCGGGCAAAGAAGTTAAAGCCGCCGTCACTTTCCCCGGTGGTAATCACGATCTCTGGATGCGCTATTGGTTAGCCGCCAGTGGTATCGATCCGAATAAAGATCTATCCCTAATTGTTGTTCCCCCGCCACAAATGGTGGCTAACATGAAAGTCGGCACGATGCAAGCTTTCTGTGTGGGGGAACCTTGGAACGCCCAATTAGTTAACAAAAAACTCGGGTACACTGCCCTGATCACTGGAGAATTCTGGAAGGATCACCCCGAAAAAGCCTTCGCTTTACGCGCCGATTGGGTGGATAAAAATCCCAAAGCGGCAAAAGCTTTAACTATGGCTGTTCTAGAAGCGCAGCAATGGTGCAATGATCCCGCTAATGTTAAGGAAATGTGCGAGATTATTTCAGGACGGGAATGGCTGAAAATTGACCCCGCCGATATCTTGGGAAGAATGCAGGGTAATATCGATTTCGGTGATGGTCGCAAAATCGAAAATAGCCCCGTAGCCATGAAATTCTGGGCTGATAACGCTTCCTATCCCTACAAGAGTCATGATACTTGGTTTGTGACTGAAGACATCCGTTGGGGCTATATTCCCGCCGATACGGACATCAAAGCTTTAGTTGATAAAGTTAACCGGGAAGATATCTGGAGAGAAGCCGCCACAGCCCTCAATGTTCCGGCTGATCAAATTCCCGCTACCCCTTCTCGCGGTGTGGAAACTTTCTTTGATGGTGTAACTTTTGACCCTGAAAATCCCACCGCTTACCTGAAATCTCTCAAGATTAAAAAGGTTTAAATTAGTGATCAGTAATCAGTAATCAGTTAAAGATGATTTTCTGATAACTTAACCACTGATAACTGAACCACTTAACCACTGATAACTGAACCACTGATAACTGATAACTGATTATGGCTGTTTCTATTTCTCGTCGTTCTCAAGATCCGAAATGGGTAAAAGACCTGAAAAAAAAATTATCCAAACTAGCAACTTCGGCGATTGCTTTATTAATTTTCCTTCTCCTCTGGCAAATTCTCTGTTTTAGTCCCGATGCTCCCCTTCCTAGCCCCACTAAAGTGGTTAGCGAGACCTGGGAATTAATTATTAATCCCTTCTTCAATAATGGTGGCACGGATGTGGGGTTATTCTGGCAAATTTTAGCTAGTTTACAACGGGTGGCCGTCGGGTTTACCCTTGCCGCTATTGTTGGCATCGCTGCGGGTATTTTAATCGGTAGTAGCGCCCTAATTTATGATGCGATCGATCCGATTTTTCAAATCCTGCGTACCGTTCCCCCCCTAGCTTGGCTACCCATCTCCCTAGCGGCTTTTCGTAATAACGAACCTAGTGCGATATTTGTAATTTTTATTACAGCAATTTGGCCAATTATTATTAACACAGCCGTGGGAGTACAACAGGTTCCCCAAGACTATAAAAACGTCTCTAGAGTGCTAAAATTATCCAAAGTTGAATATTTTTTCAATATTCTTTTTCCCGCTACTGTTCCCTACGTTTTCACCGGATTAAGAATCGGTATCGGTTTATCTTGGTTGGCGATTGTAGCGGCAGAAATGCTGATCGGTGGCGTGGGAATTGGCTTTTTTATCTGGGATGCTTGGAATACTTCAATGATCAGTGAAATTATCCTCGCTCTGATTTATGTAGGTATTGTTGGTTTCCTACTCGATCGCCTCATGGCCTACATCGCTAAATTAGTTGTACCCGAAGAAAATAAATAAGTTTAATTGTTAGTAAATAAAAGTGGGTGAGGTTCAAAACTAAATTATTAGCCACCCAACCCACCTCACCCCCGATAACAAAGTCCGAATCTAAAACCTAATTTGTTAAGCTAAAAGCTTTGATCTACCTAGTTTCTAACCTTCTTGTTAGATAGGAGAATTGCCAGATTCTTTCTTTTGCCTCTTGCCTGTTGCCTCTTGCCTTCAGAAGCTGATAACTGATAACTGATAACTGAAAATGTCTGCATTTATTGAAGTCGATCACATTGATAAGGTTTTCCCTCTCCCCGATGGCCGTCAATATATTGCCCTGAAAAATATCGATCTCAGCGTTACTCAAGGGGAATTTATCTCTTTAATCGGTCATTCCGGTTGCGGGAAATCCACCCTCTTAAATATGGTCGCTGGACTCGATCGCCCGACGGTGGGAGGGGTGATTTTAGAGGGAAGAGAAATTAAAGGTCCCGGTCCTGATCGCATGGTGGTGTTCCAGAATTATTCCCTGCTGCCCTGGTTAACCGTCCGGGAAAATATCGCCCTAGGAGTTAATCGCGTGCTGCGTCATCTGCCGGCTGCTGAACGCAAAAGTGTCATCGAACATAGTATCGATATGGTACACCTGCGCCATGCCGCCAACAAACGACCGGGAGAATTATCGGGAGGCATGAAACAACGGGTAGCGATCGCCCGCGCTTTAGCCCTACGGCCAAAAGTCCTGCTCCTTGATGAACCCTTTGGGGCGCTGGATGCGTTAACCAGAGGCAATTTACAGGAACGTTTGATGGAAATCGTCGAAGAAAGCCACGTTACCTGTATCATGGTCACGCACGATGTGGATGAAGCCCTATTACTATCCGATCGAGTGGTGATGTTAACCACCGGTCCGGAGGCCCATATCGGTCAGATTCTCGATGTTCCCATTCCCCGGCCCCGGCATCGTTTGGAAGTAGTTAATCACCCTAGTTACTACTCCCTCCGTAACGAGATCGTTTATTTCCTCAACCAACAGAAGCGATCGAAGAAAGTCGGTCAACCCACCGGACCAGTGACGGTGATCGGCCAAGCTACCAGACTGAAAACCAATCCCACCATCGGTTTTATCCCCCTCACCGATTGCGCCCCGATTATTATCGCCAAAGAGAAAGGTTTCTTCGCCGAGGAAGGATTAGATGATGTTGTCCTGCAACGGGAACCCAACTGGAAAGCACTCGCCCAAGGAGTGGCCACCGGTCGTCTCGATGCGGCCCAGATGGTAGCGGGAATGCCCCTCAGCATGACCATTGGCGCTGGCAATAAGCCCTCTGTCCCCGTCATTAGTGCCTTGGTACTCAGTCGCAACGGTAACGCCATCACCCTCAGCAATAAATACAGGGAATTGGGGGTAGAAAAACTCGAGGACTTAAAGGATGCCCTCCCCCTTCGACTTAGCTCAGGGCAAGTGCAAAGTCCCGATAAAATCGCCACTTTCGGCATGGTTCACCCCGCCTCCATGCACAATCTGCTGTTACGCTACTGGTTAGCTAGTGGCGACATCGATCCCGATAGTGATCTCAATTTAGCCGTAATTCCGCCGCCTCAAATGGTTTCCCTGCTAAAAGCGGGTAAGATCGACGGTTATTGTGTGGGGGAACCCTGGAACTCCTACGCCGTTCACGAAAAATTAGGCTACGTTATCGCCACCGATCTCGATATTTGGCCCGGACACCAGGAAAAAGTCCTCGGAGTCAAGGAAACTTGGGCAGCGAAACATCCCGAAACCCATATCGCCATGGTGAAAGCTTTAATTAAAGCCTGTGAATACTGCGATGATCAGCGTAATCGAGAAGAAATCGTCAATATTCTCAGTCAGCCCCAGTATGTGGGCGTGGATAGGGCAATTATCCGCCCCGGTTTCCTCGATGGTTACGATCGCGGTTTAGGAACTGCCCCCGAACACCTATTCCGATTTAATCAGTTTTACGTCGATCAAGCTAACTGTCCAGGCCGGAGTGAAGCCCTATGGACCCTAACTCAGCTTGCCCGTTGGGGTTACGCACCGTTCCCCCGCAACTGGGTAGAAGTGATTGAACGCGTCCGTCGTCCCGATCTGTTTGGTGAAGCTTGCCGGTCCCTGGGCCTTCCCGATTTGGAACCCGATCGCCACAGTTTTGCCCTCTTTGATCGTCTTATTTTCAATCCTGACGATCCGATCGGCTATCTGGAACGTTTCTCGATCCGTCGCGATTATCGCGTCTCAGAAGTTCTCCTCGATGATCCTGTCGCTAATTAATCGTTGTGGTGGGCTTTGCCCACCTTAAAATAAATCTAGGACGAATATGCAAACTTTTACCGATAAGACCGTGAATTCCACCACTACTACCCAGCCTTTTTTATTAGTTAGTAATGTTGCCAAAGAATACCCCTCCCACGAAGGGGTTTACACCGTTTTAGACGGTGTGGAGCTGCAAGTCAATGAGGGGGAATTTGTCTGCATTATCGGTCACTCCGGCTGCGGTAAATCGACCCTTTTAAATATGGTGGCGGGGTTTTCTTCTCCTAGTCGTGGGCAAGTGCTGCTACAGGATAAAGAGGTTAAGGAACCGGGGCCAGACCGGATGATGGTATTCCAAAATTATTCGCTTCTGCCCTGGAAAACTGCCTTTGAGAACGTTTATATCGGGGTTAATTCCGTTTATCCCGAAAAATCTCACGCTGAGAAGGTGAAGATTGTGGAAGAAAATCTATCCTTAGTGGGATTGACAGAGGCAGCCCAGAAAAAACCCCCCCAATTATCGGGAGGCATGAAACAACGGGTTGCGATCGCCCGCGCCCTGGCCATTCGTCCCCAAGTCCTCATCCTCGATGAACCGTTTGGGGCCTTAGATGCAATTACTAAAGAGGAATTA
This sequence comes from Microcystis aeruginosa LEGE 91341, assembly GCF_015206885.1. Taxonomy (GTDB): domain Bacteria; phylum Cyanobacteriota; class Cyanobacteriia; order Cyanobacteriales; family Microcystaceae; genus Microcystis; species Microcystis aeruginosa_H. Next base: position 11,247 of record NZ_JADEXY010000063.1, on the reverse strand, counting down.
CAGGAAGAATTGCTGAAAATCTGGCAAGAACACCAGTTAACCGTGTTGATGATTACCCACGATATCGATGAGGCTTTGTTCTTGTGCGATCGCTTGGTGATGATGACCAACGGCCCAAGCGCTAAAATCGGGGAGGTGTTAAAGATGCCTTTTGCTCGTCCCCGGGTTCGTTCCCAAATTACCGAGGATCCCCGTTACTACGAACTCCGCAATGAAGCTCTCGATTTCCTCTACAATCGTTTTGCCCATTCGGAGGATCCCAACGAGGATGCCCCCGAACAACCCCGCACAGAAAATCTCGTGGGTAAAATTGTTACTACTATTGGTGGCATAGCTTTACTCGCTTTTGTCGGTTTTAGTCTAATACAAATGTTCACTAGCAAGACTCCCAATACTGCTAATCCGGCTACCATCGAGGACTCCAGATAAGTAACAGTTATCAGTTATCAGTTATCAATGATTAAGATGTTCAAAGACCGATTTATCACCGATATCGTTGGGGAGAGGTTGGCTTAATTTTCTCAGAGCAAAGATAACGAATAAAGTCGCCCAGAGAATTAATAGCCCTTTCTCCCAATTTAAGGGCAATATCCCCAAAAGATGACCGAGTAAAAGGGTGGGAACTAGAGGGGTTAAAAACTTGGTTTCTAGACGATTAAAACAAAAAGCTTCTTTAAAATAAATCCCCGTGAGACTAGCAAAAATAAAGCCGACACCGAATAAACTCACCGGGTGGTTATAGACAAATTCTAGGGGAGAAAGGTGAGAATAGAGGCTGAAAATTAGGGAAGTAATCGCCCCGATTAGCCAAAAAACTTGCAGGAGACGATGGAGGGGAATTAAATATATATGAATAGTCAATAAACTGATGCCTAACCCCAGACAAAAACCAATGTATAAAAGGTTGGTCAGGGGCAATAATTGCGGTCGGGTGAGAACTATAATTGTAGCGACAGCGAAACTAAAAGCCGCTAAATTTAAACCCAGACGGTAGAGACGCACCCCTAGGCGATCGCTATCCGTAATCGTAAACTCTCCGAATTGACCTTGATAAACTCGATCGACAGCAGGGGAAGTCATAATGCTCTAAAGAAAAAGGGAAGCTTAGAAAAGATCGACTACAAATTATCTTAATCTTGAATTATGCCAGTAGCCTCACTTCTCCCTCCTCTCGGCCCACTATTTGGGAGTTTAGTAGTCAATCGAGCTAAAAATTATGATTAATTGGTATATAGCGTTTCCTAAGCTAGTGAGGTACACCTATTTTTCTTCCCTTTTGCCTTTTGCCTCTTGCCTTTTGCCTAAAACCCATAACTTTTGTACCTCACCAGAGTGAAAAACGCTATAAAAAACTATATATGTTATTTTACTACGTCTTTCTTGTTTTAACTTCTGATTCCTTGTCATTTCAGTAATTCTCTTTGGTGCCAGAGACTTTTATGAACTCAACTAGCGAAATTTTGATCGTGGGCGGTGGTATCATCGGATTAGCGATCGCCGTCGATTTGCAATTGCGGGGGGCAAAAGTTACCCTCCTAGTTCGAGATATAGCTCAGGCCGCTAGTCGTGCGGCTGCGGGAATGTTGGCCCCCCATGCGGAAGGGATTCCCCCGGGTCCGTTTCTCGATCTTTGTTTACAATCGCGCTGGTTATATCCAGAATGGAGCCGCAAAATCGAGGATTTAACGGGTATAAACAGCGGTTACTATCCCTGTGGTATTCTTGCTCCTGTTTACGAGCTAGATCAGCCCATTGCTGCCAATACAGCTAATAAAATTTGGTTAGACAGCAATGCAGTTCACCTCTACCAACCCGGACTAGGTAAAGATGTGGTCGGTGGTTGGTGGTATCCCGACGATGGACAAGTGGACAACCGGCAGCTAGTGACTGCGCTGCAACAAGCGGCCGAAAATTTAGGGGTAGAAATTCGCCAAGGGGTAGAAGTCCACGCCCTACAACAAAAGCAGGGAAAAGTCAAGAGTATTTATACCTCAATTGGGGAATTAGAAGCAAAAATTTATATTTTAGCGGCGGGATCCTGGGCCAGTCAACTTTTACCCCTTCCTATCCATCCCGTCAAAGGTCAAATGGCCGCGGTAAAAATGCCCCCTAACCAGACCTTAACTAGGGTTTTATTCGGTCCCCAAACCTATCTGGTTCCCCGTCGCAATGGTCGTTTAATTATCGGGGCCACTTCCGAAAAAGTCTCCTGGCAAACGGGTAATACACCCCAAGGATTGCAAACCCTTTTTGCGCGTGCTACCCGTCTCTATCCCCCTTTAGCTGACTGGGAAATCGAGGAAATGTGGTGGGGATTCCGTCCGGGTACAGCCGATGAATTACCTATTTTAGGCCGCAGTAGCTGTGATAACCTGATTTTAGCCACCGGTCACTATCGTAATGGCATTTTACTCGCTCCTGTCACTGCTTCCTTGATTGCTGACCTGGTGATTAATGACAAAGTTAATCCCATTTTGACCCATTTTCGATGCGATCGCTTTAATCAACCATCACCCGTTACTATTCCACCTATGTCCTTAACTATTATTGAGAATAAACCCCAAGCGCTTTTATCGCCCCAAAATGATCGCCTCACCATTGCTGGGAAAACCTTTCACTCCCGCTTGATGACTGGGACTGGCAAATATGCCAATCTGACGACTATGCAGGAAAGTATTAGTGCCAGTGAATGTCAGATTGTCACCGTTGCCGTTAGAAGAGTACAAACGAACGCACCCTTCGACTTGGCTCAGGGCAAGCCCGGTCATGAGGGATTAGCAGAAGCGATCGATTGGTCTAAAATTTGGATGTTACCCAACACTGCCGGTTGTCAAACGGCCGAAGAAGCGATTCGGGTGGCTCGTTTAGGACGGGAAATGGCCAAATTATTGGGACAGGAAGACAATAACTTTATTAAACTCGAAGTTATTCCCGATCCTAAATATTTATTACCCGATCCGATCGGAACTTTGCAAGCGGCGGAACAATTAGTTAAAGAAGGTTTTGCCGTACTGCCCTATATTAATGCCGATCCTCTCTTAGCCAAACGTTTAGAGGAAGCTGGCTGCGCCACGGTTATGCCCCTAGGATCGCCGATTGGATCGGGACAGGGCCTGAAAAATGAGGCAAATATCGCGATTATCATCGAATCGGCCAAAATTCCCGTGGTGGTCGATGCCGGGATCGGTACACCCTCAGAAGCGGCCCGGGCCATGGAAATGGGGGCCGATGCTTTATTAATTAACAGTGCGATCGCTATGGCGGCCAATCCGGCTATGATGGCGCATGCCATGGCAATGGCGGCAAAAGCGGGACGTTTAGCTCATTTAGCGGGAAGAATGCCGATTAAGTCCTATGCTAGTCCTAGTTCCCCCCTGACGGGAACGATCGCCTAACCGATTAAGCCTTGCCCTGAGCCAAGTCGAAGGGTAGGAATGGGCTGTTTTCAGCTATCGTGGGCGGGGCCAGAAAAATTGACTAGAATAAAAGAGGTGGAATCATGATCGAGAGTCTGCCTAGCAATTATCGTCATGGCCGCCAATCCTGAGACTACATTTTTTGATCACCGAGGTATATTGGCGATGATCACTAAAAATTCTTTATTATCAGGTTTGTTTCTGGGTCTGGGTTGGGTTTGCGTTAGCGGCAACCTAGTCGTGGCCCAATTGCCTATCAGTGAGCGTTGTTTAGCTGAGGCTGAATCCTGCGCTTACCAAAAATATCCGCAATACAATCAGCAATTAGACTTTCGCACCAGTCCCCAAATCGAGCAGCGGCGACAGAACATGATCGAAAATCAATGCAGTAGCATTAATTCCTCTCGTTGTCATAATCTGCGTCCGCAGGTGCAAAAACTACAGGAAACTCCCACCCTGCAGCAATTGCGGGAACAACAGATTAGAATCATCGAAACCCGTTAAAATAGGGGAGATTTGGCCATCTCCCCCCACACCACACATCAATAAATCGCACAATTAACGCACTTCAAACAAACGATTGTCCGGTAAATTACTAATCGATCGCTGGAGACTATTTAAGGATTTATTGTAATCAACGATCGCCTGTAGATAACGACTTCTGGCATCGGTTAAATCCCGTTGGGAGTTGATCACGTCCGTTTGGGTTCCCACACCCGCCTGAAAGCGTAAACGGGCTAATCGCAGACTTTCGGTGGCTGATTCAATGCTTTTTTGCGAAGTTTTGATGTTTTCTTGGTTAGAAATCAAACTATAGTAGGATTCCTCCACCTGAAGGCGAATTTCATTGCGACGGAGGGAGAATTCCGTATCGGCGCGATCGATATTTCTTTCCGCTTGACGGGCGCGAGCAAAAGCACGACCACCATCAAAGAAAGTCCAACGAATCCGGCCGCCGACGCTAAAACCATCGCCAAAACCAGCAGAATCACTGAGATCGTTGAGGACATTATACTCGCCCAAAAGGTCCACCTGGGGAATCACCGCCGAAATAGCGATCGAGCGGTCTTCTGCGCTAATTTCCCTCTGTAATAGTTGTTGTTCTAATTCCGCGCGATTTTTATAGGCCAAAACGATACTATCATCAAGACTTAAGCCCCAAGTTCCCGCCTCGCGAATCTCATCGGCAGCGGTTAACTCGATGTGCTGACCGACACTCAATATCTGCGCCAGTCGTCGTCGGGAAATACGCTGGTTAGAAATCGCCCGGGTTAAGTCTTGGTTAGCGTTGGCCAGGTCAACTTCCGCCTGTAGGACAGCAAATCGGGTTCCTAGTCCCGCTTGCTCCAATAATTGAGCATCGCGTAAACTTTGACTAGCATCTTCGATCGCCGCTTGGGAGATCGCTACCTGAGCATCACCCCTCTGCAATTCATAATAGGCATCGGTGGCATCAAAACGAGTTTGTTCCGAGACTCGTTCCACCTCTAATTCCCGTTGCCGGATCACTTTTTCGGCCCTTTTGATCTGGGCTGTCCGTTCACCCCCTGTATAAACCCCATAGACGATGCTAACACTACCCTGAAAGTTGGTACTATCTTCGGGTGTAGTGGCTGGGATTCCCTGTTGACGAGCCAACTCATTCTGTCTTTGGGCAACTGCCGATTGATCTTGAGTGAGACTGGTTTCCGCTTGGGCCGTGGGTAATAAAGCCGCCTGTTGTTCCTTTAATTGGGCGCGAGCGATTTCTAAATCGACCCGGGCTGTCTGTAAGGTCTGATTATTTTTTAAAGCTAATTCGATCGCTTGATTTAAGGTGAGCGGTTGTACTACCCTAATATTTACCTCATCTGGTTTGGTGGGAAAAATTAGGGGATTGCCACTAGGATTAAGATAATTGGGGGCTTTGGGATCCGCTTCCGTGGTTGCCGGTGCCGCCGAGGGACCGGGTAATTGAGACACTGGATTGGCAGTAGGTCGGGGTTTCTTCAATAAATCGGCAGCGGACTGAGTTTGTGCCTTAACCGAGGATTCAGCCAAGAAAATCAACCCAAGCACCGCACTCACGGTAATACCATAACGCAAGAGCAACATGAGTATCTCAAAAGTAAACAGTAAACGATAATAAGTAAACAAGCTCACACCACTATGTTGGCCGATTACTAATTACTAATCAATAATCCTACTCCATCCCGACGCGGATCGCCCGTAGCAGTTAACTCCCTTCGATCATTCACTGCCACACCATGCACACCCCCAAAAAACATATTTTGTTCTTGCCACCGGGATACTTGAGTATTTGCGGGTAAAACCAGATTTTCGAGCAGATTTTCCCGATCTTCCAAAGGTTCAACTCCTAACTAGCAACTTAGGTTATTCTAGTCACAAAATTTCGAGACCGAATCCTGAAGGATAAAATCCAATACCTCGCGGGTTTTGGATTTTCTGGGGCTTATCGCCCAGATCATTGCAAGGGTTTCAGTATCCTTGTAAACGGGTAAATGGTGTTATCAAAAGAAGTATTGGGATAAAATCACTGTCCCTGATCGCCCCCCCAGATCTCGGTTCGGATTACGGGAAATCTGGAAAAAACCGGGACCGCTTTTGTTTTAAAGCTTTTCGACAAACTCTAAATAGGGTCTGCTGAAAAAGGTTTTCCTGGGGGTAGGAGTCAGTAGCCGGTCGTCAGTAGCCGGTCGTTTCAGGCTTTGTTGCCCTTGTTTTTTGTACCAAGAGATGTACTACAAGAAGGATAATGCAAGGTTTTTGAAAGTCCCAATCCTATTTTCGCAGGACTTTAACAGGTCAAAAGCCTTATTTTAAAAGGGTTTTACCATTATTCAGCAAGCCCTAAATAACGGTTAGATTGGTCGATAATCGCTTGCGTCAACTCCTTAGCCGCACCGATCCGGTTGGCCGGGCTCTGAATATCTTCTAGTTCGGAGCGACTCAGATGATTCTCTACCTGTGGGTGTTTCAGGAGATGATTAATAATCGGTTGTCCACTTTCATACGCTTGCATAGACGCTTCGTACACTACCGAATGCGCGGACTGCTTACCGATAATTTCTCCCAAAGCTATCATATATTGCTCGGAAAAAATGAAATCTTCCTGTACCTTTAGATTGGTCGCCATCTTGTCTTGACAGATATCCAACTTTTTCAATAACTTGCCGCATAAAGTCGCGGCGGCGGCAGTATAACTACAAACTTCGGGAATACAGATCCAATCCGCTCGTAGGGAGCGAAGATCTCGATCGTCCTCGGCGATCATCGCTTCTAAAGACATGGCCACATTGTATTTTGTCATCCTCGCCAGAAGGACTACCTGGGCGGAAACTTCGGGATTTCGTTTATGGGGCATCGTTGACGAACCGAGTTTTCCTGGCGTGTAAGGTTCGGCTAATTCGGAACATTCCGTGCGAGACAATACATAGATCTCGTTACAAATTTTACCTAACGTTGATGCTGTCATCGATAAAAGCATCACGAACTCGGCGATCCGATCGCGCGCCGTATGCCAACTGGTGTTCGCCGGGTTGAGATGTAAACGTTTAGCCAACATTCGCATCGTTTCGATCCCCCTCGGTAAACAACTCATATTACCGACACCGCCGAAAAGGGAAATGACGAAAATACGTTCTTCCGCTTCATCCATCCGCTTCAAATGGCGGAGAAGTTCATCTAACCAGATCGCCACCCGATAGCCGAAAGTAGTGGTTAGCGCGTACTGACCTTGAGAACGGCCGACCATTAGGGTTTCTTTATGCTGGGTGGCCAATTCCGTTAGGGTTTGAGCGATCGCCCGAACATCCCGTCGGATTATTCGGAAAGCATCTAACATCTCTAACATCGTGGCCGTATCTTGAATATCTTGGGTGGTCGCCCCGTAGTGAATATATTCTCCGAGGCCGCCGCGACATACTCGTTGCACTTCCCTTAACAAGGGGACCAGGGAATGACTGGTAAGTTCTAAATCTATCTTGACCCGTTCTAAATCCAGATTCTCCAGTTTCGCTTTTTGGGCGATTTCCTCGGCCGCCTCGCTCGGGATCACGCCCAGTTCACCCTGTACTAAAGCGAGGGCGGCTTCGATATTTAACCAGCGTTGATAGCGAGTTTCATCCGCGAAAATTAATCGCGTTTCCGGGGTGGTAAAACGTTTACCGTAAAATTTGGATTCAGTAATATGAGTCATAGATCGGTGATTTTTGTGATAAGTTACATCGATAAAAATTGTTGTTCTGGTGCGGCAAAGTGCGTCATTTTTTCTGTATTTGTCTCCAGAATAATAAGACTATAACCAACGGTTTTTTTAACCATAAATTCTCTCGAATTCCTTCATAAAAAATTGTTGTTCTGGTGCGGCAAAGTGCGTCATTTTTTCTGTATTTGTCTCCAGAATAATAAGACTATAACCAACGGTTTTTTTAACCATAAATTCTCTCGAATTCCTTCATAAATTCTACGAGAGCTTTGACACCTTCTATCGGCATCGCGTTATAGATAGAGGCGCGAATTCCACCGACCGATCGATGTCCTTTCAGGGCCAGCAGTCCCCGGTCACGACTTTCTTGTAAAAATAGATCGGTCAAAGAGCGATCGAGAAGATGAAAGGTAACGTTCATGGTCGATCGATCTTGTGGGCGCGCCACTCCCCGATAGAATTCCGTGGAATCCAAATAATCATAAATACATTTCGCCTTGGCATCATTCAAGCGTTCGATCGCCGCGATTCCCCCCAAACTTTCGATCCAGCGTAAGATCAGTTGCATCATGTAAATCGCGAAAGTATTGGGCGTATTATATAGGGAGCGATGCTTGGCATAAATACTATAATCCAACAGTAAGGGAGTTTCCGGTAAAGCGTGGCCCAGTAGGTCGTCGCGGATAATCACCAACGCCAGGGCCGAGGGACCGAGATTTTTTTGAAACCCGGCATAAGTGACCCCGAATTGTGAATAGTCCATCCGTCTCGATAAAATCTCTGAAGTGGCATCCACGACCAGCGGAACTTTCACCGAGGGAAAGCGATTCCAACGAGTACCATAGACAGTATTGTTACTGGTAATGTGCAGATAGGCCGCGTCTTCATCGCATTGAATCGATCGCTCGTCGGGAATTCGATCGAAATCGGTATCCGCGCTACTAGCCACCACCTGGGCGAGACTATAGTGCCGCGCTTCTTCCCAAGCTTGTCGGGCGAAATTTCCCGTTTCCACGTAGCCGGATTTGCGCGCGGGAGAGAGCGAGATCAAATTCAACGGGATCGCGGAAAACTGCATTCGCGCCCCACCGTGAACGAACAAAATTTTATAGTTAGCGGGCAAGTCGGTCAGTTGATAAAAAAGCCGTTCGGTTTCCTCCAAAACTTCCACGAAAATATCGGAGCGATGACCGATTTCAATAATCGAAGCCCCCGTGTTTCGGTAGTTGAGAAAGGTTTCTCGAACTTCCTCCATGACGACTTTCGGAAGCATGGCGGGGCCAGCTGAAAAATTGTAAATATTCATAAAACTTTTTTCCCTTTATAACCTAACGGATTTTCAGTTTTTCGATCAGTCCGTCAATGCCGTCTCGATCAAAACTCTCCACGCTCTCGCGCGCGGGGGAAGCGCGCTCCTGCAATCGTCGGGCCAGTGGTTCGATAAAAGGTAGTAACGCCGGTTCCCGTCGTTCCAAACTATGGGTGGCGATATCGAGTACCTCGCGTCCCCAATCGCCGAGCGATCGATCCTGTAAACTCGTCTCCCATCCTTGCGTTAATACCTCGCCAGAGCTAAAACGTACCTCCTCTAATCGCAAATCTCTCGTGAGACGATCGCAGGACTCGATATCTCCCAAACAACCCAAAAATAGGGCGAGCCAACTAAAAGTTTCGGTTCGGGACATGGCGGGCAGATGACGGATCTCGATAAAACTGTTGCACGGATTCTTCAGCACATCTCGCGCGGAACCCGTGGTCATCGCGGTCAGAATTGTTTGTACACTTTGGTTCAAATCGAGTTGTAATTTCATCCGAACGGCCGGCCAATAGAAAATTAATCCTTGCGCGAGGTCGCAGGGTTCACAGAATAGGGTTCGCCGACGATCGTGTAAGTCGATAAATTCCGCCTCTCCGAGATGGGCAAACTCCAAGGTACTGAGATCCGGATTCACGGGATAGTAAATTGTCCGTTCGCGAACCACCTCGAAGATGGGTTGCTCCCAAGCTTGAAGCATATAATCTTCCAAACTGGCGAAGAGCCGTCGCGGAAAATTGAGCCGACCTTGAAAGAAGGGATTCATCTCGGCTAAGGTACGATAGCCCTCGACTCTGAGGGAGGAAATAGACAATACTTTGGAACCGGACACGGAAGAATTCGCGCCCCACGCCCAAATTACGGGAGATAGTTTGATCAGGGAATTACTCGCCAGGACGATCGATTCTGGCGACACATCGAGATTAAATTGTAGAGAGGCGAATCCCGGCCAATTCTCGAAGGAAAAATGGATCGGGTGTTGATCGACGATTTTATCCCATAACCGATAATGACCTTTCGCCGCCACGTACTTAGCGCGCGGCGTTTCCGTTTTCGGTTGACAGCCATATCCTAAAATATGCAACTCTTCCTCGGCCAACACCGGCAATAACACACCGTCCATAAACCGATTCCACGCCGCTTGCACGGAGAAGAAACCGTCTTCGGGGGGAAAGGCGACTTCTAGGGTACAGAATCCGTAGTCCGTACCCACATCTATCCACCCCGTTTCCTGTCGTTTTCTCACCCCGATTAATTGGGTAGTGAAGCTATCGAAGTACGGTTCAAAATCGTGGCGCTCCGCCAACTTTTTAAAGAGGTTCCGGACTGACTCGTAGCTGGCCGCGTTCCCCTCGCGATCGACAACGGGCAATTCTATCTCGATACCGATGTTCATATTAGATAGGCTTCCTCGCTTGAAAAATATAACGATTTAAACTGAAAAAATAGCGATTCTCCCGGTCGAGCGCCTGTAATTCCTCGACCCAGGCTCGCACTTCCTCGCTATCGATATCCGATCGCCCTTCCAGAAACGATTGAATAAATCCGATCAACCAGTAACTATAGGTTCCTTCATGACAATCGCGGTTGAGAAAAGGCAGGATTTTCAGCGATGCCTCTTCAAATCCGGTGTCCCGTAGCAAATAAGTCAACCTTTCGGGTAATCTGGGATCGGCCAGATGCTCGTCCCAGAGATCGAGAATCTTCCGGATTCTAGAGCGATCGCCCACGTTCCAAACTAAAGAATCCCAATCGGTATCGAGAATGACGGCGCGTCCCCCCGGTTTTAACACCCGGAATAACTCTTCGAGCGCCCGATCGATATCGGTAACGTACTCGTAAACTTGAACGGCCACCGCCGCGTCAAAAGTATGATCGGCAAAGGGTAATTCTTCGGCCCTTCCCAACTGTAAAGCGATCGTATTTTTCGCCGCGCGACGTTTTTCGGCCAGACCGAGCATGGTTTCACTAATATCGATGCCCCAGATCCCACCCGACGAACCCACCTCGTCGGCCATTTCGCCGGCTAAAATCCCCGGCCCGCAACCGATATCGAGAACCCGATCGCCCGTTTGCAGGGCCAACAACGCCCGAATTTCCTGGCGTTGCCAGATCATTTCAGGACTTTGGTATTGAATCTCCGCTTGATACGCGTGTTGATCGTCAAATTTCAAAAATGAACTCATCGGAAATTTTGGGTCTGAAACCCCGCCGTAGAACGGCGGCTTTACGTTAGAATTAAAAGGCCAGTCTCGAAAACCAAGTGGACGGCGCAGCACCGTTCGGCGGTTCGGCTGAGCTCACCGTCG
>NZ_JADEXY010000277.1 GCF_015206885.1 Microcystis aeruginosa LEGE 91341 | reverse complement strand
CTTAAAAGAGGAAGGATTACTCTGGGTAGAACCTCTAAAAGTAAGTAAGCAAGCTGTATCCAAAAGATTGATGAGCTTACCTACGGAAATCTTTGTATTGCTGCTGAGAAATATTTTAGAAAAAAGAAAAGAAATGTCAGGTAAAATTAGCATAGCTGAGAAATGGCAAAAGGTGAGAGAAAAATTCAGTGTTATTTGGATAGCCGATGGCTCAACCTTAGAGCAGCTGAGGAAAAGGCTGAAAGCTTCCGAGAAGGAATCTGGGAAATTGGCTGGAAGAATAATGATGATTGTTGAGGCATTTACGCAAGTACCTGTGACAGTATGGTATCAGAAAAATGAGAAATGTAACGATAAAGTATGGGCAGAACAGTTAATAAATGAGCTACCTACATCAGGCTTGCTAGTCGTTGACCTAGGCTTTTTTAGTTTTCCGTGGTTTGACCAATTTACTGAGGAAGGAAAATATTTTCTTACCCGCATGAGGGGAAAAACATCTTACCAAATAAAGCAAGTTTTGTCCGCAGGAAAACTTTACCGAGATGAGATTATTACCCTCGGTCAGTATCGCTCTAATCCTTGCCATTCGACCGTCAGATTAGTCTCAGTTCTTTGGGGAAATACTTGGTATGATTATTTGACAAACGTGCTTGATTCTGAACAACTATCCGCTGAAGAAGTTTGTGATTTGTATAGAAGAAGATGGCAGATAGAAGAAGCTTTTCTCTTAACCAAGCGACTCTTAGGACTGGCCTATTTATGGGTTGGACATACTAACGGCGTACAAATCCAAATTCTCACTACCTTGATTTTCTATACTGTTCTCATTCAGATAGTTCAAGATGTGGCTGTAGCTCGACCTCAGCCGCCAGAAAAAATTTCTGTCGAGATGGTTTTTAGAAGCCTTTACTATGTAGCGAAGGCTTTCTGGAGGGGCGAAAATCCAGATGTAATCAGCTATTTAGCCGAACGCGCTCAACTTTTTGGACTGATTAAAGCTGAACGTCAGCGACATCGAGAGAAAGAGGCTCTCCATCGACAAATATGGGAACCTCTTCCCTTAAGTTGACACCAATGGCA
>NZ_JADEXY010000062.1 GCF_015206885.1 Microcystis aeruginosa LEGE 91341 | reverse complement strand
CTTGCAGTACCATTCGACTGCATAAGTCCCTCATACTGACGATGCTTTTATCTAAAGCAAAACCAATCCAACAGGACAAAAATGTAAAAGTGTCTAAAGCGGGGTAGTCATTTTTAGGCAGTGGTTTCCAAATATCTTTCATGAGTTTTGGAAAATTTATTAGCATATTTTATGATATGCTTGAGGTTTATATTGACTTCTACATCCTATCTATAATAGGCGTTTTGGTATGACTTTTTTCGACGTTCAACACTTCTAGAGATGGACATGATGGTATCTAGAATTTATTTGGTCAGATAAAAGAAAAACAGGAAAGAATTGAAATTTTGGATTGGTATCATTTAATCGAAAACCTCTATAAATTTGGCGGGTCATTCCAGCGAATTGAGGAGGTAAAATGTTTTCTCTGGAAGGGGGAAGTGGACGCGGCTATCTCTTGTTTTGAAGAATGGTCAGGGCCGCAAGTGGGGAATTTTATTACTTATTTGAACAAGTATAAACATCGAATTGTTAATTATGGTTATTTGCAGGTGGAGGGGATTTCGATTGGCTCTGGCGACCTTGAATGAAAAATTAAACAAATTGCTCATCCTCTTAAAATTACTGGTGCAAGTTGGGAATCTGGTAATGTACTGCAAGTCCTTCGTCATCGCTGTGCTTATCTAAATGGTTGCCTTTTTTAACTTTTTTATTGATCTGATTAAGCATTTCTAGTTATTGTAAAGGTGAGATGCTCCCAATTTAATCTCTCTAAACGAACACCTGTTCTCACTGGCTTATATGTAAAGTTTTGTGTAGAAGCTCAACATTTCTGAATTGTGGTATACTGTGACTTGTGGCAGCCTTTTAATATTTATAATCAAAAACTATAGATGTTTACTTCCTACGCTCAGAACTTTGAAGATGTAATTCTCAATCGAATTTTTAAAGATAAAGAATCGGGTTTCTATATCGATATCGGAGCGCACCATCCCGTTTACGATTCAGTTACAAAAGCTTTTTACGACCGAGGTTGGCGGGGTATAAATGTAGAACCTGTACGGGATTTTTTTGAACTCTTACAGCGAGATAGACCCCAAGATGTTAATTTAAACTTAGCGGTTGGCGAGCAAAAAACAACACTTGAATTTTTCGAGTTACAGGGTAGTGGTTTTTCAACACTCGATAGCAATATCGCCATCAAACTAGCTGCCGAGAGGCAATTAGCTCTATCTTGTTATGAGGTAAGCGTTACTACCCTCGCCGAAATTTGCCAGAAATATGGCTCTATTGCCATTGATTTTCTTAAGATCGACGTAGAAGGATGGGAAGAGCAAGTAATAGCGGGAAACGATTGGGACACTTTCAGACCTACCGTAATTATTATTGAAGCGACTATTCCCAATTCTCCCGTTCGTCGTGAGACTAATATTGCCAGTTTTTTAGAGGAAAAAGGCTATGATTTAGTTTATTTTGACGGATTAAATGATTATTACCTAGCGAAAGAATCTAGTCAATTTAGATTTCATTTTCAAACTCCTCCTAACGTCTTCGATAATTTTAGTCTTTTTAGAATTAAAGATTTAACCGATCAAACGATTCTTCTAAATAAAAGTACACAAGAACGAGATAGAGAAATCACCATATTAAACCAATGTTTGGAAGACGAACGATTTGAATCTCAACGTCTATCTCGAGAGCTAAAAAAACTAAAATTGTTTAAAGATGAGCAGGTCAAATACTATCAAATCAAAGAAAGTGAACTACAAATACTAATATCTCAACTGAACCACAAGATTCTAGATTTAGAAGCCTTAAAAACTGATTTATACCAAGCCCAAGAGAAAATTTTAGCCATGGAAAGTAGTAAATTTTGGAAACTTAGATCTTTTTGGTTTCGCTTGAGAAAACGACTGGGAATCTCTGGGGATTAAATAATATAACAAAACTTGATTACGACAGAAAAAAATTTAGCAATATATGAAATTTTGAATTGGCAGAGTCAAGAAATAATAACAAACCAATTAATTTTTTGTACAAGGAAACTACAAATGAGTCAAGAACTAGAGATGAAGGTCGAGTCCAATTTGTCTTCATTTGCCAGCGGTCAAAATCAAAAAAGATTGGCAATTATCACAATTTGTTCTAATAACTATTTCCCTTACGCTAGAGTTTTATTTTCCTCTTTGCGTCGCTATCATCCAGAAGCAGCCCTATTTTTATGCCGAGCCGACAATAAATCAAACCTAGAATTAGGCATCGAAGGGGTCAAAATTATTGAGGTACAAGATTTAGATATACCTAATTTTTTTGATTTTGCTTTTCGGTACGATATAATGGAGTTTAACACAGCAGTTAAACCATTTGTAATACGACTACTGTTGGAAAAATGGGATTTTGGGCGAGTCATTTATCTGGATCCTGATATCGAGTTATTTGCCCCGATGACCGTTGTTATTGAAGCACTCGCAAAAGGTGCGGATTTTGTTTTAACTCCCCACATCACTGCACCAGCCGAAACGGATTACTATCCGGACGATATCGCAATGATGAGGTCTGGAATTTATAATCTCGGCTTTTTGGCCGTTAGTAACAGTGAGTCTACTCTAATTTTTCTTCATTGGTGGGGGAGACGACTAAGATTTTACTGCTTAAATCAAATTGACAGGGGGATTTTTGTCGATCAAAAATTTATCGATCTACTACCGAGTTTCTGCGAGCGGGTGAAAATTTTACGCCATCCTAATCTTAATGTCGCCTATTGGAATTTATGGCAACGTAATTTAGAAAAAACTCCAGAAGGATGGCGAGTTAACGGAGAACCTTTAATCTTCTTCCATTTTAGTGGAATCGACGTTAAAAGTCCTGCCCGTCTTTCCAAGCACACCTCTAGGTATAAAGAGAATTTAGAACCTGTTCTACAAAATTTAATCTCCTACTATATCGCTCAGTTAAAACAATTTGGCATTAAGGAAATTCAAATGCTGGATTACGGTTACGGTAGTTTTAGCAATCAAGTTCCGATCACTAATCTGATGCGATGGTGCTATAGAGAAATCGAGGAGACTTGGGTAGATAATCCCTTTCAAACTTTCCATAAATTTCTCAATGAACCCTACTGGCAAGGTGCTGCAAAAGGCCTATATCCTTTGACTAATTTAATGTACTATTTTTGGGCGAAAGAGTCCAATCTACAGAAGCTATTCGATCTAGACGATCCCGATGGACGAAAAAATTACGCTAAATGGTTTATTCAAAACGCCACCGAACACCGCATTGATGAATATTTTGTGTCTCCTATTCTCGAGCGCTTTGCCGAACAATTTAGCTTACCCCGCCCGTCCTCATCTCACCGTCCCATCGATCCAAGCGAATATGATGTTTGTGTTATCGGCTACCTTAAAGCCGAGATGGGAGTGGGACAAGCGGGGCGATCGGTTTTGAAGAGTTTGGCGACGACTGGGGCGAGAGTCCGGGGCTTTAACGTATCCGTTAATGTGAGCGCCCGTCAATCCGATTGCTCTGTTGCGTCGCTTCTCTCGTCCATACCCGATGCCCGCGTACAGATTTACTCGGTTAATGCCGATCAACTCGCCGTCGTTTCCGAGGCAGTTGCCCCGTTATGTCAACGATCGTCCCAGTATCGAATTAATATGCCTTTTTGGGAAATCAGTCGGTTTCCCAGTGATTGGATCGCTTCCTATGGAGACTTCGACGAGGTTTGGGCTCCCACGCGCTTTATCCAAGCGAGTGTACAGGGAACTTTAGACCTGCCAGTTGTTTGGATGCCGCCTGCCGTTACCTTAACGGATTTCGAGTCGGTCGATCGAAGTCAATTTAACCTTCCTGCGGAGGCTTTTCTGTTCCTGTTCAACTTCGATTTTTCCTCCTACTCAACACGCAAAAACCCCCTGGCCGTGATCGAGGCTTACCGCCTCGCTTTTCGTCGTCGTCCCCTCAAAGTTGCCACTGCTCTGGTGATCAAAACAATGGGACGGGATGCGGACGGAAATAATTTAGAACGACTCTTGAAAATGACCGAGGAAGAATCAGACATCATTATTATTAACGAGCAAATGACTTACAGCGAAGTCCTTAGTCTAATGAATTGCTGCGATTGTTATGTCTCGCTACATCGCTCGGAAGGATTCGGTTACACTTTGGCGGAAGCCATGCTACTCGGCAAACCAGTGATTGCCACCGATTATTCTGGAACGAGAGACTTTGTCGATCAAACCACTGCGTTTCCAGTCAAGTATAGATTGAAATCCCTCGAAAAGGATGACTACCCTTTTGGGGAGGGACAGAAATGGGCTGACCCCGATCTCGACCATGCGGCCTGGCTGATGCGGAGAGTTATTGAAGATGAACCCGATACTGGCAGAATCGCCCTTGCGGGAAGACACAAAATTCAAAGTACCTATTCTCCCGATCTGGTCGGTCAAAACTATCTCGATCGCCTCCGAAAAATCGGTGTTCTTTAGACGCTATCGATAACCTTTTTGTTCAGGGTAATCGCACGTTGATTGAGTTCTGAAATTCTGAGAAGTTGGCCTAAAATTCGATGGCTAACTCAGGCTTGTGTCTGATACTAAATCCGTTGAGTATAGGATACTTATGAGGACAGGCAAAAGGCAAAAGTCAAAGGGTAGAATAAATAATCAGTTTTTAATAACTGGATTTAGTCTGAACCGATCACCAACATCTCTAGATAGGGTCTGCTGAAAAAGTTTTTCCTGGGGGTAGGAGTCAGGAGTCGGTCGTCAGTAGCCGGTCGTTTCAGGCTTTGTTGCCCTTGTTTTTTGTACCAAGTGATGTACTACAAGAAAGATAATGCAAGGTTTTTGAAAGTCCCAATCCTATTTTCGCAGCATGAACATCGGACTTTAACAGGTCAAAAGCTTTATTTTAAAAGGGTTTTACCATTATTCAGCAAGCCCTAGATATTCTACCGCTCTTCCGGGAGTCTTAGGAGAACCATAATCTTCTCCTATTTCTTACAACTAAACAAGAATTAAAAATGCTAGAATGAGAGTACGAGTAAGAGGTGATTTACGGGATTCGCTGGGATTGTTAAAGGGCTTAAACTGCGGAGGTGTCTTCGAGCGAACACAACCCGAAGTCGGGCGGGTTTTTGTAAATCTTTACAACGGTTTATAACAATTAAAGTCCGAATCGATAAGTCGGGGAGGATCGCCATGAGGATTTCTAATGCTGTATTACTAATACCTAACCTTGAGGTTCAAGAGGAGGTTCCCGACCTCGTAAACATTAACGGGTTAACCCCTTACCAGGTGATCGGCGATTTCAACGGACAAGATATTGGTCGGCCTGAGGATGGGGTAACTCCCGCCCTGTCTGTGGAGCCTGACGGCGGGCCGATCCAAGGGTCAGAAAAACTGGTTAGCGTTGCTGCAACCTTTCAAGACCCGATTCAATCTCCTATTGCGATAAACTCATTGGATGACCAGTCGATTAGAGGGGGGGATGATAAACAAGTTCAGCCTGATCACTCTGCTCAAGAAGTTTTTGATGGTGGTGGGATCACTGCGTCGCCAGTATTGATGGCCTTCGACAATCCGGATGACTCTTCTCTGATGGAGGCTCAGGAAGCTAGTGTCATGAGGGTGGATGCCGCCGTGGCGGCCACAATCCCGGTGGCAGTGCCCTTTACTCCAGTTTTGCCGCCAGCTGCGATCCCGGTGACAGTGCCCTTTACTCCAGTTTTGCCACCAGTAACTCAACCGATTACGATTTCTCCACCTAGAACTATTACTATTGGCGGACAAACAGTTGTGGTCGATCAACAACTGGTTAGTTCTGCGGTGAACGCTTTGTTTGCCTCGGTGAGATTTATGGAACAAGACCAATTATTGAACAATCCGGTCGTCCGTTTCTCTAATCAAAACGTTCCTGGAACTCATTTCTATAGTGCCAGTGCCGATGAGGTTACGAATGTTGTGTTGAACTATCCGGAATTTCAATTAGATGGCATTGCTTTCCTCGTTGGCATCCAACCGGGAGACAATCTCTTGCCCGTCCATCGCTTTGCCAATCAAAACATCCCTGGAACCCACTTCTACACTGCTAGCGAGGCGGAAAGACAAAATGTCGTCGCCAACTACCCGGAATTTCGCTACGATGGCATCGCCTATTACGTCTTCGACACGACTGCTAATCTCGGAACCGATGTACATCGTTTCTCGAATCAGACCGTCCCCGGAACCCATTTCTATACCGCTAGTCAGGCGGAATACCAAAACGTCCTGGCGAACTATCCTCAGTTTCGTTACGACGGCATCGCTTACGAGGTGAACATTTTGTAAACGTCCGAGATAAATTGCTAAATCGCGTCAGATTCAAATCTCAGTGCGGGCAAAGTTACGGTGTTGTCAGATCAGAATATGAAAGATGCAATGCAATCCTTGCTATCAAAGTAATTTCAGTTTCAAGCTGATTCGGATCATCTTTCGATTTGACAACGCCAAGTTACTGCCCCTACTCTGTATTATATAGCGTTTCCTAAGCTAGTGAGGTACACATATTTTTCTTCCCTTGTACCTTTTGCCTAAAACCCATAACTTTTGTACCTCAGCAGACTGAAAAACGCTATAGATAGTGGCGATTTACTA
This sequence comes from Microcystis aeruginosa LEGE 91341, assembly GCF_015206885.1. Classification (GTDB taxonomy): domain Bacteria; phylum Cyanobacteriota; class Cyanobacteriia; order Cyanobacteriales; family Microcystaceae; genus Microcystis; species Microcystis aeruginosa_H. Next base: position 19,249 of record NZ_JADEXY010000062.1, on the reverse strand, counting down.
TCTATAGTCATTTCAGATAAGTCTGATACAGTCTAGACCGACAAAATCCCGATGAACTCTGGAATTGATATTCTCAATCTTAATTGAAATGACTATAAAACTCAGCCGTGTTGCATAAATATTAAATGTTTATTGTGGTAGGGGCTTTTGGTTGGACAGGGTTGTTACATTGGGAGTGTAGCAAATATCTTCAAACTCAGGAGGTGATTTCCTCCATGTGCGCTACATCATTTCCCTCTTTGGACATTCACGCAATCGCCAGCGAACCAGTCGCTGTCAACATCAGTCTAGAAGCTCCCCCCCTCAGTCCCCGAAACTGGCTGGACGGGGTTTTTACTCGCTACTGGTTGCGCTCGATTTCTGACTCGCTACTGGAGTAGGGTTATTGAGTTTCACATCTCAAAGGAAACGCCATAGCACCCTTGAGTTTGAGATGGGAGAAGATTATTATGAATAGGTTATTAAAAAACACCAACTTTGCGGGACTCGAACAATACAGTGACCTGTATTTTCCTCTAGAACAATCTCTAACTACCGCTGCTTCTTGGTTAAAGGGATTTCTAAGTCGTGATGATTTTATCCCAAAAATTCAATTAGCTTTTGGCGACGCAGTGAATGGGAATGAGGCTAAACTACTCATTGGGCAATTGGCACAAACAGATGCTGATGTCTTACCTAAAATCGAGATTCGCTCTGCTTCGGAGATTAATGGGGCAAATGGTGCATTTGCTGGACAAAATTATACTATTTATCTGTCGCGGGAATTCCTCGAACAAAATAGTAACAATCAAGGCGCAATTGTTGATGTCATACTGGAGGAATTGGGACACAGCATTGACTGGAAATTGCATCCTGATTTAGATACTCCTGGGGATGAAGGGGAACTGTTTTCAGATTTAGTGCGGGGAGTGACATTAAGTGAGCCAGAATTACAACAGTTAAAGACAGAAGATGATAGCGTTATTGTCACCATTGATAGAGAAGTTGTCCGGCTAGAGCAAGCTTCAGAAGTCTTTCTCCGCAATTTTAAGGCACCTCGCGGACTGGTTGTCGATAACCAGCAAAATCTCCTAGTTTCAGAAACTGACATATTATACAGCGACAATTCTCTGATCAAATTTGCTGCTGATGGCAGGCTGCTCAATAGGCTCTCAACCGGATCGGCCTCTACTTCTGTTAAATTGGCTACATCGGGAAATTCAACGAGCATTTTTGGACTAAGAGATGACGGCATCATTTTTCGTCTCGATCCGAATACTTTCACTGTCACTCAGGTATCAAATATTCGCAATCTTAGCCTTGACAGGAGTTCTATTTATAACATTACTGACGACACGATACATGATCTGTCTTGGCTGGGGCATCCTGATTTTTCTAAATACAACGACATCGCAGTTAAGGAGCTTGGCAATGCCTATGACTTATTTATTACTGGGGCATCTAACTCTGGAATTAATCCATTTGTCATCAAAATTCGTATTGGTTTAGATGGAGCACCCATCCCAGGAGAGTCGAAGGTACTCATGGCAGGCACACGAGCGCAAAGGTTACCTTCTAATTCTAATTTAGGAACAGTTGTCTTTCCAGGTCCAGGTATAGCAGTTAATTCTCAAGGTCAAGTTCTTACTACTCTTCCCACTTTAGAGCCAGGAGAAAGAACTACACATATAGATTTAGTATCTTTCCCAGCCACTTTTAATGCAGCCGATGGCATTCAACCTAATGAACGCCCAAATATTCTCTTCAATGATATTGATAGTGTTGGCATGACAGCTGATACATCGGGGAATTTCTACGTTCTCGCCAATGGAGCTTTATCTCTGGGAATAATGGGAACAGCATTAATTGCACTTCCTTCTACCCTAAATACTATTGCTTACCAAGAAAACTTAGGCAATCCCACATTTGATATATCTCGCGGAGATGTTACCGCCGCTCCTGATAGTTCAATAGTTTACCTAACAATGAATGATAAGGTATTGCGTCTGAGATTATCTATTCCGACTCCCAATCCCAATCCTAATCCTAACCCCAATCCTAATCCTAACCCCAATCCTAACCATCCAAATTCGTTAAACAAGCTTAATACTGGATTTACCCGCTTCCAAAATACTGGTGTGCCAGGTACTTACTTATTTGCTGGTCCTGAAGAAACGGCCAATATTCGGCAAAACTTCCCCGGGTTTAAGGAAGAAGGGATAGCTTTTCGGGTAGGGATTGAACCGAACGACGATTTGTTGCAATTTACTCGCTTCCAAAATACTCAAAGGCCAGGTACTTACCTGTTTGCTGGTCCAGAGGAAGCGGCAAACATCCGCCAAAACTTTCCCAGCTTTAAAGAAGAAGGTGTAGCGTTCTACGCCTTGGATTCGAGCCGAAACTTGGGAACGCAAATGTATCGCTTTCAAAACAGTAGTGTACCAGGAACTTATCTATTTGCCGGACCAACCGAGAAGGATAATATTCTCGCCAACTTCCCCAACTTCCGTTTAGAAGGAGAAGCCTTTGAAGTGGTAGGGTAATCTGAATCAAACTTTAAAAACCAAGTTAGGGATTGTTTCTCCCTGCTCCAGTACTCCCAACTCTACTATACCTTTTAAACAGGATTTAGTATGATAAACACCTGAGAAAAACTGCTCAGTTTCAAGTTATCGCTCTTCTGGGACTCTGGCAAAAGTCTTACAGGCTCTAAACTCTAGCTCTCTTATGGGGTAAACCTTCAATCTATCGCTAACTAACAGAAACCCGAATTTGAGTTTTTATTAGAAAAAAGGTTAGCGTTCGCTTGTCAACCGAGGGTTTCAGAATCTGGATTCGGTCAGGGATTTCTGAAAGTTCCAGAAGAGCGATAAATAGGAGTGAGTGCTTGACTTTGGCGGCAGCTTGGGTTATGATTCTCTCATAGTGGGATGTTTGTGTTTATTATTGAGTACTTAGATTGCCATCATGAATAAACTCTTTTAAAAAAATTATCCCAAAATCTGCCGACAAAAGCAAGCAAAATTTTGCCATCAATTGTTAAATTTTGTTAAGAAAAATAACAATAGTGACAAGGGATAGGACTACCTTCGCTGATCAGAGGGCTTTTGGGGGAATTATAGAGATGTGGGCCTGATTTTTAGCTTTCTAGTAAAGACGACAAAACCACTACACCCTATAATACTAAATCCGGTTATTAAAAACTGATTATTTATTACCCCTCTTGCCTTTTGCCCGTCCTGATATGTAGCCTATACTCAACGGATTTAGTATGAAAACCTGGTTAGAAGATCACGGTATTTTACCCGCTTACGGTGGGGGGGTAATCATTGGCATTACCCTCTGTTTTTTCGGAGCTGCGACCAATACCATGGCGGGATGGTTGTATGCTATCTCTGGGACGACGATCGCTCTTTTAATTTTATCGATAATTTTACCCCGTCGTTCCCTTCTTCCTCTGAAAGTGCGTCGTCTTGCCATTGTACCCGTGAGTGCAGGAGACGATCTTAGTATTAGCCTAGAGATAGAAAATACGAGCAATCAGCCGATAAATCTGTTAGAAGTGACAGATATACTGCCTATAGTTCTCGATCGGTCAAAAATAACCCCAATAGAAGCGATTGCCCCCAAAAGTTGCCATCGTTGGACCTATTATTTACCCACCAGTAAACGGGGTGTTTATCAATGGCAAGAAGTACAATTAAGAACAGCGGCCCCTCTCGGTTTATTTTGGTGTCGTCGTTGTCAGCAAGCAGCGGCTAAAGCCTTAGTTTATCCCCAAATTTTACCCTTGCAACAATGTCCCCTGATCGATTCCCTCGGTCAAGAGATGGCACAAGAATTAGAAAATAATCGCTATTATCAAAGGGCTAGTCAAGGACTTACCCGTAACCTGAGACAATATCGCCGGGGTGATTCTACCCGTTTAATTCACTGGAAAACTAGCGCCCGTTTGGGAGAATTGCAAATTCGGGAATTAGAAGTGTTGACGGGGGGACAGGAAGTGATTATCTGTCTCGATACCCTCTGTGATTGGCAAGAAGACAGTTTTGAACGGGCGATTATTGCCGCTGCTTCCCTCTATTTTTATGCCCATCGTCGGCAATTAAATGTGAAACTCTGGACCGGTGAAACGGGTTTAATTCAGGGGGAAAGGGTCATTTTAGAAACTTTAGCCAGTATAGATGCAAAAGCTAGTCAAAAAAAGGCTAATCTGCCTAATTTACCGCTAATTTGGTTGACAAGTAACTTCAATTCCATCGAACAACTCACCCCCGGCAGCCGTTGGTTATTTTTCCTCGCTGCCGATTCTAGGGAGAGTCCTTCCGTCTTAATCCGACAGTTTAGCGGATTGGCGATCGAACCAGAAACTTCTCTACAACAACAATTGCAAAAACCCCCTCGTTGAGAAAATTTCTGTTCCCAGTCTAGATTGAGAGGAAATTCTCCAGAAAAAAATACTGGTATCCCGGAAAAAGATGTTATGATAGAAAAGACTCGGACTCATGCGATCGCAACGCCTTAACCTTGTCAGGACCGGAAGGTAGCAGCAATACGGGATGCTTGTGACTGGCGTGATCTCCGGGTCTTTTTGTTGCCTGTGACGGTCACTGTCGTGAACGCTTTCAAAATTTTTCGATCGCTTACTGGTGAAACTCGTCGTCAACTACCGATCCTCTTCGTCACGGCGCTGTTTTTCTGGATAAGTATCACCACTCTTGTCCCCACTCTCCCCACCTATATTAAATCCCTAGGCGGTAGCAAACAGGATATCGGTTTTGTCATGGGGGCCTTTGCCATCGGTTTAATTGTATCGCGCAGTTGGTTAGGCAATCTAGTTGATCGCCGCAGTCGCAAATTAGTGGTTTTATTTGGAACTATTGTCGCCGCTACCGCACCCCTCGGTTATCTATTTTTTCGCGATCTTTCCTCTTTATTCGCCGTCCGCGCCTACCATGGTCTCAGTATTGCCGCTTTTACCACTGGTTACAGTACCCTAGTGGTGGATTTTTCCCCCGTTCGTCAACGGGGGGAGATAATTGGTTATATGAGCTTAACTGCACCCATAGGCATGGGAATCGGTCCGGCTTTAGGCAGTTATCTCTACAAATCGATCGGTTATGACGGTTTATTTCTAGTTTCCGCCACATCAGGAGCGATCGCCTTTCTCTTGGGTTTCTCCATTCAAGAACCCGACTTCAAGAAAAAATTAGCGGAAATGAAGGCAGAAAATCCGACAATTGAGCGCAGTTTCTGGGCATTATGTCAAGAGCGGGCTTTTTTAGTTCCTACCTTAGTTTTTCTGCTGGTTGGTACTTTATTCGGCGGTTTAGTCGCTTTTTTACCCCTGTTTCTCCTCGAAAATCAGATACCTTTCAGTGCCGGTCTATTCTACAGTTATGCGGCAGTATCGGGCGTAATCGGACGGATTTTGTCGGGAGGAGCCAGCGATCGCTATGGACGGGGTTTATTCGTCACTATTAGCGTTTTTTGCTATGGTTTATCCATGTTGGTTCTATCTTCTGGCCGATCTCCTTCCGCTTTAATTTTAGCCGCTATTCTCGAAGGTACGGGAGGGGGGATTTTATTCCCTATGTTACTGGCTTTAATCTCCGATCGCTCTGGGCCCCAAGAACGCGGCCGGGCCTATTCTATCTGTATCGGCGGTTTTGATGTGGGAACAGCCTTAGCCGGTCCAATTCTGGGGGTTTTAGCAATTTCCTACGAAACTATGTTTAGTTTATCATCAGGATTAGCTGTTATTGCTCTCTTTCTCTTTTTTACTCTCTCTAACCCCACTATACGCCATTCTTTTCTCTTCGCTTTCGGTTTAGAAAAAGATCGTTATGCTCTGCGCGGACAAGTACAATAAAAATGATTTTAATTGCCTCATATTTTTTCAGTGAAATTGAATTAGCAACGATAGATAGGGTTTGCGGCAAAAAGTTTGTTGGTGGAGGCAGGGTGTGGTGTGTGGGGTTTTACCGATTTTGAGGGGGTCAATTATCTAATTTTCAGGGAAAAAGTCCAGGGATTTTCCCCCCGATCACTCCCATATTTGATACTTTTTGATTTGCAAAAAGTCTAAAAGTCTTACCCAACAAGGTTTTTAGATTTATTCAGCAAGCCCTAGATATACATTCCAGTCATCGAACTACTTAGTTAGTACACAAGCTAATACTAAATCCGTTGAGTATAGGCTACATATCAGAACAGGCAATCATGCAAGAGGCAAAAGGAGGAATAAATAATCAGTCTTTAATAACCAGATTTGGTATAAAAGCAAGCTGTGATCGGGTTATAATTTTTAGAGATGTCTATTGATAAGTGGGGAGAGGGGAGAGGCGAGTGGCGAGAATAAATAAAAGCAATTTCCTGACTGTTGACTGTTAACGACCGACGATCGACGACTGAGGACTAAAATAACCGATAATCGAACTACCTGAAGTATTGATCCCCGTGGTGTGGTACTGTCAATTCAGTGTATTTATTTATTTATCCGCACTGGCTTAAGATTTGTCGCTGTTGTCATCCCCTTCTCCTGTCGCTGTTTTTGAGGCTTTCTATGACCGACATTCCTTTCACCCTAGACCAACTGAGAATTCTCAAAGCGATCGCTGCTGAGGGAAGCTTTAAACGGGCGGCAGATACCCTGTATGTATCCCAACCGGCGGTCAGTCTTCAGGTACAAAACCTCGAAAAACAGCTAAATGTGCCTTTATTTGACCGAGGCGGTCGGAAAGCCCAATTAACAGAAGCGGGACACCTACTCTTAAGCTACGGCGAAAAAATTATCACTCTCTGTCAAGAAACCTGTCGGGCGATCGAAGATCTACAAAATCTGCAAGGGGGAACCCTAATCATCGGTGCTTCCCAAACCACGGGAACCTATCTTCTTCCCCGCATGATCGGGATTTTTCGCCAAAAATACCCAGAAGTATCCGTACAGCTACAAGTTCATTCCACCCGTCGCACCTCTTGGAGCGTTGCTAACGGTCAAGTGGATTTGGCCATTATCGGGGGAGAAGTTCCCGCCGAATTACAAGAAACCCTGCGGATTATCCCCTACGCAGAAGATGAACTGGCTTTAGTTCTGCCGATTTTTCATCCTCTGTCTAAGGTAGAAATGATTCAAAAAGAGGATTTATATCGACTAAAATTTATCACCCTCGATTCCCAATCGACGATTCGCAAAGTCATTGACAAGGTTTTAACTCGTTGCGATATCGATACCAAACGCTTAAAAGTGGAGATGGAACTTAACTCGATCGAGGCGATTAAAAATGCCGTACAATCTGGTTTAGGGGCGGCTTTTGTCTCGGTGACAGCGATCGAAAAAGAATTACAAATGGGAGTTATCCACGCGACCAGAATTAAAGATGTGGAAGTGAGGCGCACTTTGTCGGTAATTATTAACCCGAATCGTTATCGATCGAAAGCTGCCGAAGCTTTTACCCTAGAAATACTACCCCAATTCTCCACCTATCCCGAATATCTGGCTGACGACCACAACTTTGAACCGATTCCTAACTCGCAAACCGCCGAAATTATGAGTAAATAAGTCCATCGAGATGGGCAAAATCTCCCTCGGAACATTGAAACTATCTCTTGGGAAAATTACTGCCGGGATAAATTACTTTTTTATCGACTTTAATCCAATGGAGACTTTCTAAACGACTTCTAAGATTAGTAATAGTTACTCCCAACTCGTCGGCGATCGCATACAGATGTCCCCATTTTGTCAAGTCACGTCCCTTGATGGCTTTCTCTAACTCACTCATCGCCATTAGTAAACAACTGGCAAAATATTGTGCTTGCCATTCAATTCTTTGGCTAGAATCAACTGTCCGACACAGAAAAGGTTGAATTGTCTCTAAGGAATCTCCCTGATTGATTCGATCCAAAAAGTTAGAGACGGCCGTTTGATTAATATGAAGGACAAAATGACCAATTTCATGAGCTAAACTCGAATTTTTAAAACCTTCTTTTGCCAAGGATGAATTTTGAGAATCTTTTAAGAATTTTACATCTTCATTAAGAATAATTTTCTTTTCTGTGGGAATAATCATTGCGGCGATTTCTCCCTCTTGATCTGGCTTTATATCCGTCCATTCAATAGCTAAATCAAAATAATCAGACGCTGCTTCCGCAATATCGCAATTTTTTAAGGGACGACGACGATTAGCTTTTACTTTCTTGAGAATATTGTCTGCCTGAGCTTCAATCTCTGTTTTGGGAATAAAACTATAGGGTTTAATAATATCCAAGATATTTACTCCTCTGGTTCTAATTTTGTCGCCTCAGAAATAATTTTTTGGGCAAAATTGGGATTGTCTTTCATGCGACGCAATAAAATTGGCATTTGTTGGTATTTTTGAACTAACTCCTTGAAGACTTTTTGATCATCTGAACTAATTCGTCCTGCCAATTCCCCTAATGTTTGAGCATTTAATTTTAAATGAGTCGCTAAGGACTCAATAACCTGCTGACTAGGAGGATAACCCGCATGATCATTTTCTAGCTTCGATAGATAGGTATAGTCCACCCCAATCAACTTAGCTAGTTCTCTCTGACTATATTCCTCCTCTCGACGAGCTTTGCGGATAACCTGTCCAAATGTTTCTGACACTGCTTTTCTCCCAACCGCTCAAAAAAATTATATCAAGGGTTGACTATTTCAGTCAACATAGGCTAGAGTTAGTTCATCGGCGTTGATTATTTTAGTCAACACCAGAGCAAACACTGCCGTATCATCCTAGCATTATCCTGACCGAGGGAAAAAAATCGTGTCCTGCCAGTTTCCCAAAAAGCCTTGGTATCCTCCGATGAGCTATAGTCTTTGGCGATCGCTAAAACCAGCGATTGGCTATGAAAATTGGCATTGTCAGACAAAACGGGGGTTTGAAAAAGCGCGAAACAAAGAACCAGAAGTCCAAAGATTACTATCACAAGATAATCAACCGCAAAAAATTGGTAAGTTGGCACAACGGGGAGTTTTTGAGTTTCATCAAGAGCCGGTGAGATTATCGGGTTCCCATGGGGTGGAACAAGTGGCAGAAATCCTACAATTAAATCAAGAATCGCCAGAGATTCAAGCCAGGGTTTTAGTAATTTTAAACAATTACTATCAACAACCAATTTTATTGAATCAAGAGATTATTAATTTATCTAGAGGCGATGAAGGTTATCCAGAACCTATTGTTATCGAGCAAGGTAACTATAAGTTTAATTTGTCCGCTGCCTTTGATTGTATTTTTAGAGAAGCTGATGACACTATACATATTTTAGATTTGAAAACTGGTCAATCTAATTTTGATCGTCGTCAGGCTCATGTTTATTTACTAGCGGCTAGTTACCGTTATCCTCAGGAAAAAATTGTCGCTTCTTTTTACAATTTAGAAACCCAAACAAGCTCAGAAAAAATATCCCTGTCTTCCGAGGCAATAGAAGCAGTTAAAATCGAACTAGCTTTCCTGTCCAAAAAACATCAGCAACAACTAAAAAAATATAAAGATCACCCCAAAGATTTTTATCATATTTTCCCGCCACAAAGTGGCTATGCCTGTCGTTATTGTCCGTTTACATCGATTTGTGATTATGCAAATAAGGAGGTTTAGATTATGAATTACACAGCAGCTAACACAGCCAATTCTCCAACATTTTTGAGTGAAATTAGTTCCTTAACTCTCAAGAATAATTGTTTAAATTGTTTTAAGCTTAATCATCAAGTTACTAGAAAAATAGGTAATCGTTTTAGTTGGCAATTCAGTCATAAGTTTCCCGATGTGGTGGTTATTTTTGAAGATAATTGTTTTTGGGTATTAGCTAAAGATGAAAAATCTCTTCCCTCTCCACAACAGTGGAAAGAAGCTTTATCAGATATTCAAGAGGTTTTACGAGAAGATATTGGCGATCACTATTATTCTATTCATTGGCTAAAAGACTTTCAGATAACAGCTTTAGTTACAGCACAATTAGCAGTTAGAATTCTGAAAATATTTGGTAAATTTTCCTATCCAATAGTTTTTCCCAAAGATAGTCAGATAAGTGAAAACCAAGTACAGGTAAGGAGAGAAGTTAACTTTTGGGCAGAAATCATCAATGACACCGATCCGGCTATTTGTTTAACTGTTGAAAGTAGTATTGTCTATAGTGGAGATTTAGAACAGTTTTATGAAAATCACCCCTATAGACAAGATGCTGCTAAATTATTAGTAGGTTTAAAGGTTAAAACTATAGAAACCAATGGGATAGCTAAAATTATTAAAATAGCGGGTACAATTGGGGAAAAAAGAGAGGAACTATTAACAAAAGCTACGGGTTCAATTAGTCGAAGAAAATTAGAAGAAGCTCATCAAGAGCAGCCAGTGGTGGCGGTACAATTTGGCAAAAATCCCCGGGAGTATATTTATCCATTGGCAGCTTTAAAACCCTGCGTAACAGATAAAGATGAGAGTTTATTTCAAGTCAATTACGGAGAGTTATTAAAGGAAACAAAAATCTTCTATGCTGAACGACAAGAACGATTAAAGTTATATAAACAGGAAGCACAAAATACTTTAAATAACTTTGGTTTTCAGTTAAAAGAAAGAAGTATTAACAGCCAAGAATACCCAGCATTATTTTGGACTCCTCCCATTTCTCTTGAGCAAACTCCTATCTTATTTGGTAAGGGAGAAAGGGGAGAAAAAAGAAAAACTCTCAAAGGATTATCGGAGGGTGGTGTATATAAACGTCATCGAGAATATGAAGATCCTGCTCGTAAAATTCGTTTAGCTATTCTGAAACCAGCTAATTTGAAAGTGGGAGATTTTAGAGAACAATTAGAAAAGCGATTAGAACTTTATAAATTTGAGACCATTTTGCCAGCAGAGAATCAAATAAATTTCTCTGTTGAAGGTGTAGGATTTGAAAAAAGAGCTAGACTGGAAGAAGCAGTTGATCAATTAATTGGAGGAGAAATTCCTGTAGATATTGCTTTAGTCTTTCTTCCTCAAGAGGATCGCAATGCTGATAATACTGAAGAAGGAAGTTTATATTCGTGGATTAAAAAAAAGTTTTTGGAGCGTGGAGTTATAACTCAAATGATTTATGAGAAAACTTTAAATGATAAGAGCAACTATAAGAATATTCTCAATCAAGTTGTCCCCGGAATCCTAGCCAAATTAGGAAATTTACCCTATGTCCTTGCTGAACCTCTAGAAATTGCCGATTATTTTATTGGGTTAGATGTGGGAAGGATGCCTAAAAAAAATCTTCCGGGGAGTCTCAATGTTTGTGCAAGTGTGCGACTATATGGCAAACAGGGAGAATTTGTTCGCTGTCGGGTAGAAGATAGTTTAACCGAGGGAGAGGAAATTCCTCAACGGATTCTGGAAAATTGTTTACCGCAAGCTGAACTAAAAAATCAGACAGTTCTCATTTACAGAGATGGTAAATTTCAAGGGAAGGAGGTTGACAATTTACTGGCAAGAGCTAGAGCGATTAATGCTAAATTTATTCTCGTAGAATGTTATAAAACTGGCATTCCTAGACTTTATAATCTTGAGCAAAAACAGATAAATGCTCCCTCCAAAGGATTAGCTTTAGCTTTATCAAAGCGGGAAGTTATCCTGATAACGTCCCAAGTGTCTGAACAAATAGGTGTTCCTCGTCCCTTGCGCTTAAAAGTTCATGAATTAGGAGAGCAAGTAAATTTAAAACAGTTAGTTGACACTACCTTAAAATTAACTTTACTTCACTATGGTTCTCTCAAAGAACCCCGTTTACCTATCCCTTTGTATGGAGCCGATGCTATTGCTTATCGACGCTTACAAGGAATTTATCCTAGTTTATTAGAAAATGATTGTCAATTCTGGCTTTAGAGAGGAAAATTATGTAGGTAGTTACTAGGAATTGCACAACTTGTTTTTCTGGGGGAACAAGCTTTAGATTTTTTTCTTGTTTCTTTGAGCGAAAAATGTCTATCATCAAAGGCGATATTACCCCGCCAATTTATGTTACCAGCGATCGGTCAAAATCATCCTCAATCTGGTAATTATGCCCCCCTAGATAGCCATCTTTGGGCCGATGCTACCTATCCCCTCGGAGCGCATTATCAAGGCGATAGTGTCACCTTTGCCGTCTATTCTAAAAATACCAGTCAGATTCTTCTGGAAATCTATGATCGCCCGACGGGAGAAAACGCTAAGTATGATTACTGGTTGACAAAAAACCCCAATGATGATACGTGGCGAGCAAAAATCGCCGGTATTGCCCACGGCAGCTACTACGCTTTTCGCTGTTGGGGTCCCAATTGGCAATTTGATCAAAAATGGCAAAGAGGCCATAGTAACGCCGGTTTTCGGGCAGATGTGGACGATTTCGGCCATCGTTTTAACCCCAATAAAGTCCTCTTCGATCCCTACGCGCGAGAACTTTCCCACGACCTTGAAACCCCGGCCATGATCGCAGCCGGAGAAAATGCTGGAATCTATGCCACGGGAGAAGGGTATTACAAAGAAGTGATCCGGCGGCAATACGATACGGGTAAATGGTCGCCCAAAAGCATTGTGATCGCGCCGGATGGGACTTCTACCGGTACTCGTCCCCGTCTGGGGGCCGAAAAAGCGATCATTTATGAGGCCCATGTGCGCGGTTTCAGCAATCACCCCTCCGCTAGTCGTTTAGAAGACATTCTCAAGGGAATTACAGGTTTTGAGGAAGTGGCCAACGTTCCCGATCAGTACAGAGGAACTTATGCGGGGGCCGGCTATATGGCCAAATACCTGAAAGCGCTAGGATTTACCACAATCGAACTCTTACCGGTCCAAGAAACCGCTAACGATAATAACCCCGACGATCGCCCCGGCGGTAATTATTGGGGTTACATGACCTTTGGTTATTTCGCCCCCGATCGCCGTTATGCTTATGATCGCTCCCCCGGAGGACCCACCAGAGAATTTAAGGCCATGGTCAAAGCTTTCCACGACCAAGGTATGGAAGTTTATCTCGATGTGGTCTATAATCACACCGGAGAAGGGGGCAATTGGGGCAGCAACGATGTCACCCGATTTGTTAGTTTTGGTGGTTTTGATGTGGTGGAATACTATCAACTCACTGATGAACATTATCTAGTCGATGGGGCCACCGGCTGCGGAAATCAATTAAACTTCTCCCATATTGTCACCTGTAATCTGGTTCTTGATTCCCTCACCTATTGGTTAGAAGAAATGGGAGTTGATGGTTTTCGTTTTGATCTGGCCACCGTCCTCGGCCGAACTCCTTCTAGTCATGAACGAGAAGATTGGGGCAAACAAAAACAATTTTTTCCTAAGCATCCTTTGTTAGAAAAGATCGAGCAATTAGGCAAGAAATACGATGCCGAAATGATCGCCGAAGCTTGGGATATCTGGGGTTACGAAGTGGGTAATTTCCCGGCGGGTTGGGGCGAGTGGAATGGCCGTTATCGCGATGCAATCCGGCGTTTTTGCAAGGGAGATAGTAATACTTTTCAATTCATCGAACAGGTGAACGGAGATTATCACAATTTTAACGACCAAGGCGGACCACAAAAATCGATCAGTTTTATTGTTGCCCACGATGGTTTTACCCTGATGGATTTAGTCAGTTATAACAACAAAAATAACCTCACTCCCTGGCCTTTTGGTCCTTCCGATGGCGGCAAGAATAATAACGATTCTTGGGATTCTGGCGGTAATCAGGCCTTACGTCGCCAAAGATTACGCAACTTTTGGACGATTCAATTTTTATCTCGCGGTGTTCCTATGACTGTCTGGGGCGATGAATTTGGCCGCACTCAAAATGGTAATAATAATCCCTACAATATTGATAGTGTGGCCACTTGGAATAATTATGATATGATTGCCACCCGTTCACCCCATCTACTGCCCACCGGTTATCGGGAAGCTTATCATAATAATTTTGGCACGGGAACTAATCAAGAAGAACGCAATCCTTTATTTATTTTTGCCGCTTATATTGCTCACTTAAGAAACAATCATACAGCCCTTAAACAGCACCGCTACGGTGATATGGTTCTCGATGCGGGCAATAATGTCACCTATTTATTTAAAAAACCCGATGGGGTTAGCGATTTAACTGCCCATGATCGCTCTATTTGGTTTTTAATTGATGGTAGTGCCGTCGGTGATCACGATTTTTTGGTGTTAATTAATATGTATCATCTGCCAATGGATTTTCGTCTTCCCACCCCAGGCAATAATTATCGTTGGGTAAGAATTATTGACACGGCAGCTTGGGCAGAAAACGATTATAATTGTTGGTCTGTGGAGCAAGGGGCAGTAATTGCCGATAACTATAAAGTCAATGGTTTTTCGATCGTGGTTCTCGAGGAGATTAACTGAACTACCCACACCGATATCGGGGGTAATTTGGGGACAGATCGGGCAGCCGGCTAATATTGAGATCCAGATCGATTCCCAGCCGATTTCTGCTATATTTTTGGCAATAGGGAAATATAAACCCCTGTTGCATCTTATGTTTTACAACCCGCACTTAGCCCAAAATTGCCGTTAAATGTCTAAAACTAAAAGTAGTGTTATTATCCTAACCATAATTTGTATTATCGTCACGGCGATGGGAGTTTATCTAATCGGTGGTATCGACTCCCAACAATTACAGAGCTGGTTAAAACAAATGGGAATTATGGCCCCCATTTTGTATATTATTCTCTATACGATCGGGACAATTCTAATTCTGCCCTCTACCCCCTTAAATCTCAGTGGTGGCGCGATCTTTGGGGTAGTTATGGGAACAGTTTGGACAACGATCGCCGCTTTGGTGGCCGCTATAGTTGCCTTTGCTTTTACCCGTACTATTGGCCGGGAATATACCGCCAAAAAATTTCAGGGAAAATGGCAAGCGATCGATGCAGAAATGCAGCAAGGCGGCCTATTTTATATGTTTGCTATCCGTCTATTACCGATTATTCCCTACGGTATCGTTAACTTTGTTGCGGGATTAACTTCTATCCGTTTTCGCGATTATTTCATCGGTACTTTATTAGGCACTGTCCCCGGAATTTTACCGTTTGTCATGATGGGTGCGGGTTTAAAATCTTTAGGAAAAGGCGATATATTGCCCCTAATGGTGGCTTTTACCCTCATTGCTCTGTTAGTAGGTGTGGGAACTTGGTATCGTCGTCGTCGGCAATTTCCCCAGATAAAAAGTAAAAAGTAAAAAGTAAAAAAGTGGACGTTACATTAAAGGTAAAAAGGGTGTTGGGTGTTGGGTGTTGGGTGTTGGGATTTTAGGGTTTTGGGGTATTAGTTGAAATTTCCCTATTCCCCTATCTCCCCATTTCCCTATCCCCTGACCCCTGGCCCCTGACTCCCGACTCCTGACAGCGATAAAATTAAGTTAGATTAGGAGTATCCCGACCGAATCCTCGTTGCTAAGGAGATAGCGTATCGATGCCTGCCGCAGATTATAAAGATTATTATGCCGTTCTGGGAGTAGGTAAAACTGCCAGCGCCGAAGAAATTAAAAAAGCTTTTCGCAAATTAGCCGTCAAATATCACCCCGATCGCAATCCTAACAATAAAAGCGCCGAAGAACGTTTTAAAGAAATTAGCGAAGCTTACGAAGTCCTCTCCGATAGCGAAAAACGCCAAAAATACGATCAATTTGGACAGTATTGGCAACAGGCCGGGCGATCGAATTGGCCGGGTGGCAATGGGGGGGTTGACTTTGGTTCAGACGGTTTTGACTTTAGCCAGTACAACACCTTTGATGATTTTATCAATGAACTGCTCGGTCGCATGGGGCGCTCCGGCGGTACTCGCCCCCGTTCCCATTCCTACGGGACCCCGGGGGGAGGATTTGGCGATTTTAGCAATTTTAACGACTTTGCCGGCGCTCGTACTCCAGCGCAATCCGTCACTTCTGGTATCTCCACCGCTAAACTGCGTCTGAGTTTTGGGGAAGCTCTACGAGGAGTACAAAAACGGGTTAATTTAGCCGGAGAAATGATCGATATCAAAATCCCCCCAGGAACCAAAACCGGTAATCGTCTCCGGGTACGGGGTAAAGGACTAATCGATCCCTTGAGTAAACAACGAGGGGATCTATTTCTCGATGTGGAATTAGAACCCCATCCTTTCTTTACTTTTGAAGGCGATAATTTAACCTGTGAAGTCCCGATTACTCCCGATGAGGCGGTTTTAGGCACAGCGATCGAAGTTCCTACCCCCGATGGCATGGTGACGGTAAAAGTTCCCGCCGGTATTCGTTCCGGTCAATCCCTGCGCTTACGCGGCAAAGGTTGGATCGATAATAAAGGACAACGTGGCGATCAATTAGTCAAAATTGTCATCGATACTCCCAAAGAATTAACGGCGATCGAACGGCAATTATACGAGAAAATTAAATCTCAGCGTACCACCGATCCCCGTCGTCATCTCAGACAGGTGCAAATTTAGTTCCTAGCTAGGGTTTGCCGAAACAGTTTTTCTTGGTGCTGATTACTGTCTCTGGGGTTTATAGGTAGTTAGGTGTTAAAAATTGTCAGTTCTCCCCCTTATCAAGGGGGGATTAAGGGGGGATCGGCACCCCCCTTATCAAGGGGGGATTAAGGGGGGATCGATCTAGAATTTAACCTTACTAGCCAACCAATTAGTAATTAATTTGGGGCTATTTTTTTTCACCCAATAGAGAGCATAAATTCTGAATATAGGCTTAGAAAAACGAGCGATCGCTTTCATAATAAAATTTAAGTAACGACGATGAAACTTTTTATTAATTAAATTTAACGAACCCACATCGTAAAGACAGTCGATGATAATCCTAAAAGTCGTTTCCTCTCTTTGGAATAAACTATCTATTAACAATAGCACTTCCTGAATCCGTTGCTGTTTAAGCTGTTCCTCTTCGGAAACAGCCGAGAGAATCTGCTGCTGCTTAGATAATTTACTATCCGATGGGGTTAACATGATATGGTAAGGAAAAAATTAACTTGTTTTGATTTTATCCCTATTTGCTGATTTAGCAAGGCAAAACTCCCCATCTATCGCCGTTTTTAGGATAACAGGAGTCATTAACTGATCAGTGATCACTGATTACTGATCGCTGATCACTGATAATAACCCTTGACCGCCAAAACGGACAACATCGGTACAAAATAACCCCGTTTCCTCCTGCAAAGTTTCTATAGCTTTAACTGCCGCCTCCGGACTAAGATGAAAAGTATTTAAACTAATCCCCTTTACCTTCACCTCCCCGAAACTTCCTCCAGCGCTGGCAGTCATTTCGTAGAGTTTAATCACTTCCGTTAGGGGAGGGATGAGAATATCGGGTAAATCTTTGATATGAATTTGTCCAGCGCGATGGACGAGAATTAACCCCGTTGGTTGACTGCCACGCATTAAGGGCAAGGTAGCAGTGGATCCAGGGTGTAAAAGAGAACCTTGACCCTCAATAAACAGAATATCGTTATTTTCTGCCGATTCTAACACCAAAGCCTCGATCGCACCAGCAGCATAATCGACGCGCACCGCATCCAAGGGTACACCTTTTCCCGCGATCATAATTCCCCCCTGTCCAGTGGCTAAAAATTGCGATTTTAGCCCTTTTTCTTGGGCAACTCGGTGTAATTCGATGCTAGTGGACATTTTGCCCACACTCATATCCGTCCCTACCGTTAAAATACGCTGACAGGTTAAATTTTTCGCCCGCGCTTGCCCAATTTTTAAGCCTTGGGGTTCCAGACGGATATCCCAAATCCATTGATCCGGTTTAAGCTGAGAAAAAAGGGGTTTTAGGGGTGTATGGAGACCATTAACGAGGGATAACCCTGCCTTTACCGCCTCTTTGATTTCTTCTAGCCAATGGGGTGGTAAAATCCCTCCTGAGGGTGCGATGCCAATTAACAGGGTATCGGGATGATAGGTTAGAGCTTCCCTAACAGTAGCAACAATCGGCAAGGGGCGATCGATTCCAGCCACTTCTTTTAAGGTACTGCCGGCACTTTCTGCGTCAATAATCGCCACTACCTGCGCTTTCCCATAACGCAGATAACTTAATCCAGTTTTGCCGCGAGTTCCTTTGATTCCTTCGTGGAGAAGAATCGCTACTTTCTTGTCAGGAGTCAAATAATTAGTCATCTTTTGTCCGTAAACTAACACCCAAACCGGGGGAATTATTTGGTTGTAAACGTCCCCTTTCCAAGCTTAAACCCGTAAAGGGATCATCGCGTAAATTTAAATGACTATCTAGGTCAAGATAGTTGACAAGCGGGCCAAGATGTGCTAGGGCAGTATTGGCTAAACTGCTGTCAGAGTAACATCCGAACATAATTTGCAGTTGGCAAGCTTGGGCAATATGAATCATTCTCTGCACTTCGGCTAATCCACCAGCTTTCATTAGTTTAATATTAATGCCGTGGACTCGATCGGCCAGTTTCGGGATATCTTGACTAGAAAAACAGCTTTCATCGACGAAGATAGGTAGGGGCGATTTTTGGTATAAATCAATTAAATCTCGTTCTTGTCCCACGGATAGGGGTTGTTCCACATAAATAACGCCTTTTTCCTCTAACCATTGGCACATTTTCACCGCATCGCTCAATTTCCAACCACCATTAGCATCGACAGTTAGGGGCAAATGGGGGACAATTTCTTTAATAGCCAGAATTATAGCTCGATCGGCTTCTATACCGTCCGGTGAGCCTAATTTGACCTTTAATAAGCTAAAATCGCCGATTTCTAGCCAATCTAACACCCTCTTCCCCACATTTTCTGGAGAATTTAAACCAATAGTAACAGAAACCGGGGGAATTAAAGAGCGATCGAGTCCAAAAATTTGCCAGAGAGGTAAATTAGCTTTTTTGCCTAACCAGTCGTGCAGTGCCGTGTCAATAGCGGCACGAGTAGCCGAAGATATCTGATTTTGCCATAAAATTTTTTCAATTTCTTGGCGTTGACAGGGGTGAAAAGATTGTAAAAGAGGAGCGATCGAGTTTAATTCTTGCAGAATTTTATCGGTTTTTTTCTCCTCGCTGGTAATATCAAAAGGAGATGCCTCTCCCCACCCTTCGATATTTTCCTCGCTAATTTGCAGCCAGATATTAGTATTTTCGCTGGTAGTGCCGCGACTAATCGTTAAAGGTACTCGTTTATGAATAGTAGACCTCCTGCAAAAATAGGAACTGATTATGTAAAATAAAGTAAAACACTCAGAAAAACAATGACTTACGAAAAAGTAAAAAATTTGAATCCAGAAGAGTTTAAACGCTTTTGTGGAGTATATCCTG
>NZ_JADEXY010000061.1 GCF_015206885.1 Microcystis aeruginosa LEGE 91341 | reverse complement strand
TTCCTCGACGCTGTTGTTAGATAGGGTGAGATTTGTCGGGTTTTCATTGACATCGGTAACATTGACGGTGAGTTGTTTTTCATAGGACAAACCGCCTTGGTCTGTGGTTTTAACCCGAATACTGTAACTATTTTTGCTTTCGTAGTCGAAAATAGCGTTAGTTTTGAGTTGATTTCCGTCGATGGTAAAGAGACTATTATCAGTGGAACCTGTCCCAGTAACTAAGCTATAGCTGAAGGTATTACCCGTATCGGGGTCAGTAGTGGTGAAGCTACCGATGAGGGTATTGATGAGTGAGTTTTCCTCGACGCTGTTGTTAGATAGGGTGAGATTTGTCGGGTTTTCGTTGACATCAGTGAAGTCACTCACATCAATAATCTGCAATCCGCCTGCACCAGGAGAGTTTGAACCGGCGGCATAAGCATAATTACCAACTACTTGCACATCGCGGACTATATACGCATATGACAAAGGAGAGTAAAAGTTTTGATAATTACCTTTGATGGTGGGATTAGTAGGGTTGCTGATGTCGATGATTTGTAGTCCATAACCCCCCCAACCCCCCGACTGGGCAGCTAGATATGCGTAGTTACCGATTACTTGCACATTAGCAGCCTGGCCAGAACTATAATAATTGCCTTTTAATATGGGGTTGGTGGGATTGCTGATATCGATGATTTGCAATCCTGAATCCCAATCAGCTACATAAGCATAGTTACCGACTATTTGCACACCAAAAGCATAAGAAGTATCATAACTGCCTTTTAAGATGGGATTAGTGGGATTGCTGATGTCGATAATTTTCAGTCCCGACTCTCCATCAGCTACATAAGCGTAATTTCCTACTACCTGTAAACCAAAAGCAGGGTCATAATCATCATCATAACTGCCTTTTAATGTGGGGTTCGTGGGATTGCTGATGTCGATGATTTGCAGTGATGAAGCCCCATTATTAACCAGATATGCGTAATTTCCAACTACTTGCACACCAAGAACCGCACCAAAATTAGCATAATTGCCGATGAAAGTGGGATTACTAGGGTTACTGATGTCGATGATTTGTAGTCCTGAACTCCCATCAGCTACATAAGCGTAATTCCCGACTACTTCGACACCATAAGCAGCGTCAGTATCATAATTGCCTTTCAGAATGGGGTTAGTGGGGTTGCTAATGTCGATAATTTGTAGTCCTGAAGTCCAATCAGCCAAATATGCGTAATTCCCCACTACTTTCAAATCCCAAACCCATCCAGGAGTATCATATTTGCTGATGAAAGTGGGGATAGGGGGGTTGATATCGTCATTAACTGTTCCCGTCACTGTGGTGGTCGTCCCCACTGTATAACCAGTCCCCGAAGCGAGGGTTAAAGTTACAGTTTCATCCGGGTCAGCTATATTATCTACTGTCGGGTCAATTGTGACGGTAGCAGTAGTAGCATTAGCGGCGAAAGTCACTGTCCCAGTTGTCGCATTAAAACTCGCTGCACCGGTTTGGGTATAGTCTGTATTAAAGGTAGCTGTACCCCCAACTGTATAGTTAACTGTCAAAGCATTAGTTGTTACACCGTCGCGGTAGAAGAAGTAAGCTAAGTTGGTTGTCCCATCTTCGGTGACAAGACTAGGAGAAACCTGAAGAGTAACACGGGTATCATCATTGAGAATCGTTCCCGTCACTGGAGTAGTTGTCCCAACTGTATAGTCAGTCCCAGAAGTGAGGGTTAAGCTGACGGTTTCGTCATCTTCAACAGTTGTATCAGCCGTGGGGTCAATTGTTACAGTTGCAGTATCTGAACCAGCAGCGAAAGTCACTGTTCCTGTTTCATTTGAGTAATTTGGGAAACTGGCTGCACCAGTTTGACTGTAATCTGTGTTAAAGATGGCTGTTTTCCACGAGTCTGTATCATCGACTGTTTTAAAATTGACCGTCAAAGGATTGGTTGTGTCTCCTGTGCGGGTGAAAGTGTAAACTAAATTAGTTATTCCATCTTCAGTAACACTGGTGGTGGAAACTGCTAAGGTGACACTTGGTAAAGGCGATGGGTTATTGAAGTCACTGACATCAATAATCTTCAATCCGCCTTCACCATCAGCTACATAAGCGTAGTTGCCTACTATTTGCACACCCTCAGCATAGCCAGTAATATAATTATCCACAAGGGTAGGAGCGGCTGGATTGCTGATGTCGATAATTTGCAGTCCTGACCCATCAGCTACATAAGCATAGTTGCCTACTATTTGCACATCCTTAGCATAGCTAGCATCATAATTACCCACAAGAGTGGGAGCGGCTGGGTTGCTAATATCGATGATTTGCAGTCCTGAATCATAATCAGCTACATAAGCATAGTCACCGACTATTTCCACATCAAAAGCAATGCCAGAAGTATCATAATTACCTTTTAAAATTGGAACAAAGCCGAACATAAAGTCGTAGTTGCTGATGTCGAGGATTTGCAGTCCTGAATCACCAGCAGCTACATAAGCGTAGTTGCCGACTACTTGTACATCAAGAAACCCACTATGATTATAATCATAATAGTCGCCGCTGAAAGTGGGATTACTAGGGTTACTGATGTCGATGATTTGTAGTCGTCCTGAACTCCCAGCTACATAAGCATAGTTACCGACTATTTGTACATCAAAAGCATAACCAGAAGTATCATAATTACCCTTGAGAGTGGGGGTTGTCGGGTTGCTAATGTCGATAATTTGCAGTCCGTAATAATCATTAGCTACATAAGCGTAGTTACCGACTATTTGTACATTCCAAGCCCAGCCAGGAGTATCATAATTACCCTTGAGAGTGGGGTTAGTAGGGTTGCTAATATCGATGATTTGTAGTCGTCCTGAACTACCATCTACAACATAAGCGTAATTCCCGACTACTTCGACACCATCAGCATAATCAGAAGTATCATAATTACCCACAAGAGTGGGAGTATCTGGGTTGCTGATGTTGATGATTTGCAGTCCTGAAGCCCAATCAGCCACATAAGCGTAGTTGCCGACTATTTCCACACCATAAGCCGAGCCAGAAGTATCATAATTACCTACAAGAGTAGGAGCGGCTGGGTTGCTGATGTCGATGATTTGTAGTCCTGAATTCCCATCAGATACATAAGCATAGTTACCGACTACTTGCACACCAGTAGCAGCGTCAGGAGTATTATAATTACCCTTGAGAGTGGGGTTAGTAGGGTTGCTAATATCGATGATTTGCAGTCCTGAAGTCCAATCAGCTACATAAGCATAGTTGCCGACTATTTGCACACCCCAAGCCCTGCCAGGAGTATCATAATTACCCACAAGAGTGGGTGCGGCTGGGTTGCTGATGTTCATGATTTGCAGTCCTCTACTATCATCAGCCATATAAGCGTAGTTACCGACTACTTGTACATCCTTAGCAAAAACGCCATAATAACGGCTCTTGAGAGTAGGTGTTGTCGGATTGCTAATGTCCATGATGTACAGTCCTAGCCCATCAGCTACATAAGCGTAATTCCCCACTACTTCCACAGCAAAAGTCTGGATAAAAGGGATATCAGTATCGGCCTGATAATTGCTTTTCAGAATAGGGTTAGTGGGGTTGCTGATGTCGATGATGTTCAGTCCTGACCAAAACTCAGCTACATAAGCGTAGTTCCCGACTATTTTCACATCCCGAGCATAGCCAGAATTATTATTAGCATAATTGCCGACGAAAGTTGGAACAGAGTTACTAATATCAATAATTTCTAATGTATCCCCTCCAACATAGGCGTAGTTACCTACTACTGTCACCGCATTGGCAAAGCTTAAACGATCCCACCTTCCAACTAAAGAAAGAGCAAATACTCCCTCATAAGTAGCTAAAGTCCCCCCATCAAACGCCAACGAAATATTCAAATCTTGCTCACTTTCAGCGCGAGAAACTATTACCTCTAATTCCCAATCTCCTCCCCATTTACTACTTCCCGTAGGTGTCGCTGAAGCCATCACCGTCGCACCCGTCAACTGATGCAACTTCTCAATCAATTCTTCTCCTGCATCTCCCGCCGCTACCTGACAACCGTACAGTAGAATATGATGAACATTTGCCCAATTCTGTAACTGTTGGCGGTAATCGTAAATATTTGTTAAATTGAGTTGACAATTCCCTAAATATAAGCATCCCGGCGCACCATGGGAAACGAGGTGAATGGTGGTAATCTGGGGATTTTGTTGTAAAAAAGCGGTGATTTGTTCGATTCCGTCTTGATTGGCAGAGAGAATAACGGTGGCGACTTCTGGAATTACTCCAGCTTGGAGGGTTTGATAATCGGTGACACCAGCATCGAGGAAAACTACGGACTGGTTGAGATTAGTTTGGCGAGACATAATGTAAGGGTTCCTGGTAAGTGGTGTAGGGTGGACATTGCCCACAAGCTGCTTCAATATTATTTATTCAGTCGAGTCAGCCTGTTTTCCGCAACCGCAGCCAGTCGAGGTTAGGCTTGAAGACTCTCAAACCATCAATTAATCGTTTCTACCATCTTGAGAGCGTTTTTTTCTACCGTCAATAGCATATAAAATATGCTTATTTTTTTTTTTTTTTCATCAGGTTTATTCATGAATCAGAGAAAATCAAATTAAATTCGGTGCGGTTAAACCTTGATTTCTCGCACTATTCACCTGATTAACTTGACTCAAGCCATCAGATTGAGCAAAATCAATCGCCATAAGTCCAGAAACCGGGTTTCTCAAAGAAACCCGGTTTCTAAATAGTTTCTCAAAGAAACCCGTTTTCTAGATATTGATTTTTGCCAAAGACTGCTTAAATTCTGCGAGAGAATTAGCGGTAGCTGCTAATTTTAGTAGCTCTTCATAGTAGGGTTAGTCATTTTGCCGATTATCTCTTCAATTTCTGAAGAAATTTGTCCAAACCGCACAGTTAAAACTGTTTTTAAGTACCTAGGCAAAATTAATTACACATATCTAACCCCGCTCTTGCCTCTTGCCTCTTGCCTATCTTCACTAGGAAATTAATTTTGCACGACTACTTATGTCATCACGGCTTTTTTGTAAAGCCCCAATTTCCTTGCCAATTTCCTTACCAATTTCCTTACCGATTTCCCTACCGCGTTCTATTCCTCGTAACTCCCCAATTTCCTTACCAATTTTCCTTCCTCGTAACTCCATATTACTCATTAAAGGCATAGTTCTTTCCTCCTCAAATTGTTTAATTTTACTCTCTAAACTTGACTGCAATTCAGGGGATAAAGTCATCATATTGTCGATGATTTCAAACAGTTTACTAAGTAAGGTAGGTATTACCCACACTACTTATTTATGATGATACTAAAAGACTTCCTACACTCCTCAAAAGAATTTACTATAAGTGCGGCTTTTAACATCTCTTCTAAAACCGAAATAACTGAAGCATCATTGAGACATTGTCCAATATCTTCAGGGATATCGCCTAGTCGGTTTTCCAAAACTTTTTTCACAAAATCACGAGCATTTTCTAACGCTCCAATTTCCTTACCAATTTCCTTACCAATTTCCTTACCAATTTCCTTACCGATTTCTTTACCGCGTTCTATTCCTCGTAACTCCATATTACTCATTAAAGGCATGGTTCTTTCCTCCTCAAATTGTTTAATTTTACTCTCTAAACTTGACTGCAATTTAGGGGATAAAGTCATCATATTGTCGATGATTTCAAACAGTTTAATTATCTGTTCCCTCTCGAACCCCCTGTCATACAATCCCCTGATTAACCTCCACTTCCACTGTTCCCGTTCTGGCAGCTTCCCAGTAGTCGCTTTTGTTTTCAGGTGTGCCATGACTATTATAGCAAAGGGATTGCTACTTGCTTCTAGTTAGTCACTGATAACTGATAACTGGTAACTGATAACTGATAACTGATAACTGATAACTGATTAATTGGTGAACTTCGGGAAAGAAGAAATGTAAAAATGCTTCAAAATACTCGCTTAATGCTTCTTTCCAGGGTTCATCATAATTGGCGGTTGTTTGGTTCATTGGAGAAGAAAATTACTGAGACTATTGTTCTAAAAGTTGATGCAACTCATCAAAAGAATTAACGGTTAATGCCGATTTCAGTAACTCATCTAAAATCGATAATACAGCAATTTTATCCACAGCTTGCTCAATGTCTATTGGAATGTCACCCAATCGCGTTTTCAGCACCGTTTTAATATAGTTACGAGCCTTTTCTAACGCGCCAATTTCCTTGCCAATTTCCTTACCAATTTCCTTACCGATTTCCTTACCAATTTCCTTACCGCGTTCTATTCCTCGTAACTCCCCAATTTCCTCACCAATTTTCCTTCCTCGTAACTCCATATTACTCATTAAAGGCATGGTTCTTTCCTCCTCAAATTGTTTAATTTTACTCTCTAAACTTGACTGCAATTTAGGGGATAAAGTCATCATATTGTCGATGATTTCAAACAGTTTAATTATCTGTTCCCTCTCGAACCCCCTGTCATACAATCCCCTGATTAACCTCCACTTCCACTGTTCCCGTTCTGGCAGCTTCCCAGTAGTCGCTTTTGTTTTCAGGTGTGCCATGACTATTATAGCAAAGGGATTGCTACTTGTTTCTAGTTAGTCACTGATAACTGATAACTGGTAACTGATAACTGAATAGAGTTTGTCAGCAAAACGTTTTTTTGTCTTTGCTGAAGCGGTAATCCGTTTGAGTTCTTTTTCTAGGGATTCGGGAATTTGTGTCCAATCAATTAGTTGGTGAACTTCGGGGAAAAAGAAGTATAAAAACGCTTCAAAATACTCGCTTAATGCTTCTTTCCAGGGTTCATCATAATTGGCGGTTGTTTGTTTCATTATGACAATTTTAGTGGGTTGTTGTCAGAAGGCGATCGCTAACGGAAGAGCTAATCTGTTAAAGTATTTAACCAATTGATTAAATCTTCAACCGTAGAGAAGTCGAATAAAGCTTCTCCTAATACTTCGACATCATCAATACTTAACTCCATGATTTTAGTTTCCAATGAAGGATTAATCTCCCCTAACTTGCGTTTAATTTGACGAAGAATCAATGTCTTTTCCCGTTCAATACCTTGTTCGATACCTTGTTCGATACCTTGACGCATCCAACTGGTGGTAATTTGCATAACTCCCTCCTGTACGGGTTGACTAAATGTGCTAATCTCTTCTTGAAATTGTCTCTCTTCCACCGGATTTAGATTGAGATATGTATCAATAAATCCAGAAATTAATTGCATTTTCGCTGGATTTAACCTTAAAGTAATTAACAAGCGCAGACATTCGGCTTTTACCTTGGCTCGCTCTTTCTCGGCAATGTTCATCTTCGCCATCAAAGCTGAAGCAACCGGATTCGGTTGATTGAGAAAATCTCGCCAATTTAATCGATTTAACTGCACTACTTGATAATTAAATTCTAATACCTTAAAATCGGGAAAATCGACTACATATTTACTAATCGCTTCTCTTTTTGGCTTTGAATAAGAAAAAATTACAATCGGATAAATCGGTAAGACAAATTTCTCATGAAAGCGAGCAAAATAAGTAAACATTCGCCGATTAAACCACTTGCGGGAACTTTCCTGCGCCTCGACATGAATCAGAAAAAAAGATTCTTTTCCTCGAAACTTAACTTGTACGACTAAATCGCTTTCATACCTTTCTCCTTCCGTGACATCAGTAAATACTTCTTTGTCTAAAAAAGTAATCGAGTCTCTATCTAAATAATCCATCAATTGAGGAAAAAATAACTCGATAAATTCGACAAAAAAGGTGGAGATTAACTCCTTAAATAAGCGGTCATGGTCAATATTATTAGTCATGTAATGTCATCTTAACTAATCTGAGCGATGAATGACTACTCGTCCCTATTGTATTCTGAAAAGTCGGTTTTGGCAACGGATTGTTATGATTTCACCCCCTTAACCTACGAGGAGAGGGGGATGCTTTCCGCAAAAAAACCCACAGAAAACGGGTTTATCGAAGAAACCCGTTTTCTCATTGTTGGGAAGATGCGATCGCTAACGTCAAAACTAGGCAGTTATTTGCTTAATTTTAGAGGTTTGCTGGCAAATTAGCATTTTTTGTGACAGATTGTAACTATAGCAATTTTTTTAAATTAATTAGAGTTCTGCTGAAAAAGTTTGTTGGTGGAGTCAGGAATCAGACTCCTCACCTAACGGAAGGTTTTTGATTTTTGCAAGAGGTCTAATATGAGACAATTAAAAAAATTTTATTCGGGTAGATTTTTTAACTACAAAGACTTTTGATCCTGAGATAATATTAAGTCGAGGTCTATTGAGCATTCCCACAGGAGCATTTTTGGCGATTAATCCTGTTCCTCTAGCCATTTTTGCCAGAGATCTGGACGACGTTCCTTAGTACGATCGAGTTGTTGTTGATAGCGCCAATCAGCGATATCCTGATGATTACCCGATCGCAAAACCGGCGGCACTTGCCAACCGCGAAAGACTGGCGGCCGGGTATATTGGGGATAATCCAATAAACCTGCCTCAAAACTCTCCAATTTCAACGATTCCGCCTTACCTACCGTCCCGGGTAACAACCGCGTCACCCCGTTAATAATCGCTAAAGCCGGGATTTCTCCACAAGTTAGGACAAAATCCCCTAAAGATACCTCTCTAGTCACCAAATGCTGACAAACCCGCTCATCTACCCCTTCATAATGGCCACAGATGAGAATTAACTGCTGATAACTACTGGCCCAAGTTTTCAGTAAAGCTTGATTGAGAGGTTCCCCCTGGGGAGTCATCAGCACGATCTCCCGGGGTGGTAAAGTTTCTAAAGACTCGATCGCCTCAAAAATTGGCTCTGGTTTTAATAACATTCCCACACCACCACCGTAGGGTTCATCATCGACGCGACGGTGTTTATCGTGGGCAAAATCCCGGAGATTGACCAAATTTACCCTAGCGATGTCGCGTTCGAGAGCTTTTGCCAACAACCCCGACTGCAGCGGTGAAGTAAAAAAATCGGGAAAGAGAGTAATAATGTCAAACTGCACGGGAAAAATTAAGGCCTAGACTGGGATAGTGTTTAATGTATCATTGTGTCACGGATCGATCAGTTAAAATCTTGCTAATTTTGCGCCAGTCTATCTCAATAACATGATAGACTATGCTGTACTGTCTAGGGGTTTTTCTGGCTCTAGCTTGAGTGATCGAAGTCTAGCCTAGACTAAAAGTTAACTAACAGTCCGTCATTGCCAGTGGATCGAAGAAAATTGCTAAAATCGCCTCTACTATTGCTTGATGTCCCGAAAAATATTCCTAAACCGCATTTTTTTCCATCAACCGTTCAGGGAAAATAACATCAAGATACCTGTACATCTTCCCGAAAAACCTTCCATCCCTAAAAATGTCTATTCGTTCAGTGACATGATCATCGAGCTAGAAACCCAACACCACCAAAATCCTACCCCCGTATCTCTCAAAACGGCGATTTTAGTCATTGGAGGTGCCGAGGATAAAGTCCACGGTAAAGAGATACTGCATACCTTTTGGAATCGCGCTGGGGGTAGCGAAGCAGTGATCGCTATTGTTCCCTCCGCTTCCAGAGAACCGGTTTTAATCGGCGATCGCTATCAGAAGATTTTCGAGGAAATGGGGGCAAAATACGTCAAAGTTATCGATATTCGCGATCGCGTGCAGGGAGAAGACCCCCAATTCCAGGCCTACATCGAAGAGTGTACAGGTGTATTTATGACCGGAGGCGACCAGCTGCGTTTATGCGGTTTGCTCTCCGATACTCCCCTGATGGAAAGAATCAGACAAAGAGTGCAACAGGGAGAACTAACCCTGGCCGGAACTAGCGCCGGGGCCGCCGTTATGGGTCATCACATGATTGCTGGGGGCAGCAGCGGGGAAGCACCTAATCGGGCCCTAGTGGATATGGCCATGGGATTAGGTCTCATTCCTGAAGTCATTGTCGATCAACACTTCCATAATCGCAACCGCATGGCCCGGTTAATGAGCGCTATCTCTGGTTATCCCGAACGTTTAGGAATTGGCATCGATGAGGATACCTGCGCTATGTTTGAACGGGATGGCACGATGACAGTAATCGGCTGCGGTACAGTGACGGTAATTGATGCTAGGGAAATGTCCCACACCAACCACCATCACGTCACCGCAAACGAACCCCTGAGTCTGCATAATCTGCGGGTACATATTCTTGCCTACGGTGATGGCTATCATCTCAAAAAACAGCAAGTGATCGCTAAATTGGGATAAAAAAACTCCTGAAAAACTGTTCATCGTGAACAGTTTACCCATCTCGGAAACCCAGACAATAAACAACGGCTTCTTTGTGCTTCTCAACAGCGAACATCAGCTATATCATGAAAATTCTCAGAACCCAAACCCTGCGCGGTCCCAACTACTGGAGTATTCGTCGCGACAAGCTCATTGTTATGCGTCTGGATCTCGAAGATCTCGCAGAGAAGCCATCGAATGAAATCCCCGGCTTTTACGAGGGATTAATTGACGTTCTCCCCAGTTTAGTCGAACATTACTGCTCCCCCGGTTATCGCGGCGGTTTCTTTGAACGAGTCCGCACCGGGACCTATATGGGCCATATCATCGAACATATCGCCCTAGAATTGCAGGAATTGGCAGGAACTCCCGTCGGGTTTGGTCGCACGAGAGGCACTTCCACCCCCGGAGTCTATAACGTGGTGTTTGAGTACGTTGACGAGCAAGCGGGACGTTATGCGGGTCGGGCTGCCGTGCGTTTGTGTCAATCGATTGTCGATACGGGAACCTATTCTAAGGAAGAATTGTCCCAAGATTTAGCCGATTTACGCGATTTATACAATAATGCCGCCCTCGGTCCGAGTACCGAAACCATCGTCAAAGAAGCACAAGCTAGAAATATTCCCTGGTTACTTCTGAGCGCTCGTGCCATGGTGCAATTGGGCTATGGCGTTCACCAAAAGCGCATTCAAGCCACTTTAAGCAGTTTTTCGGGGATTTTAGCCGTTGAGTTGGCCTGTGACAAGGAAGGCACAAAAACTATCCTCAAGGATGGTGGGATTCCAGTCCCCCGGGGTACGGTGATTCAATACTTGGATGAGTTGTCAGCGGCAATCGAGGAAGTGGGAGGATTTCCCATCGTGATTAAACCTCTCGATGGCAACCACGGCCGGGGCATCAGCATCGATGTTAAAAATCAACAGGAAGCAGAGGAAGCCTATGATCTAGCCAGTGCCGCCTCGAAAACCCGCAGCGTGATCGTGGAAAGGTACTATAAAGGCAGTGATCACCGAATTTTAGTCATAAATGGTAAAGTCGCCGCCGTGGCCGAACGGATTCCCGCTCACGTCGTCGGTGATGGGCGCTCAACTATAGAAGAATTAATCGATATTACTAATCAAGATCCCAACCGGGGTGACGGTCACGCCAACGTTTTAACTAAAATAACTATTGACAAAACCGCCCTTAATGTGCTAGAGAAACAGGGCTATGAATTGACCAGCATTTTAGCCCACGGAGAGATCGCCTATCTGCGGGCCACGGCTAATTTAAGCACCGGCGGCATCGCCGTGGATCGTACCGATGAAATTCACCCCGAAAACGTCTGGATCGCCCAAAGAGTGGCAAAATTAATCGGTTTGGACATTGCCGGGATCGATGTGGTGACAGAGGATATCCGCAAACCCCTGAAAGAAGTGGACGGGGTAATCGTAGAAGTCAACGCCGCCCCCGGTTTTCGGATGCACGTCGCCCCCAGTCGCGGTTTACCCCGCAATATCGCCGCCCCAGTTATCGATATGTTATTCCCCCCCGGGACTCCCAGTCGCGTGCCGATTCTGGCAATTACGGGAACTAACGGCAAAACCACCACTAGCCGCTTAATTTCTCATATTTGCCGACAAACGGGGAAAGTAGTCGGATTTACCACGACGGACGGCGTATATATCGATGATTATCTGGTAGAAAAGGGCGATAACACCGGTCCCTACAGCGCCAGTATGATTTTGAAGGATCCTACAGTAGAGATTGCTGTGTTAGAAACAGCCCGAGGTGGTATCCTGCGATCGGGTTTAGCCTTTAATCAGTGCGATGTGGGGGTGGTGTTAAATGTGGCCGCCGACCATTTGGGTATCGGTGATATCGACACCATCGAACAAATGGCAAAAGTAAAAAGCGTTGTGGCCGAGGTGGTTAGCGCCGAGGGTTACGCGGTTTTAAATGCCGATGACCCCTTGACCGTTAGTATGGCCGAAAAAGTCAAGGGAAGAGTCGCTTATTTTTCCATGAGTCCCGATAACCCGATTATTCACGACCATATCCGTCGCGGTGGCATGGCCGCCATTTATGAGAATGGCTATCTGTCGATTCTAGAGGGAGAATGGACGCTGAGAATCGAGGAAGCGGTTAATATTCCCGTGACTATGCAGGGAATGGCTCCTTTTATGATTGCTAACGCCTTGGCCGCCTGTTTAGCCACTTTTGTGCAGGGTATCGATATCGAGTTAATTCGCCAAGGGGTGCGGACCTTTAAACCTTCCGTGGCCCAGACTCCCGGTAGGATGAACCTGTTTGACTTGGGACACCATCACGCTTTAATCGATTATGCCCATAATCCGGCTGGATACGAAGCCGTCGGCGGTTTTGTCGGCAATTGGTCCGGGGAAAAAGTCGGCGTGGTTGGCGGACCTGGCGATCGACGCGATGATGATTTAATTTTATTGGGGAAATTATCGGCCCAAATGTTCGATCGAATTATTGTTAAGGAAGATAACGATACTCGCGGTCGCCGCCGGGGGGAAGTGGCCGATTTAATTCTCCGGGGAATTAGCCAAGAAAATGCCAGTTTGCGTCCGGAAGTTATTCTCGATGAAACGGAAGCTTTAGAGAAGGCTTTAAGTACGGTTTCTGAGGGTGGTTTAGTGGTAATTTTCCCCGAAAGTGTCACCCAGGCGATCGATTTGATCGAGAAACATCGACCCCTGACCGATAATCAGGGTTAGAAGTTAGGAAAAATAGCCAGAAAATAAAGTAGTGCCAATTGTTACTGAGTACGATGGTTTAATCAAAATCAGCCGAAATCCCTATTATGAGACTCGGCTTGGTTCCGCTTATTTGGGTAATAGTCTGACACTGATGGGGGAGTTGCCGGATGAGAGTGTCGATTTGATTTGTACTTCCCCACCCTTTGCCTTAGTAAGAAAAAAAGAGTATGGCAATGTGGACGCTGATGATTACGTTGAATGGTTTAAAATATTTGCTGGTGAATTTTATCGTATTCTCAAGCCCAAAGGCTCCCTAGTTATAGATATTGGTGGTAGTTGGCTTCAAGGTTTTCCCGTGCGTTCTCTGTATCATTTAGTGTTAGTTATAGAACTTTGTAAACCGAGATTAGCAGGTGGACTAGGTTTTTTTTCGCCCAAGAACTTTTATTGATGCAATTAAACAAGATAGAACCAATATTATTAAAATTCTTGATCGTCGTGCAAGGCGCGTGTTCGCCAAGAAAGAGTTGGGCTTAACTGATGATACAATTGATGAGATAGAAAGTGAAAATAATTCACTGGTAGAGTTAAGTACCTAAGCAAAATTAATTACACATTTCGATAAAGCTTTTGCCTCTTGCCTATTGCCTATTGCCTGTTGCCTATCTTCACTAGGAAATTTATTTTGCACGACTACTTATCAGTTAACGATTTTTAAAAGCTTCGATCGCCGTCGGCAAAGTATAGTAAATTCTCTCCTCGCTAATTTTATCTAACAAGCGAGAACGTTGCAATTGTAAGTACAAATCGTGTTTAACCCTAGCGAGGGCGAAAACTATACCCTGTCTTGATAATTCCGCCGCTAATTCCTCAAGAATCTCCACGGCTGTACTATCCAATTCCCCAAGAACCTCCGTATTCAAGACAAACCATTCTACTGGTTTTGTCTCCCGGGCAATGGCACTGAGAGCGCGACGTTTAAAGTCGGCCGCATTAGCAAAAAATAAGGGGGCATCGTAACGATAGATAACTAACCCCGGTATTGTTTGCGCTTCCGGCCAGTCCTGGAGCGCGTGTAAACCCATCACCCCCGGAACCGTACCCAAGACCGCGTCATCGGGCCGAGTAATGCGGGCCAATAAATCGATAACCGAGAGACCGATGGCGATGGCAACCCCGCTTAAAATCCCCGTGGTTAGCACCCCCACCATGGTCAGGACAGCGAGATTAAACTCACTATTGCGAAAGCTTTTTAGTCGTTTAGCGCCGGCAATATCCACCAGTTTACAGGCCGCATAAATCACCAGCGCACCCAAAGCGGCCTTGGGAAAGAGTGCCAGTAGCGGACTGAGGAAGAAAATGACCGCCACCACCACCACTGCCAGCACCAGGGAGTAAAGCTGACTTTTACTACCCACGGAATCGCCCACTGCGGTGCGACTGGCGCTGCTGCTGATGGGAAATCCCTGACAAAAACCCGCCGCCAGATTCCCCAGTCCCAGGGCTAAAAATTCTTGATTGGCATCGATTTCTTGGTTATGGCGTGCGGCGAAGGCTCTGGCGGTCAGGACGTTATCGGAATAGCCCACCAGGGCAATACCGACGGCTGCGGTTCCTAGGGGTAGTAATTGGGAAAAATCTAGGGTTGGTAAGCCAAAATTGGGCAAAGTATTGCTAATTTTCCCCACCACTGCCACCCCTTCTCGATCAAGATGGAGGGTAGCGACGGCGAGGGTTCCCAGTAAAACCGCCAGCAAGGGACCCGGTGCTTTGGGAAAATATTTTTGGATGATAAATAGAAATAGTAGCAGCAGTAAAGCTAGGCTAAGAGTTGGCCAGTGCCATTGGTTTATTCCCCAGAAAAAAGCGAAAATTTCTTTAAAAACCGTATTTTCACGGATTGACAAACCACTAATTTTACCCAGTTGTCCCGCAATCATGATCACCGCCACTCCCGCCATATAACCGATCAGGATTGGTTTGGAGAGTAAATTAGCTAGAAATCCCAAGCGGGCGATATAAGCGACAAAACAGATTAAACCGACCATTAGGGCTAAAAAAGCCGCTAAACTGCCGTAATTTTCCCCTTGAAGGCTCACCAAAGGTGCGATCGCTGCCGCCGTCATCACTGCTGTGGTCGATTCTGGTCCGAGGGACAGTTGCGATGAGGAGCCGAAAAGGGCATAAACTAGGGCAGCCGGCACGAGAGTCCACAATCCCACCACCGGCTCGACCCCGGCCAGGTCGCCGTAGGCCATACACTGGGGAATAGCGTAGGCCGCCACGGTGACACCGGCGAGTATATCTCGGCCCAGCCACTGCCATTGATAGGATCGCAGGTTTTTTCGACCCGGTAAATCAGGAAAATCGACTCGTCGGGAGTTTTTACTCATATTTTCTCTGTCAACGGCGACTTAACCTAATTTTAACGGAAGAATTGGCTAGGAAAAGCCTTGAGGCTGAGATATTTTCTGTCAGCAGGATATTTATACCATGTTAGTCGCAATTTTAGTTAAACTGGCTAAATATACTCGGAAATATCCTCTTGACAATCATCGGCTAAGTATGATAAGGCGCGGAAGCGTAACCCGACTAATTGCTCGTAGAGAGGATTTAACTTGCACAGGGGCGGAATATGCACTAATTTATGACCAAACAGCACGATATCGCGTTCAAAAGGACATTGAGGCGGCACCATTTTGCAGATAAACCGGGCCAAGCGCGGATCGTGCATTTCTACCCCATCTAACCAGTCTTTGAGGGGATGCAGCAGATCTGGGTGGGGATGTTCAGCACTTATAAACTCAGATTTATTCGCTTCCGTGGTAATTTCGGGAATTTCACAGATAGTATGTTCTAAAGCTGACAGGGCCTCGATTTCTAACCCGAAAGCATCCCGATAACTACGCAGTAATTGCGCTTCTGCGGGGGAATAAATGCCATCGGCGATCGCTACCATGACCGCCGTGCGGAGGAAGTTTTCTGATATTTTGGGGTCATGACCGAAACTGGCGGCCAATTCTTCGGGACTAATCGACTGATAGAGAACGTGGTCGTCATCTAATTCTAATTCATGAGCGAAACGGGCGATCGATTCCTGTTCGCTGGTGCTATAATCCCCGTCAGACCAGGCAATTGTCAGTAATCCCCGTAACCAGTCCCTAACTTGTTCGTTAGTGTAGCGGTATTGAACAGAGCTAACCATAGGTATGTATTGCTAAAACTGATTTCTAGTTTCTCAATTTAATTCTACCCATCGCCCCCAGATTCTAGTGGCTCCTGTTCATATCATTTAACTATAGCCAATAACCCCATGGTCAGCTAGGAAGTTTTCGTTTTTTAGACGGCATAATCGGGCAATTTTCGCCCCTAGGAGCAGGGGTAAGGGGTTGGTGATGCTTGTCCCTTCCCCAACCGCGTCAGTCCTGCTGAAAAGGCGGATTACTGGGATTAACGGCCGATCCCGAGGTAACGGAAACCGGCTGCTGTCACCACCGCAGGATCGAGGAAATTGCGACCATCAATTAACACGGGTTCGCGCATGGTTTTAACCATTTTGCCGTAATCAAGACGGAGGAATTCTTGCCATTCCGTCACCACCACCAAAGCGTCACAACCATCGGCTAATCTTTCTGGATCCGATTCGATAATCACACCGCTTAAACCGTGACTTAAACCACTTTGGGAAACGATCGGATCATAAGCTTTTACCTTAGCACCCAAACGATTTAACTGTTCGATCATGGTTAAAGCCGGAGCATCGCGCATATCATCGGTATCGGGTTTAAAAGTTAATCCCAACAAACCGACGGTTTTACCCTTGAGGATTTTTAATTCCTGTTGCAGTTTTTCGATCGCAATTGTCCGTTGACGTTTGTTAACATTGATAGCGGCGTTGAGTAATTCCGTTTCGTAACCGTAGTCTTCCGCGGTATGCACCAAAGCTGACACATCTTTAGGGAAACAGGAACCCCCCCAACCGATCCCGGCCGAGAGAAACTTGCTGCCGATACGGGAATCTAAACCGATACCTTTAGCCACTTGGGTGACATCGGCCCCGACGCGATCGCAGATGTTAGCTACTTCGTTAATAAAGCTAATTTTGGTGGCTAGGAAGGCATTAGCGGCGTATTTAATCATTTCTGCTGAACTGAGATCCGTAACCACTACGGGAACGGGAGGCAAGGATGGATCTTCTGAGAATTGACGTTCAACCAAAGGCGCGTACAATTCCTTCATCATTTCGATGGCTTTCGGGTTATTACTGCCTAAAACAATGCGATCGGGGTTAAAAGTATCATAAACTGCCGAACCTTCCCGTAAAAATTCGGGATTGCTGACCACATCGAATTCCGCTTTAATGCGTTCTAGTGTACTAATACCGCCACCAGCGGCCACGAGATTTTTTTGTCTCTCGGCCACTCCATCGAGGACGATCATCCGTACCCAATCCCCGGAACCGATGGGAACGGTAGATTTATTGACGATTACTTTATAACCACCGTTGAGATGGGCCCCAATACCCCGGGCCACCGCTTCCACATAACGAGTGTCACTTTCTCCAGTGGGTAGTGCTGGTGTACCAACAGCGATAAAGAGGATTTCGCCGTGTTTAACTCCCGCTTCTAGGTCCGTGGAAAATTCCAGATTGCCGGAGGCTGCCGAAGACTGCATTAATTCCGATAACCCCGGTTCATAGATGGGAGACTGTCCCGATTTCATCAATTTGACTTTTTCTTCATTGTTGTCAATACAGATGACATGATGGCCGATATGTGCTAGACAAACCCCAGTGACTAAACCCACATAACCCGTTCCGATAACACAAACACGCATGATAATCACTCCAGTGACAATTAAGTTAAATTTATTGATTAGGGATTAGCTTAGACGAGAACGGAAATCCTCGATCGTCATTTTTAAACCCTGGTGTAGAGGAATAGTTGGACTCCAATCCAGATAGTTTTTAGCACGAGTGATATCTGGTTGTCGCTGCTTGGGATCATCTTCCGGTAGTGGTTTATAGACCAATTCGGCCTCGGGATTAATCATGCCTTGGATGACTTGTGCTAATTCCAGAATTGTGTATTCGTCGGGATTGCCGAGATTAACCGGTCCGATAAAGTCCCCATTCATCAAACGCATTAACCCTTCCACCAGGTCAGAAACATAGCAAAAACTGCGGGTTTGGGAACCTTGACCATAAACCGTCAGGGGTTCACCGCGCAAAGCTTGCACGACGAAATTACTCACCACTCGACCATCGTTTTCCAGCATTCGCGGGCCGTAGGTGTTGAAAATCCGGGCCACCCGGATATCGACCTTATGCTCCCGATAATACTCAAAAGCCAGGGTTTCTGCCACCCGTTTACCTTCGTCATAACAGGAACGCGGTCCGATGCAGTTGACATTACCTCGATATTCTTCCGTTTGCGGATGCACATCGGGATCGCCATAGACTTCTGAGGTAGAAGCGAGCAAAAACCGCGCTTTTACCCTTTTAGCTAGGCCCAGCATATACATAGTCCCTAAAACATTGGTTTTAATCGTTTTTACGGGATTATATTGATAGTGAATTGGGGAAGCAGGACAGGCCAGGTGATAGATCTGATCGACTTCTAGACGGATCGGCTCGGTGATATCGTGACGAATTAGCTCAAAATAAGGATTTCCTAGCCATTTAACGATATTTCTGCGCGTCCCTGTGTAGAAGTTATCCAGACAGATCACTTCATGACCCTGTTCCATCAAGCGATCGATTAGATGGGAACCAATAAAACCCGCACCACCCGTAACTAGGATTCTCATGTAATCGCAAAGCACACATATAAAATTATTCTTAAAATACCCTTACGCTGGTTTTTTGGCAAATATTTTTTTTGACGGGGTGTTGAGTATCAGTGATCAGTGATCAGCGATCGCCGATTCAAGGTTAATGGCTGAATAATGGCTCGGTAATCCTTAAAATGGAAATAACACGCAAATTTGAGACTAGATTATGAACAGTGGCGAGCAAAATAAGCTATTTATCCTGATTGATGGGCATTCTTTGGCTTTTCGTGCCTATTATGCCTTTGCTAAGTCTCGTTCGGGACCTCTGCGTACTTCTAGCGGTATTCCCACCAGTGTTTGTTTTGGGTTTTTAAACTCTCTGATGCAGTTACTAGAAACTCAAAAACCCACTTATTTAGCGGTCGCTTTTGATTTAGCAGTCCCTTCTTTTCGCCATGAAGCTGATGTCAATTATAAAGCTAATCGGCAAGAAACTCCCGAAGAATTTCGCCCCGATTTAAGTAATCTGCAAAGTCTCTTGGCAGCGATGAATATTCCTATTGTGACTTCTCCGGGTTACGAAGCAGATGATGTTTTAGGAACTTTGGCAAAACAAGCTGGCGATCATGGTTATACAGTCAAGATTTTAACAGGCGATCGAGATTTATTCCAATTGGTAGATGAGGAGAAAAAAACCACGGTTCTCTATCTGGATATTAATGCAGTCAAAAGTACATCGGGACAGGGTTATACAGAATTTAATTCCCAAGCTGTCACGGAAAAGTTAGGGGTGACACCAAAACAGGTAGTAGATTTTAAGGCTCTTTGCGGTGACAAGTCTGATAATATCCCCGGTGTGCGCGGAATTGGCGAAAAAACGGCAATAGATTTATTAAAAAAATACGATAACTTAGAGGATATATATACCAATCTGGAATCGATCAAGGGAATGGTAAAAACTAAATTATTAGAGGGTAAAACCGCCGCCGAAAGTTCTCGCTATTTAGCTAAAATTGCCCTTGATGCCCCCGTTAGCCTCGAAGAGGAGAAATTTCGTCTCCGAGGTTTCGATCGGCGTTTAGTTAAACCTTTATTGGAAAGATTGGAGTTAAAGAAAATTCTCCAGAAACTCGATCAAATTCAACGGCATCTAGGTGGCACTCCTACCCTAGAATTAACTAGCGATGCTGATTCTAATCAATTGTCTCTGTTTGATTTACCCCCTATTTCTCCACCGGTTCTAATTGCTCCCGACATTATTGATACTATTCCTAAGTTAGATGCTTTACTGGCAAAATTAACAACTTTTACTAATCCACATTTTCCCGTCGCTTGGGACACCGAAACCACGGATTTAAATCCTCGTGTAGCGAAATTAGTCGGCATCGGTTGCTGTTGGGGAAAAGAATTAAATACTATGGCCTATATTCCTATCGGACACCAGAACGGTGATAATTTAAATCTAGAGATAGTCCTCGAAAAATTACGCCCAATTTT
Source organism: Microcystis aeruginosa LEGE 91341 (assembly GCF_015206885.1). Classification (GTDB taxonomy): domain Bacteria; phylum Cyanobacteriota; class Cyanobacteriia; order Cyanobacteriales; family Microcystaceae; genus Microcystis; species Microcystis aeruginosa_H. The sequence continues at coordinate 5,672 of NZ_JADEXY010000061.1, read as the reverse complement.
AGCTGGTAATAATTATCCGAAAGTCTTCCAGAATGCGAAATTTGATATTGATGTTTTTTATCATCAAGGAATTACCGTTAAAGGTCTAGTTTTTGATACTATGGTGGCTAGTTATGTCCTCCATACCGAACTAACTCATAATCTCGAAGATTTATGCGATCGCTATTTGGACGGTATCACTTCCATTAGTTATAAAAGTCTCGGTATTCCTGCGGGAAAAACCATCGCTGATTTAGATATTGCCACCACTGCTAACTACTGCGGATTAGATGCCTACGCTACCTATTTACTTCAAGAAAAATTACAGGCAGAATTAACTAAAATTCCCTCTTTATATCAATTATTCTCAGAGGTAGAATCTCCCCTCGTCATGGTGCTGTGGCAGATGGAAAATTATGGTATAAAAATTAATATCAATTATCTAAAAAACTTGTCCCAGCAACTAGAAAGAGATTTGGCAGACATAGAAAAAAAAGCTTATGAATCTATCGGAGAAACTTTTAATCTTGGCTCTCCTAAACAGTTAAGTGAAATACTATTTGAGCGATTGGCACTCAATCGCAAAAAATCCAGAAAAACTAAAACAGGTTACTCTACTGATCAAAGTGTTTTAGAGAAACTACAAGGAGATCATCCCTTAATTGATTATATCCTTGAACATCGCACCTTATCCAAATTAAAATCCACCTATGTGGATGCTTTACCGAAATTAGCCGAACCAAAAACCGCACGAGTGCATACGGATTTTAATCAAACTATCACCAGCACTGGACGTTTATCATCCTCTAATCCTAACCTGCAAAATATCCCCGTTCGCAGTGAATTTTCCCGGCGAATTCGTCAAGCTTTTATCCCCGAAGATGGTTACTTATTAGTGTCAGCAGACTACTCACAAATCGAGTTAAGAATTCTGGCTCATCTCAGTCAAGAACCAGTTTTATTAGAAGCGTATCGTAGTAATCAAGATGTTCATAAAGTCACCGCTCAATTGCTCTTTGATAAAGGGGAAATTACCCCCGAAGAACGCAGTTTAGGAAAGACAATTAACTTCGGGGTTATTTATGGCATGGGAGCGCAAAAATTCGCCCGTGAATCGAAATTAACCGTAGAACAGGGCAGAAAATTTATTGAAAAATATCATCAACGTTATGCCCAAGTATTTGAGTATTTAGAGAATAGCAAAAAACAAGCGATCACTCAGGGATATGTAGAAACAATTTTGGGGAGAAGACGTTATTTTAACTTTGATAATCCCCTCTTGAAAAGACTGCGGGGACTGTCCTTACATGACATCGATTTAGATAGCCTCAAACTCAACAACGAGGAGGCACAATTATTAAGATCGGCCGCTAATGCGCCCATTCAGGGTTCCAGTGCTGATATTATTAAAGTAGCGATGGTAAAATTGGCCGAGGTACTGCAAAATTATCGAGCCAGATTACTGCTGCAAGTCCATGATGAATTAGTCTTGGAAGTACCGAGGGAAGAATGGCCATCCCTAGAGTCAAAAATCAAGACGACTATGGAAGAAGCTGTCTCCTTGACAGTCCCTCTCTTGGTAGAAATAAAAGCCGGTGACAATTGGATGGAAACCAAATAAAACTATGATCGAAAACAGACAATTTTTAACCCCAGAAGAATCCGCAGATGTGGACGCTGCCCTCTTGACTTCTCCCGAAAAATTCCTGACTCGTTTAACGATTTCTTCCCTACGCTTACTAAAAATAATCGCCGAAGATACGGGAGTAACCCTAGAAGAACTAACCCATAAACAGGTAATCCAATGGCTAGAAAAAGATAGTAAACTGCGTCGGGAACAGGGGATCGAAGCGGCAGTGCTGAAATGGTAAATAAACTCTTAAAAAATCAGCTACCCCTGACAATTTATGCTAGTTTTTAGCTATAGAGTTACTGGAGTTACAACAATGACAATTACCTTAAAAGTTCCTAGTATTGCCTGTGAAGGTTGCGCTAATACCATTACTAAAGCGATTAACAATCAGCAACCAGCATCCCAAATATCGGTGGATGTAGCCAATAAAATCGTCACGGTAGAAACCACCGCATCCCCCGCAGAAATTGCCCAATGGATCAGCGAAGTCGGCCATACTGTTGAGTCTAGCAGTGAGGGTTGACATCCTTCTCCCTTAAAAATAGACCTCTGTTCTGAGAGTAGGATAAAAATTTTTATACCAAGCATTAAAAGTAATCCACGCTTTGACAAATTGAGTGAAGTAATCTATTGATGCGAGACTTTTCCGTGTACAAGCTCCTAGGCATGACTTGAAATCATTGTATTCTTGGCTACTAACTTAAGTTAAAGGTAGATGGGGACTTAATTTTCCATTGGATCGAATTTTTTAAGATTCTTTCGATAAAAGCGAGCAAACAGCGATCGCATTTGGCGCAGCTTTACCGTGGCAATTGTCCGTGACTCAATATCTGTAATAATCTAATAAAGCCCTTGTAAACCTTCTTTAAGCTCTGGGTTTTCGTCTTGATCGAGATGCACAAAATCGCCCTTAGATGAGAATTAGTTTACAAAAATTTACATTTGGAGATAAGGAGCAATGAGTCAAGTTTCCGGTACAGATGTTCCCGATTTGGGGCGTCGTCAATTTATGAACCTGTTGACCTTTGGTACAATTACCGGAGTAGCAGCGGGGGCTTTGTATCCGATTGTTAAGTATTTTATTCCCCCCTCGGCCGGTGGTACGGGTGGCGGTGTCACCGCAAAAGATGCCCTAGGCAATGATGTGATTGTCAGTCAATTTCTGGGAAGCCATAACGCCGGCGATCGCACCTTAGCCCAAGGTTTAAAAGGCGACCCCACCTATTTAGTCGTCCAAGAGGACAAAACCCTGGCCAACTATGGAATTAACGCCGTCTGCACCCATTTAGGTTGTGTGGTGCCTTGGAATGCCAGCGAAGAAAAATTCATGTGTCCTTGCCACGGTTCCCAGTACAATGCCGAAGGAAAAGTAGTTCGCGGTCCAGCGCCTCTATCCTTAGCCCTTGCCCATGCCAACGTCACCGATAATGATAAAGTCGTCTTCTCCACTTGGACGGAAACCGACTTCCGCACCGGTGAAGAACCCTGGTGGTCCTAGATTATTCAATGTGACGAGATTTGGAATTATTCAACCGATAGAGATGAGAACATTCAACTTTTTAAGCTTCCCGCAAGTCCACAGACAGGCCCTAGTGAAAGCTGTCCTCGTGGCGATCGCTACCGTTTCCCTACTCCTAACCAGCGATGTCATTAACCCCCAATCTGCCCAAGCATATCCTTTTTGGGCGCAACAAACCGCCCCGGAAACCCCCAGAGAAGCGACCGGTCGGATTGTCTGCGCGAACTGCCATTTAGCCCAAAAACCCGCCGAAATTGAAATCCCTCACTCGGTATTACCCGATAGCGTCTTTGAAGCAGTAGTAAAAATCCCCTACGATCCCGCCAGTCAACAGGTGTTAGGAGACGGATCCAAGGGAGGTTTAAACGTCGGTGCAGTCTTAATGCTACCAGATGGTTTTAAAATCGCGCCCCCCGATCGCATTCCCGAAGAAATGCAGGAAAAACTCGGTGGAGTCTATTTCCAATCCTACAAAGAAGGTCAAGATAACGTGGTTATCGTCGGCCCCTTACCCGGAGATCAATACAAAGAAATCGTTTTCCCCGTCCTGGCCCCCGATCCTAGCCAAAATAAGAGTATTCACTTCGGTAAATATGCTGTGCATTTAGGGGCCAATCGCGGTCGCGGTCAAGTGTACCCCACCGGTGAACCTAGCAATAATAACGCCTTCAAAGCCTCTGCTGCCGGTACAATTAGCCAGATCAGCAAAACCGAAGCCGGCGGTTATGAAGTGACCATCACTTCCCAAGCTGGCCCCGTGGTGGAAAATATCCCCGCAGGTCCTGAGTTAATCGTCTCGGAAGGTCAAGCGATCGAAGTGGGACAATTTTTAACCAGTAACCCCAATGTCGGCGGTTTTGGTCAAAAAGAGACGGAAGTTGTCCTACAAAATCCCGGCCGGATCAAAGGATTAGTCTTATTCCTCGGTGGTATTATGCTCTGCCAAATCCTCTTAGTTATTAAGAAAAAACAAGTGGAAACAGTACAAGCGGCCGAAATGAATTTCTAATCGCAATATTTCGGTTATTTTTGCTAGAAAGCGGGTTATTTGCCCGCTTTTTAGCTTTGGGTCAGGAAAACGCTCGCTGTCGTCTGATACAATCGGTTCAGCTTAACCGATAAGTGTCAATTTTTTATGAATCAGTCGCTTGTTCCAGTCATTCTCGCCGGGGGTAAAGGGGAACGTTTTTGGCCCCTCAGTCGTTTAGCGCGTCCGAAACAGTTTCTCTGTCTTGATGGTAGTGGTCGCAGTCTTTTACAAGCAACGGCCGATCGTCTATTATCTTTAGCAGCAGGTTGGGAAAATCTCTGGGTAATTACCGCTAGTGCGATCGCTGATGGAGTCCGCGAACAACTGCCCGATTTACCGGAGAGTAACCTATTAGTGGAACCGGTGGGCAAGGATACGGCCCCGGCTGTGACTTGGGCCACTTTAGAAGTGATCAAACGTTATGGTAAGGAAGTGGCGATCGGTTTTTTTCCTGCCGATCATTATATTGGTGATCAAGAGGCTTATATTAACACTTTAAAAGCGGCCGTAGAAGTGGCCGTCAGCCAAAAAGCGATCGTTACTTTAGGGATTAAACCCGATTATCCTTCCACCGGTTACGGTTATATCGAACAGGGAGAAAATCAGGGCGAATTTAATGGTTTACCCGTCTATAAAGTGAATCGTTTTACGGAAAAACCTGATCGCAGCACGGCCGAAAAATTCCTAGAAACGGGACTTTTTAGCTGGAATAGCGGAATGTTTATCTTTCAGGGACAAGTGGTTTTAGAGGAGCTAAAAACCCACGCTAATAATATTTTACAGCCTCTGATCGATCGGGGCATCGCTGCCTATGAGGATTTAGAGAAAAAAAGTATTGATTATGCTCTGATGGAAAAAACCCAACTCGCTTACGTTTTACCCGCTAATTTCGGTTGGGATGATCTGGGAGATTGGAATTCTCTGGAAAGATTACTAGAAGCAAAGGGCAAAAATATTGAACTGGCCAATCATGTCGGTTTGGACACGGAAGGAGCTATTATCTATGCTAGTGATGAGGAGGAAGTGATCGTTACTATTGGTTTAAAAGATCTGGTAATTGTTCGCGACGGGAAAGCGACTCTCGTTGTCCACAAAGATCGTACCCAAGATATTAAACAGGTTCTCAAGCAATTACAAACCGATCCCAAATTAGAGAAATTGTTATAGGATCGATAAGTACCTAAGTAAAATTAATTACACATCTAAGCCATCAGCTTTTTCAGTAATCAGTGATCAGTAAACAGTAAACAGTAATCAGTGAAAAGACAGTAGGAAACTTCTATTTAATACTGCTCACTCAAAACTCAAATCTGATCACTGATAACTGATAACTGATAACTGATAACTGAAAGGGGTACATCTCATTTTTGTAAATCTACTAAGTTGGGATTTTTTAAGGGAAACTCTCTACTAAAATCGGGCGTTACTTTCGGTTTTATCGCTCAATCCAAGCTTTTGGGGGGTTCTACCCCCCAAACCCCCCGTCGGGGGACGAAGCGCCTCCCCCGAAC
>NZ_JADEXY010000276.1 GCF_015206885.1 Microcystis aeruginosa LEGE 91341 | reverse complement strand
CCCCACACCCCACACCCCACACCCTGTCACCAGGAAAAACTTTTTGCAGCAAACCCTAATTCACTCGATCCCGAACGTTACCGAAACCACTGCGGTAATATCTTTGTCGATCGAGGAAGTGTCGTAAATTCCCGAATCGCTCACGTCAGTGGAATTGCGCGAGGTGATCTGAAAAACTCCCGTTTTCGCATCGCGCACCCTTCCCACCCGACTGCCGGTACTACTAGCGATCGCCTCAGCCCTCGCTCTCGCATCTTTGGTCGCCGCAGCCACCATTTCCACCCGCAGCTTATCTAGTTGGGTGTAAAGATATTGGGGAGGTTCAGAGACGAGGTTAATTCCCTCCTCGATCAATTCCGTTACCTGCCTAGAAAGTTCCGTGTAACGGGCCACATCGCTCGCTCGGATCTCGAAGCGTTGGGTGAGACGATAGGCGAGAATTTGCCCGGTTTCCTGGCCGTTAGCTGTTACTTCGGGAATCGCCATCGTCTCGATCGCGTTAGTGGTGATTGCGTCCTCGGGAACTTGTTTTTCTTTGAGATAAGCTCGTATCCGCTCGGTTTGCCGGATCAGATCGCGGTAGGCATCCTGGGCGGTAGGTTGTTGACTAGAAACCGATAAACGCCAGAGAAGATAATCGGATGTAATCGCCCTTTTGGCCGAACCAGTGACGACAAAAACATCGCTCGCCCGTTTCACCGCCAAGAACGAGCGCGCAGCTATCCACGAACTCAAGACGAGAGCGATCGATAGCACCGATAAACCCGCGAACACCTGTGGGAAACGTCGAAATATAGAACTGTCTTTCATCATCCCCATCCTAGAAATCCGACGTTTCTATCCTATGCTAGTAGCGAGTGCCTTGAAATTATTATTTACAAAAATCAATGGAGGTCGCAATCTGACGGGAAGCTTTCCCTTCCCCAAAAATTCCCTAGGGCTGACGGCGACAACGCCCGATAAGTTCAGCTTGACCATGGAATGGGCTTTATCCCCCTCTGTTTAACCCGAACTGGGGTTAAATAGGGTTTGCGGCAAAAAGTTTTTCCTGGGGGCAGGGTGTGGGGTGTGGGGTGTAGGGTGCT
>NZ_JADEXY010000275.1 GCF_015206885.1 Microcystis aeruginosa LEGE 91341 | reverse complement strand
AATTATGAATTATGAAGTGGGGTGTGGGGAGAATAAATAGAAATAATCTCCTATCTCCTGTCTCCCGTCTCCTGTCTTCTGTCTCCTGACTCCTGATGGCTAATGATTAATCAAAAAGACGAAAATAGGGATAACGTTTGGGAACCCCCGGTTCTTTTTCCAGATCAAAGTTAATTACATCCCAACAGGGTTCATCGGGGGCATCGGGACTAAATTCTACCGGTAAACCGTAGAGACGGGGAAGAGTGGCTTCACCCGGTTCATTACCGCGCCAAGTGGTGTTACGTTCTAGGTAGGAACTAACTAAATCCCGATAACGGTTGGCAATAATTACTTTAGTCGCTTTAAATCCTTGGGTATAGAGGCGATCGAGTGCTTCGTGAATCTCAAAACGAATACCATCCGGGTGAGTATGTTGACGATACCACTCACCATTCCAGAGTCGCCAATGTCGTCCTGACTGCAAGTGAACCAACTCACCCGTTTTGGGATCGGCTTCAAAAGCCCCATGGCGCGGACACAAATAGGTATCCGTCAAAGTGAGGGCGGGGATTAGCTGCCGACAATGAGGACAATGGATATCGGGGCCAAAAACAGGGTATTGTAAACTTGCATTGATCATGGAAGAACCTAAACTAAAAATTGCTATCTTTGTACCAATAATCCTATATATATTATACCCAACCAAATTGGACGGGTATTCTCTTTCGACTTTAGTGCAGATCCTCCCATGTCCTTAGATAACTTAAGATCAACTTCTAATTTCTGGCCCCCTGTCGATCTCAGTCAAGCGGCTTTTATCGCCCCTAACGCCACGGTAATGGGGGATATTTCCCTAGCTGTGGGGGTGAGTGTTTGGTATGGGGCGGTATTGCGTGCCGACGTGGAACGCATCGAAATTGGGGCCTATACTAATATCCAAGATGGGGCGATCCTACACGGAGATCCGGGCAAAATTACTATCCTTGAGGATTACGTTACCATCGGACACCGGGCGGTAATTCACGCAGCCCATATTGAACGCGGTTGTTTAATCGGCATTGGGGCAGTGATTCTCGATGGTGTGCGCGTCGGGGCGGGTAGTATTG
>NZ_JADEXY010000060.1 GCF_015206885.1 Microcystis aeruginosa LEGE 91341 | reverse complement strand
CCCCTAACACCCAAATAAATATAGGAGAATCTTCATGAACGGTAATTCTAACAACGGCCACAACGGCAATGGCAATGGTAAAAGCGATGAACTGACCCAAGCGGGTAAAAACGTGGCTACTACCACGAAAAATAAAAGTATTACCCCTTCTTTACCCACTTTCAGCCCACCGGAACAATCGGTGATCCTGAAACAATCGCCCATTTGGTCGCGGACGATTATCTGGACATTAATGAGTGTCACCACTGCCGCTTTAATTTGGTCAGCGGTCGCTAAAATCGAGCAGGTGGTGGGAGCCCAAGGACAACTTAAACCCCAGGGGAAAGTGCAAGAAGTACAAGCACCGGTGAATGGGGTAGTACAGGAAGTTCAAGTTAAAGACGGCGATCGAGTTAACAAAGGGGATGTACTGGTTTTAATGGATTCCAGTGCCTCGCAAGTGCAGTTAGAATCCTTGAAAAAAATTCGCACCACTGCCGAGAAAGAAAATCAATTCTATCGTCTCTTAATGGCGCAGGATCTGACACCGGCACAAGTGGAGAGTTCGATCGCTCAATTAAAATTACCGAGTGAAATCGCCGATTTAGCCCGTAATCGTGCCGCTTTGGTGACAGAAAATCAACTTTATCAAGCACAGGTCAATGAAGGTGCCTCTAGCTCTGCTCTACAAGGGGAAGAGTTAGCCCGTTTAGAGGCTGCCCGACGGGAGTCCAATTCTCGAGAAGCGGCCGCTAGATTGGAAATGGAACAATTAGAAAAACAATTGGCCCAAACCAGGGTACAGTTGGCCGATGCCCGCTCGCAATTAATCAATGATCGCTTCGTCTTAGAAGAAATTAAGACTCGTAATGCCAATTCGATGAAACAGGGCGAAGAAAGCTTGGATATCGAGCGTAATATTCTTAAGGATATTGAACCCTTGGGGGATGAAGGCGCGATCGCACGTTATCAGATCAACAAGCAAAGACAGTCAGTCACTGACCGTCAAAATGAACTGCAGCAGCAAGAGGCTAACGGTAAAATCGATCGAGAAAAACAAGAGAAAGAAGTACAAACCCGCATCGCCGAAATTTCTCGCTTGGAACAGGAAGAAAAGCGTTATTCCCTGTTGATCTCCCAAGCGCGAGAAAAGCTAATTAATACCACAGTAATCACGGAAAAAGATGTGCGCGATAAAATGGCGGACAATCACAAACGGATCGCTGAAATCGATAGTCAAATCAGTCGCATTATCATTGATAATAACAAGCGCATTGCTGAACTAGACAGTCAAATTAGTCAAGCACAACAGACGATTAAATATCAAAAAATTACCGCCCCGATCGATGGTGTGGTCTTTGATCTCAAGGCGCGGCCTGGGTTTGTTCCCCAACCAAGTCAAGCGGAAGCATTGTTAAAAATTGTTCCCGATGGCTGTCCCACCCAGATCAAAGATGCTGCTAAAGGTTGTTTAGTGGCAGAGGTGGACGTGACTAACCAAGACATCGGTTTTGTGCGTGTGGGACAAAAAGCCGATATTCGCATTGATTCCTTTTCTTACAGTGAATACGGCGATATTAAGGGAGAAGTAATCTCGATCGGTTCTGATGCTTTACCACCGGACGAAACTCACCGTTTTTATCGGTTCCCCGTCCGGGTAAGCTTGAACAGTCAAGAGTTAGTTTTGAAAGATAAATCTACTCTGCCGCTGCAATCGGGGATGTCTGTGAGTGTTAACATCAAAGTCAATGAAAATCGCACGGTTTTGGGACTATTTACCGATATGTTCAACAAACAGGTAGATACTCTCAAACAAGTCCGTTAGGCGAAAAAATTCGGGGGTAGATCCTGCCAACGGCCCGATCCGATCGCGTTAATCGCTTCCGAGAGGTTAACTGCACCAGTATAAAGGGCGCGGCCCACGATTACTCCCGTTACTCCCAAAGGTTCCAAAGACAATAAACTCAGTAAGTCTGTCAGGGAACTAATACCCCCGGAGGCGATTACGGGAATTTCGACAGATTCGGCTAATTCTCGCAAAGCGGCGAGATTAGGGCCAGAAAGGGTGCCATCTCGATGAATATCAGTGTAGATAATCGTACTGGTTCCTCTTTTTGCCATATCTTGACCGAGCGCGATCGCATCTACTGCGGAGGTTTCTAACCAACCCCTGGTGGCTACTTTGCCATCGCGAGCATCAATACCAACAATTATTTGCCCCGGAAAGCTTTGACAAAGTTCGCTGACTAATTCCGGCTTTTCTACGGCTACTGTCCCTAAAATCGCCTTTTTTACCCCGATTTTTAGGAGATTACTGACCGTTTCTATATCCCGCAGTCCACCCCCCACCTGTACGGGAATGGCAATATCATTAAGAATTGTTTCAATAGTTGACAAATTAACCGATTTACCCTCTTTGGCTCCATCCAAATCGACTAAATGTAATCTGGTTGCCCCCTGATTGACCCATTCTCGCGCCACTATTGCGGGATTATCGTTAAAAACCTGCGATTGTTGGTAATCTCCCTGATAAAGTCGCACACATTTGCCATCGAGAATATCAATAGCGGGGATAACTTCCATGTTTTTCTCAATATCTAACTAAAGAGCGTTTTTATTATATAGTACCAGCCGTCAGAATTCAGGAGACAGGAGGCAGGAGTCGGTCGTCAGGAGATAGGGTGGTCACTGCGTGCGCATTGCGGGGGGGGTGTTGGGGTTTTAGTTGAAATTCCCCCACTTCCCCACTTCCCCATTTCCTACACCCCACTTTCCTATACCTTTTAAACGGGATTGCGGATCAGGGTGTCTTAGCCAGCTATTTTAGCTATTTCTGGTTGCTGAGAGATAATCTTCAGAATATTAATCGATTCCTAGGAGAAAAAATTCTTCTAGAATGATAAGTAAATATACGAGAGGAATTATACTCATGTCTGCTGCGAAGTTTCAAACAGCCGCTTCATTATCCGATCGAGAGCTAGAAATACTCGATTTGGTGGCTAATGGTTTAACTAATCAAGAAATCTCGGAAAAGCTAGAGATTAGTAAGCGTACCGTTGATAATCATATTAGTAATATCTTGACGAAAACAAAAACCGATAATCGGGTGGAATTGGTGCGTTGGGCATTGCATTGGGGTAAAGTTTGTCTTGATGATATTAATTGTTGTATTCTTCCTTCCCCGGTGCTGACCGATGATCAGGTTTCCTAAACTTCTTCGACTTTTGCTTGCGGTTAAGATCATCAGTCTGGGGGGATGCAGTGATGCGGGTTTTGTCACCCCTCCCCAACAGCTTTTAGGAAATACTTTAAATACCCCTTCCTCTGAAGATAATCCCCGTTTTAACTACGATGGTCGTTATCTGGTCTTTGCCTCCGATCGCAGGGGTCAACGAACGATTTATTTATTCGATCGAGTGGCTAATCGTTTAGTTCCCCTACCGGGGTTAAATCAAGCAAAAACCTATCAAGATCAACCGGATATTAGTGCCGATGGTCGTTATATTGTTTATGTGTCGGAACAGTCCGGTAAACCCGATATATATATTTATGATCGACAAACTCTGCAAACAAAAAATCTCACCGAAAATATTTTAGGAGAAGTGCGTCGTCCGACGATTAGTGGTAACGGTCGTTTTATTGCTTTTGAAAGTAATCGTTTCGGTCAATGGAATCTGGAAATATTCGATCGAGGTGGCGAAATTTCTCCTTCTTTACCCCCGATTAATTCTTCCCCGTCCCTATAATCAGTGATCAGTAATCAGTAATCAGTAAACAGTGATCGGTGAAAAGACAGCACTGTTAGTGCCATTTGATGCACACTTAATACATACTGCTCACTTAATACTCAAAACTGATAACTGATAACTGATAACTGACAAGGCCGACAGCTTTCTTTTGCCTTTGGCCTTTTTACTTGCTATAAAGTAGGTTTATTGAAGAAGTGGAGGGAATCATCATCCTATGACGATAATGACAAAATCATTTAGACAAAGACTGGCAGAGATTTTCGGGTTTGACCTGCGATCGCTGGCTTTATTTCGCATTGCCTTGGCGTTGGTGGTTTTAGTCGATTTATCAGTTCGTTTTAGCCAAGTAACTGCCCATTACAGTGAATTAGGGGTTTTACCCCTAGAAAGCTTATCAAAAGTCTCTGCTAGTCCTTTTTACTGGTCGATTTTTGCTCTCAGTGACTCGGTACTGGTGCAGAGTATCCTGTTTATTGTCGCTATAGCGATCGCAATATTGCTTTTAATTGGCTATCATACCCGTTTAGCCACGATCGCCACTTGGGCGCTAATCGTCTCTTTACATCATCGCAACCCCCTGTTACTATTTGCCGCCGATGACGTAATCCGGGCAGTATTATTCTGGGCGATGTTTTTACCCCTCGGTGCTTGTTATTCCGTGGAAAGTGCCTTAAACACCAATCCCAACCCCTTACCCAAGCGTGTGGTTTCGGCTGCCACGGTGGCTTTGATGATACAAATTTGTTATATCTATATGTGGTCAGCGGCCTTTAAAACCAAAAGTGAAACTTGGTGGCCCGATGGTACGGCCGTTTATTACTCTCTCAGTTACGATCAATACGGTACTGCTTTTGCTGGTTTCTTACTATCTTTACCGCAACAATTCCTAAAAATCCTGACCTTTTCAGCGTTAATCTTTGAATGGGTGGGTCCACTGCTAATTTTTATTCCCTTTCGCAATAGTTTCTTTAAAATAGTCGCCATTCTCTCGTTTATTCTCTTACATATCGGTTTTGGTCTCAGTTTTCATCTGGGAATTTTCCCTTTTTTGAGTGTTACCCATTGGTTGCCGATCATACCTAGTCTTGTCTGGGATTGGGGACAAAAACGGATTATAACCCCAGAAAGAGAAGGTTTAAGGATTAATTATGATCGAGATTGTGGATTTTGCAAAAAAGTTGTTCATCTTCTCCGCACTTTTCTTATTTTACCCGGCACTCCCCTGTTAGTCGCTCAGGATAACCCCTCAATATACGAGGATATGGTGGCCCAAAATTCTTGGGTAGTGGAAGATTGGCAGGGAAAACGCCGGTTTAAATGGTCAGCATTGGTTTATATTGTCAGTCTTTCGCCAATTTTCTGGTTTTTAGCGCCAATTTTGCGTTTACCGCCCCTCATGGCCCTAGGAACGAGAATTTATGAGTGGATTGCCTCCCATCGTCGTTTTATGGGCAATTTCACTAAACCTCTCAAGTTTCGTCCCCTGACGATTAAATCCTCTTTACCCTTAAATATTTTGGCAATTTTCTTCTTATTGTTGGCCAGCATCTGGAATTTACGCAGTTTTGTCCAGCAATCGGTCATTAGAGACGATTTAAATACACCTTTAATTCAATCCCTCGATCGCTTGCTCACCCGTCGTACTTTCAATACAATTGATATTCTGGCAAGAGTTACCCGTTTAGACCAGTATTGGACTATTTTTGCTCCTTCTCCCCCTCGCGATGATGCTTGGTTTGTAGCAGTCAGTCAATTAGTCGATGGTTCCACGGTAGATATATTTAGAGAAGGACAGCCGGTAATTTGGGATAAACCCACGGATAGCGATCGCAATCGTTTGTATAAAACCATGCAGTGGCGACAATATTTTATCAATCTTGATCGATCTATTGGTCGGTCAGTTTATAGAGAGTTTGGTCAGTATCTCTGTCAAAACTGGAATCAGCAGCACAGTAGTGATCAACAGATTAAATCCCTGCAACTTTATATTATGCGGGAAAGGACTGTCCCCCCCGGAGAAAAACAGGGAATCGAAAAAGAGCTACTCTGGCAGCAAAATTGTCTTTAATCAGTTATCAGTTATCAGTTATCAGTTATCAGTTATTAGTCAGATAAAAGTTATATGGCTAACTAATGCAATAAAAGACAACTAAAAATGGACAACTGATAGCCGATTGCCGAATGCTTATTTTTCCCTTTCCAACTAACCTAACTACCGCTAAACCTTAAACATCGCTAGAACCGCTCTGGAGAGTAGCGAGAGATTTTTCAAAATTCATTCTCTGTTCAGCATTGCGGAGAAAGTAACCACTCATCATTGCCGAGGCCAATAACCGGCCCAGATGTTCGCGACTGGTACTGATAGTGACACCGAAATGTTCGGAAGGAAGGTTGCCCAAAAGTCCGATAATGTTGCGTTCCATCACTTGAAAAACCTCTTGGGATTCTGGTTTCGAGAGTTGGGCAATTGTTTCGGGACTTAAGGTCTGGACATACTGCCACAAACTCTCAGAAAATTCACTATCGGTACCGAATAAATTGTGAGGGCGATCGTTTTCTCTATACACCTTTGATCTCCTTAACTCAATTTTTTTATAAACTATCCTTTTGGTTCTTCCAATTTAACAGTTTTTTGAGATAGTGGGAGTCGGTAGAACCGAACCTGAAGGGAATGGTAATCCCAAGTAGAAAACCCATCTCCGGCAAAAATCGAAAACTTAACACTGATGATAACCGATCGCTGTTCACTGATAACTTTTATTTACCCATACCTAAATGCTGGGCTTTTTGATAGACTTTCCCCTCCGTCAACAGCGACGGGGCAATCACCACTTCCACCTGTTGCATTTCCTTTAAGTTCTTAGCACCTAAAGTTCCCATACTGGTTTTCAGCGCCCCTAGGAGGTTATGAGTACCATCATCTAATTTTGCCGGTCCTACGAGGATTTCGGCAATAGTTCCCGTACTGCCCACACTAATCCTGGTTCCCCGGGGTAGAACTGGACTAGGTGTGGCCATACCCCAGTGAAAACCGCGGCCAGGGGCCTCCAAGGATCGGGCAATGGGAGAACCAATCATCACCGCATCGGCGCCACAGGCGATACATTTGCAGATATCACCGCCAGTAATAATGCCGCCATCGGCAATAACGGGGACGTATTTGCCGGTTTCCTGGAAAAAATCGTCCCTAGCGGCGGCACAATCGGCCACAGCAGTGGCCTGGGGAACTCCCACCCCTAAAACGCCGCGAGAAGTACAGGCAGCCCCGGGACCAATACCGACTAAAACCCCGGCTGCCCCAGTTTTCATCAGGTTAAGGGCGACTTCGTAGGTGACGCAGTTGCCCAAAACCACGGGAATGGGCATTTCTTGGCACAATTGCACTAAATCGAGGGGGGTGATAGCTTCCGGGGATAAATGGGCAGTGGAAACAACCGTTGCTTGAACAAAGAGAATATCGGCCGCTGCTTGGGCAACAATAGCACCGTATTTGACGGCACCAGCAGGGGTGAGGCTAACTGCCGCAATACCGCCTTTTTTTTGAATTTCTTGGATACGAAGCTCGATTAGTTGCGGTTTAATCGGTTCTGCGTAGAGTTCCTGCATTAAACCGACGAATTCTGCTTTGCCGACGGCCGCAATGCGATCGAGAATCGGGTTAGGATCCTCGTAACGGGTTTGAATACCTTCGAGGTTTAGTACCCCTAGCGCCCCCAACTCGGAGAGAAGGACGGCCATTTTAGTATCCACCACCCCATCCATAGCACTGGCGATAATCGGGATTTCCCGCTCGATATTGCCGAGAGACCAACGGGTATCGGCTAAACTGGGATCGAGGGTTCGCACTCCGGGTACAAGTGCGATTTCATCGATACCGTAAGCTCTACGGGCTGTTTTGCCCCGACCAATAATTGTATCCACGTTTCTATACTATTTCAGACCTATTTAGCCTAGACTAGCAAATTTCGCACCATCTGGAAAAGCTTTTCGGTATTATGGCAGACTAGGCCCTGGGAAAATAATCGCCGCAGTTGATCGCCTGTTCGGTGTTGGCGCTCCGGGGTTGTACACTACATTTGAGGCGATAATCGTTGGTAAAGTAGCGGCAGTGGGAGCAAGGGATGGAGTGCATCCGTCGGGCAACTTGCCAACTATCGCGCACGGCACTGGCTAAGGACCAGCAAACTAAAGCGATAATGGCAGCGGCGATTGAAAAACGTAAAATAATCCAGATTTCCATGGCGAGCGACTAAAATTACCTGATTTGAATAGGAATCAACCGAGGCAATTGGCAGAGGGTTAGATACTAAACAGTTTACTGACATCCAGACTAACCGTTAGCAATCACCAGACTTTTAAGAACATTTTCGGTCATGGCCGCTATTTGATCCAATTGTTCCTGATGGCGTTTTGCCTGTTTTTTGGCTTCTACCTTGCGTTTCAGGGCTTCCCGGGCTAAATCATCGCGATTTCTACTTAAAGCTTCGATCGCTACTCGATTCCATGTTTCTGCTTCTTGAATGGCTTTTTTGTACTGGGGTTGAATTTCATCCCAACTGACCTTAAGATTGCTTAAAGCCCCTTTTAACAGGGTTTGGGCATTGTTGGGGTCGGCTCCGATGAGGGATTTTTTCAGAGGTTCGTAGAGTCCCACCGCTTGTAAATGGGTAATAATCGGGATAAATTCTTCTATCTGTTGACTTTTGCTAATACCGGTCTTACACCAAGTGGCAAAATGCTCGCAGTTGTTAAAAAGAAGATTATATTTCTGTTCCCCCAGACGACTTAGCGCCCTTTCTACCACCACATCGGGGATAAAGGAAAATCCCACCTCTACATAGCGCACCACATAGATTTTACCGCCCCTAGCAAAGGTTTCTAGGGAAGTTCGTTCAACAATCTCGCTCGGTTTTCGGTAATGAATGACGCTACCATCACCGCAATCGATGCCATGATGGGCATAAACACCCTGAAGATTGAGCAATTCCCGATAGGCGTATATTTGATCCCCTCTAGCCATATTTTTTTAGTGATAAATTAAACAAGGAGATTATCTATTGACCCAGTTTTTCTAGTTATTACTCTTAATATTTTAGAGATTATGGATGCTTTTAGTCCCTTTCCCCCTGACTGGACAGAGAATGCTGTTCACGCCTACAATTTTTGTTGTCCTTACTGTGGCGCCAAAGCTAAAGAAGCTCAGGCCGTTTGGATCAATCGCCGCGCTCCCGTTTTAGGAGAAGATTCCCGTCGTAAATGGCAGGAATTCTATCATTGTCAATGCGATCGAGTTTGGTGGGCCTGGAGTAGTGATCGACCTGCCGAAAATAAGTAATTATCAATCGGGAATGGAAAATATGGCCGATGTCTATGTTTCTTGGGATGAATACCATCGTCTGATCGAAAAATTAGCAATAAAAATCGATCGTTCTGGTTGGCAATTTGCTCAGATTGTCTGTTTAGCTAAGGGAGGATTGCGCGTCGGTGACATTCTCTGTCGTCTTTTTCGTCAACCCCTAGCCATTCTCTACGCTGCTTCCTACGGGGGGCAAAATCATCAAATTCGGGGAGAATTAACTATTTCCTCGAATTTAGCCATGATCGAGGCCCAATTAAAGAGTCCCTTGTTATTAGTGGATGATTTGGTCGATTCGGGAATCACTCTCCAAAAAACCTCGATTTTGTTACAGGAAAAATACGGGATTACTAATATCAAAACTGCGGTGATCTGGTACAAAGCGGCATCAAGAATTAAACCTGACTATTATGTGGAATATTACCCCGATAATCCCTGGATTCATCAACCCTTCGAGCGTTACGAGTTAATTACACCCAAAGACCTCCTAGAATAAAGCGGTGATAATTGCTGTCACCACACGACTAAGACTAGATAAAACCACCACGGAAGCGGTGGCAATGATGATAGTAGTAGCCATTCTTACCATACCATCTGTACCTTTTTGATAGGCATCAAGTTTATATTCTCAGCGGTCAACTTTTTGACCAAGTTCTTCTCGCAATTGAATCAACGCCACTCTGATGTCATCATTACTGGTATTTTCGGTAATTTGCATGACCTTGATTAGCAATCAACTAACAAACCCACACACTATAGCAGATATTAGCCATAAATTACAATTTTTTATCGGGAGGAGGAGTCAATCGCCAACGCACCAAAAAACTATCAATACTTTCTAAACATTCCAAGTCATCTTTAGGTAAATAAGAATCTTTTGACAAGAAAGAAAAAGCCTGCTGAAACTCTTGACTATCAGCTTGAATCGGACTAGCAAAATGACAAGGAATAACCTGTTTAATCGGCCATTGGCAAATTCTATCAACCCATTGACTAACCTCGTCAGTGTTACGATTAAGAATCAAAGTTTGCAAAATTGGCGCTACTATTAACCTCCCCTCGCGACGCAAATTTAAAAAAGTCCTTTGCCAATCATCCCCCCATTGAAAAGGGAATAAACCAAAATAGGCTTTTTTACTCTTTTCCTTAGCAGTAAAAGCATCTCTAAACACCTTAATCCAATTGGGAACAGCTAAAACAGGAGGTTGAAAATAAAGAGCAAAAAGACAAATTCTTTGCCAACCCCGACGGCGATTTTCTGGGGTATCTTCCACCAGATCCTTAGCCGTATTTTTAGCGTGAAACAGCAGCGGATAGGGGTCTAATTCTAAAATAGCGGGAGGATTTTCTGGGATAGAAATAATGCCATCAGTCAGCAGCAGAGTTTGAGAGTAGTGATGAAAAAAAGCCACCTCCGAGAAGTATCCCACATTCAGATCAATTGCGGGTAAAATTTCATAACTAAAATCTTTTCCTAAAGGAGTAGTTGCCGAGTCAGCAGGTAAAATTTCCGTTCGTTTTGCCGGTAAACCCAACCAACTCAAAGGTAAATTAAGAGGAAAACTCCATTGATTAGGAGCAACATAAACTATAGCCTTAGGAAAATAACGAGCAAAAGGACCCACAAAAACCTTATGTTCGATCCCAGAAATCGTCGGCAAAATAATATATTTAACTTCCCCATGTTCACTTTCCAACTCACGCATTAAGCGAATACATTCAGGAGTCGGGGCCACTGGTGCATAAACAAATAAACCCCCAGATGCTAACTTAATTACCGTCATGCGAATCGGCACAACCACATAGAAAATACCCTGCAATTGCTCAAATGTCCAGAGCGTATCTTTCACCACTTCTTGGCGAATTGTCCGTCTTTGACCGTAGGGATAAAGTGGTACAATTGGCCAGAAAGGCCATGATAAATCTTGCGGACTAATTGCGGTTTTTGTCATCGTCTGATTCTATGGCTGAAAATCTCTATTTTAGTTATCATAAACCCTTCTAATCCCCATGACTAATAAACTGCCCATTGATTCTTTGGTCAATACTTGGAATAGTCTCACGGGGGAAGTGATGAAAAGACTCCCCATCGACCAGTTGACTAATACTGTCCTCCAGTGGTTTAGTGTCAGTGATAGTCAAGTGGCGGAAATTTTAGAAAAAGTCCGTCAAGAATTACCCACCACCGAGGCGCTGTTAATCGGCAAACCGCAAACGGGAAAAAGTTCGATTATTCGGGGAATAACGGGAGTTTCGGCGGAAATCGTCGGGCAAGGTTTCCGTCCCCACACCCAAAACACCCAGCGCTACACCTACCCCGCAGAAGATTTACCCCTGTTGATTTTTACCGATACGGTGGGGTTAGGGGATGCCTATCAACACACAGAGACGATAATCGCGGAATTATTGGCAGATTTAGCCGAAAATACGGGACGCGCCCAAGTTTTTATCCTGACGGTAAAAATTGATGATTTTGCCACCGATAGCCTTCTGGAAATTACCAAACAACTGCGGCAAAAATACCCTAAAATCCCCTGTTTACTGGCTGTAACCTGCCTTCATCAGCTTTATCCTCCTAATACCGCCGATCATCCCCCTTATCCTCCCGATTTCGAGGATATCAATCGCGCCTATCAAGAAATTAAAGAAACTTTTAAGGATTTATACGACAATTCTGTGCTAATCGATTTTACCCTAGAGGAAGACGGTTACAACCCTGTTTTTTACGGTTTAGAGGCATTTAGAGACAATTTAGCCGATTTATTGCCAAAAGCCGAGGCTAACACCATCCACCAACTTTTAGATCGGGAAACCAGCGATAAATTAGGCCATCTCTATCGGGACGTGGCCCGACGCTATATGTTAGCCTTTTCGGTCATAGCGGGAACCTTGGCGGCGATTCCCTTACCCTTCGCGACTATGCCCGTGTTAACCGCCCTACAAGTGTCAATGGTGGGGGTTTTAGGTAAATTATACGGTCAAGTCTTAACCCCATCCCAAGCCGGTGGAATCGTCAGTGCGATCGCTGGCGGCTTTTTGGCCCAGGCCATCGGTCGGGAATTGGTGAAATTTATCCCCGGTTTTGGCAGTGTTATCGCCGCTTCTTGGTCAGCTGCCTATACCTGGGCCCTGGGAGAGGGTGCTTGTGTCTATTTTGGCGATTTAATGGGGGGTAAAAAACCCGATCCTAAGAGGATTCAAAGGGTGATGAAAGAGGCTTTTTCTGCTGCCCAAGAAAGATTTAAAAATGTCGCTACGGGAGGAGATAAAATGTAGTTATTAGTCCCTTAAGTGTTGGAGATGAAGCAGCCTAAGACAAGTAGCATATCTTCAAGTTAGCGAGATTTTAGTAATATTGGTCAGCTTTAGCTCCACTGGAAATTTACTTGGACTTCTGAACCAGATCGATGGTTCAATACAGTTTAATATATCCCGTTCAAGACATATCAAAAATGTGCCATCAGTTTCAGTGAGTATCAGTATAATGGCTTTATGCAGTTTGACTGGGATAAAAATAAGGCAGAACGCAATCTATCAAAGCAGCCAGTCTCATTTGAGGAAGCAAAAACTGTTTTTGATGATTCTCTCTATGTTGAATTCTACGATCCAAATTATTTAAAATGAGTTGATATTATGTTAGTTAAAGGAATTAAAAAAGGCAAAATTATTGAGTTATTAGATGAAGTTGATTTTCTCGATAATGCAGAGGTATTAGTAGAAATTAGAGAGGTTAATGATTTTTGGTCAGCCTTGCAAGATTTTAGGCAAAGGGTAGATTTGGCAAGTCTTGATGATGATACTTTTGATAATTTACGGGACAAGTAAACCTTTACCCACAGTTAAAAACGAAAGGAAAAAGGCAGTAAATCCGAGAGATTAAAACGATAATTTTGCTGAGTTCCACAGATAATAATCTCCGCTTGCGGTGCTAATTCGGCTATCCATTGACGACAGGCTCCGCAGGGAGTTAACTGACTAATATCATCCTTCCCATCGATACAGGCTATAGCGATCGCCCGTACTTCTCGATCGCCCGCTGCGATTATTTGCGCTAAAGTTGCCCTTTCCGCGCACAAACTCAAGCCATAACTAGCGTTCTCTACATTAGTACCAGCATAAATCTTTTTATTTGTCAAGACCGCTGCCCCCACTCGAAAACGGGAATAGGGAGAATAGGAAAGTTTCGCCACTTCCCGAGCAGTGTCACAGAGTTGTTGTCTTTCTTGTTCAGATAGGGTCATCGGCTGCCGATAGCAGGGAGTGGGGAATTGGGGAATTGGGGAGTGGGGAGTGGGGAGTTTTCTCAGTGAACTGATAACTGATAACTGATAACTGATAACTGACTCCTAACCCCATGGTAGATGTTGGATTTTTGCAGAAGTTCTATTTTCCGACAAAGATAAGCAAAAATTATTTATTGACTGCAAAAACTTGAGAATATTTAAATTAACATTTCGCAATATTTATAAATTCTTAAGAATTAATTGAGAAAGATTTTTATTTAACAACGATGTTATCAAGGTTACAGCGATTTGATAGAATTTCATAATGGGCTATTTTGTGCTTTTTTGGGCAGCAATAGTTGAAACCCTTGCCACACCTAGAAGGTGATCCTAATTAAGACGGGTAAATCAGTCATTTTCACCCACAACGATGATCTTTTTTTTGTGTAGTTTTATTGCAAAAAAAAAGTTTTTTTGACAAAAAGCACAAATTATGATAAGGGAGAGGAGAGTTATGAATTGGGGAGAGTGATTGCCTTTATTTAGAAAACGGGTTTCTCAAAGAAACCCGTTTTCTTGTAATAGTTGGGCTAAAACTGTTAGCAATAAACCTTTGCAGTTAGTGTAATGACTTCTTCTCTTTTGCCGATTTTTCCTGCTGTTTACGATAGTTTGTTCGATTTCGCTCAATCTGATGGATTTTGGGCGAATTTCGCAATCGCTGTAGGTTAAGGGGGTGAGATCATAACAATCCGTTGCCAAAACCGACTTCTCAGAATACAATCGAGAAGAGTAGTCATTCATCACTCAGATTAGTTAAGATGATATTACATGACTAATAATATTGACCATGACCGCTTATTTAAGGAGTTAATCTCCACCTTTTTTGTCGAATTTATCGAGTTATTTTTTCCTGAATTGATGGATTATTTAGATAGAGACTCGATTACTTTTTTAGACAAAGAAGTATTTACTGATGTCACGGAAGGAGAAAGGTATGAAAGCGATTTAGTCGCACAAGTTAAGTTTCGAGGAAAAGAATCTTTTTTTCTGATTCATGTAGAGGCGCAGGAAAGTTCCCGCAAGTGGTTTAATCGGCGAATGTTTACTTATTTTGCTCGCTTTCATGAGAAATTTGTCTTACCGATTTATCCCATTGTAATTTTTTCTTATTCAAAGCCAAAAAGAGAAGCGATTAGTCAATATGTAGTCGATTTTCCCGATTTAAAAGTCTTAGAATTTAATTATCAAGTAGTGCAGTTAAATCGATTAAATTGGCGAGATTTTCTCAATTAGTCGAATCCAGTTGCTTCAGCTTTGATTGCGAAGATGAACATTGCCGAGAAAGAGCGAGCCAAGGTAAAAGCGGAATGTCTGCGCTTGTTAATTACTTTAAGGTTAAATCCAGCGAAAATGCAATTAATTTCTGGATTTATTGATACTTATCTCAATCTTAATCCAGTGGAAGAGATACAATTTCAAGAAGAGATTAGCACATTTAGTCAACCTGTACAGGAGGGAGTTATGCAAATTACCACCAGTTGGATGCGTCAAGGTATTGAACTAGGTATTGAACAAGGTATCGAACGGGGTATTGAACAAGGTATCGAACAAGGTATTGAACAAGGTATTGAACGGGGTATTGAACAAGGTATTGAACGCGGTATCGAACGGGGTATTGAACGGGAAAAGACATTGATTCTTCGTCAACTTAAACGCAAGTTAGGGGAGATTAATCCTTCATTAGAAACTAAAATCATGGAGTTAAGTATTGATGATGTCGAAGCATTAGCAGAAGCTTTATTCGATTTCTCTACAGTTGAAGATTTAATCAATTGGTTAAATACTTTAACTGCTTAGTTTAGGTTAGCGAGCGCCTTCTGACAACAACCCACTAAAATTGTCATAATGAAACAAACAACCGCTAATTATGATGAACCCTGGAAAGAAGCATTAACCGAGTATTTTGAGGCGTTTTTACATTTCTTCTTTCCCGAAGTTCACCAATTAATTGATTGGACAAAAATTCCCGAATCTCTGGAAAAAGAACTCAAACGGATTACCGCTTCAGCAAGGACAAAAAAACGTTTTGCTGACAAACTCTATAAAGTCTGGTTACTCAGGGGTGAAGAAGTCTGGATTTTGATTCATATTGAAATTCAAAGTCAATACGAAGAAAATTTCCCCCAGAGGATGTATATTTATAACTATCGTGCCTTTGATTTGTATCAGAAACCGGTTATCAGTCTCGCTATATTAGGAGATGAACGAGTAAATTGGCGACCAGATTCCTATAATTATACTATCGCTGGTTGTGAAGTCAGCCTCAAATTCCCAACAGTCAAATTACTGGACTATGAGGAAAGCTGGTCAGAACTAGAAGCAAGTAGCAATCCCTTTGCTATAATAGTCATGGCACACCTGAAAACAAAAGCGACTACTGGGAAGCTGCCAGAACGAGAACAGTGGAAATGGAAGTTAATCAGAGGATTATATGAAAAGGAGTTCGAGAGGTAACAGATAATTAAACTGTTTGAAATCATCGACAATATGATGACTTTATCCCCTAAATTGCAGTCAAATTTAGAGAGTAAAATTAAACAATTTGAGGAGGAAAGAACCATGCCTTTAATGAGTAATATGGAGTTACGAGGAATCGAACGCGGTAAAGAAATTGGCAAGGAAATTGGCAAGGAAATTGGTAAGGAAATTGGAGCGTTAGAAAATGCTCGTGATTTTGTGAAGAAAGTTTTGGAAAACCGACTAGGCGATATCCCTGGAGATATTGGACAATGTATCAATGATGCTTCAGTTATTTCGGTTTTAGAAGAGATGTTAAAAGCCGCACTTATAGTAAATTCTTTTGAGGAGTGTAGGAAGTCTTTTAGGATCATCATAAATAAGTAGTGTGGGTAATACCTACCTTAGTTAGTAAACTGTTTGAAATCATCGACAATATGATGACTTTATCAACTAAATTACAGGAAAGCTTAGAGAGTAAAATCAAACAATTTGAGGAGGAAAGAACCATGCCTTTAGTCAGTAATATGGAATTGAGAGGAATAAAACGCGGTAAGAAAATTGGCGAGGAAATTGGCAAGGAAATTGGGGCTTTACAAAAAAGCCGTGATGACATAAAAACAGTTTTAACTGTGCGGTTTGGACAGATTTCTTCAGAAATTGAAGAGATAATCGGCAAAATGACTAACCCTACTATCTTAGAAGAGCTACTAAAATTAGCAGCTACCGCTAATTCTCTCGCAGAATTTAAGCAGTCTTTGGCTAAAATCAATATCTAGAAAACGGGTTTCTCGGAGAAACCCGTTTTCTGGACTGCCAAGGAGTAAGATTGCTTTGGAGGGGGTTTTAGCGGAAATTATTCCCCTCGCCATCACCCGCTAAAATTTTCATGGAGAGGAAGTAATTCAGAGATAAGCTTCCGTATATAATATAGGCAACAAGCAGAAGCTTGGCTAACTACAGATCACCAACGACTGGCTAAACCTGAAGTTGCAAGAGCGATCGCCCTCTCACAATAACAATATTTTGAAGGCGTGAATGGGTGACTTTTGCCTTGATGGTTTGACAGTCTTCAACCCTAACCCACACCGGCTAGTTGGACAGTTGTATAATAACTGGCTGACTCGGCTCAATAATTAATAGCAAAGCAAATTGTGGGCAATGTCCACTCTACATTACTAAATTATGGTTAAAGCCAAAAGCTTTGCCAATAATTTAATTTTAGATCATTTTCTACAATTGAAAAACATATTACTTAAAGCCATGAGCAACCCAAATATTGATTTAAATCCAGCGCAGTGGAGTTTTAGAGGAAACTCATCTGATATAAGTAATGCTATCAATGCAATTACTTCTCGATTTTCAAGCGATCGCGGCAATATTATTAATGGATATTCTGCTACGAAGTTAGTCGTTGATCAATTTTTAGCTAATCCAAAAGTAACAAACCAGCAACTTATTCAAATTTCCAGAAGTACATTAGATAAATTTTCGGCTGATGATTCTACCGTTCCCACGAAATACAGCGATTATGCCACAAAACCTGGTCATTTGATGGCAGTGGACGCATTTTATATGCTTACTGGCAATCCCAAAGGCCAAGTTTCTACAAAGCTTAATGGTTTGGGTTTTACTGGTACTTCAAGTCTCCTCATTACTTATGCAGAAAACAATCCCGCACTGCTATTAGGAACAATAGAACATGATTTAACAGACTATCTTCAAGATGCAGGCGTTGCCGATCTAAACACTTCTCTTTGGGGAATAGCAGACAAAGCCGCTTCTGCGTTGGTTATGTTTGCAGAAACCTTAGTTAGTGGATATATTCCATCAGAAGAAGAAATCTTCAATGTTATGGGTACGCGCCAGTTGCCAACTAGAGAAATGGAACTAAGGCAAACTGTTACTAGGTTAGGAAATGTTAGTTCAACTCTCGCTACTAAGTTAGCAATGCACTATGGAAATGAAGACTTCGGGAGTCAATTAATTGCCGCAACTGCAACAAAAACCCTTGGCGGGTGGTTAGGAGATAATTTAGCTTATCAACTGGCAAGTGTGGGAAGCTCAATACCAGCACGAGCTTTATATACAAGACTTTATGGGAACTTTACTAATACATTATTGGGTTTTGGTAGTTCTGCAATTAGTCAAGCTTTTTCAGAGAAATTTGATATAGAAGATCCCCTTGCTCAAATTGCGATTGATCAAGTTACTGCTTCACTAACTAATCATATTTTTTCTGGGTTAACTGAGGCTGCATTTGGCAAATCGTTTGCTGTTAATTATTTAGGAGTAGATCCTTATATCAACCTCAGCCTTACAAAAGCATCAATTATTGGAGAGGTTGTTAATACAGGGTTTGGCGCATTGCAATCTTTCGCAAGCACTCAACTTTTTAATTATGTCGATAAGGTATGGACGGGGGCTGACTTAAATAATTTTGGTGCTTCGATTGGTGGAGTGATTGGTGGTTTTATTGCTCCCGGAATTGGGAACTTTTTGGGTTCAGTTATTGGTGGATGGGCGTGGGATCTTATTTTTGACAAAGATCCTCGTGCTTATTATTCTGTATATTACAATGTTGCAGCGGGTAAGTTTGTTAGTCAATTTAGCTTTTCAGCAGACGGTGGAAAAACAGAAGTGGCTCAACAGATGGCTCAATCTGCATCAGATACGCTTCAGTTGATTGCTGGCATGATTGGAGGTACTCCTTTAAGTATTACTGCCACCGAATATGGTCATTATGAAAAAGAATTTGTTTTTAATGTTGGTGGTAGTGGTAGAAATTCTTTTTCAAGTATTCAATCGGCTTTAGATAATGGCATTATCAGACAGTTAAAAACGCTGAATATTCAAGCGGGCGATCCTTATATGAAGCGTTTAATTGCTCTTCCTTCTTATAATTCTGATCTCAAAGGTCTTTTTACTGATCTCGGTGTTGCAAAGGAGTATAGTGTTCATAAAGTTGATCCCATACTCTACGGTCAGGCTATTGTAAATATTGATAATGCGGATGCACGAAAATATTTACTCGATGATTGGCGTAGGGTACAAACAAGAGCGAAGGAGTTAACGCTGAATGCTCTGCCGGGTGATGATGGGAGTGAGTTTATTGCTGGTACTGTTGGTAATGATTCCATTGATGGTGGTGTGGGTAATGATTTCCTTTTTGGTGATCAAGGAAATGACTGGTTAAACGGTGGTGCAGGTAACGATAGGCTGCAAGGAGGGGATGGGAAAGATACCCTTTTAGGTGGAGATGGAGATGATACGCTTATTCCTAATTCTTTTGATCGAGGAAGTAATGAAGATATAATCGATGGAGGAGCAGGAACAGATATTCTGATCGTTGATTATTCAACCTATGGTACTTCTGGTGGGGCTGTTGGAGGTACAGGAATTTCTAACTTTATTGCTGGTAAAATTCACAATGCCATTGTCACTGGTTGGACTACACTTACCTACAGTAATATCGAACAATTTAACATTACAGGTAGTCCTTTTGATGATAAACTTTATGGAGCTAATCTAGATGATATTTTAATCGGTGGTGGCGGAAATGATACCCTGACAGGAGGAGCAGGAAACGACTCAATTACAGGAGTCAACAGTCAAAGCACAACCCCCGGGAAGGGAGAAATTGATAATATAACAGGAGGAACTGGACGCGATACATTTATCCTTGGTGACGTTAACTGGATTGGTTATGATGATGGTAATACAACATCTGCGGGTAATAACGACTACGCAACAATTGCCGATTTTAACCCCACTGATGATATTATTCAGATTCGCGGTTCAAGTATTGACTATTTATTGACTGTTTCTGGTTCTAAGACTAATCTCTACATCAACAAACCCGGAAGCGAACCAGATGAACTTATTGCGGTTATCAATAATCAAACAGCATTAAGTCTAACTGCTAGTTATTTTAGTTATGTTTCTAGTCCTACCCTTCCTAATATCACTCTTGCGGTTTCTCCTAGTAGTGTTAACGAAGATGGGACAACTAATCTGGTTTATACCTTCACTCGTAGTGGTGTAACAACAAATGCTTTAACAGTCAATTACACCATCGGGGGGACAGCTACTTTAAATACCGATTACACTCGCACAGGAACTACCAATACAGTCACCTTTGCTGCTGGTTCATCCACTGCTAAAGTAACAATTGATCCCACTGCGGATACCACAGTTGAACCTAACGAAACCGTCACCTTAACCCTTGCTTCGGGTACAGGTTATACAATTGGGACAACTACCGCAGTTACTGGAACAATTAATAATGATGACGTTTCCCAACTCTCGATTAACAATATCACCGTTGTCGAAGGTCAAAATAGTAATGCAATTCTTACCGTCACTGTCAACAATCCAAATCCACAACCAATTAGCGTCAATTATACTACTGCACCCGTTAACGCTACTGCTAATGTAGATTACACTAGCAAGACTGGAACTCTCACCATTGCACCTAATACTTCCACTGCTACTATTAGCATTCCTATCCTCAATGATAACCTCAATGAGGCAAACGAAACTTTTGCCATTAACCTCAGTAATCCCATCAATGCAACTCTTACCAATAACAAGGGAATTGTCACCATCAGCGACACCTTAACCGCTAATGTCACAACTACCCTACCCGCTAATGTGGAAAATCTGACCCTAACCGGAACCGCAAATATTAATGGAACTGGTAACACATTAAATAACATTATCACTGGTAATAGTAGTAACAATATCCTTAATGGTGCAACAGGAATTGATACCCTCATCGGTGGTTTAGGGAATGATACTTATCAAATTGATACTACTACCGATACGATTACTGAAGATGCCAACCAAGGTACAGATACTGTTCAATCATCGGCTACTTATACCCTGGTTAATAATCTAGAAAACCTCACCCTAACTGGGACTACAAATATTAATGGAACTGGTAACACATTAAATAACATCCTGACAGGTAATAGTGGTAACAATATCCTTAATGGTGCAACAGGAATTGATACCCTCATCGGTGGTTTAGGGAATGATACTTATCAAGTTGATACTACTACCGATACGATTACGGAAAATGTCAATCAAGGGACAGATACTGTTCAATCATCGGTTACTTATACCCTCGGTAATAACCTAGAAAACCTGACCCTAACTGGGACTACAAATATTAATGGAACTGGTAACACCTTAAATAACATCCTGACAGGTAATAGTGGTAACAATATCCTTAATGGTGCAACAGGAATTGATACCCTCATCGGTGGTTTAGGGAATGATACTTATCAAATTGATACTACTACCGATACGATTACGGAAAATGTCAATCAAGGGACAGATACTGTTCAATCATCGGTTACTTATACCCTGGGTAATAACCTAGAAAACCTCACGTTAACCGGAACCGCAAATATTAATGGAACTGGTAACACATTAAATAACATTATCACTGGTAATAGTGGTAACAATATCCTTAATGGTGCAACAGGAATTGATACCCTCATCGGTGGTTTAGGGAATGATACTTATCAAATTGATACTACTACCGACACCATTACGGAAAATGTCAATCAAGGTACAGATACTGTTCAATCATCGGTTACTTATACCCTCGGTAATAATCTAGAAAACCTCACCCTAACTGGGACTACAAATATTAATGGAACTGGTAACACATTAAATAACATCCTGACAGGTAATAGTGGTAACAATATCCTTAATGGTGCAACAGGAATTGATACCCTCATCGGTGGTTTAGGGAATGATACTTATCAAATTGATACTACTACCGACACCATTACGGAAAATGCCAACCAAGGGACAGATACTGTTCAATCATCGGTTACTTATACCCTGGGTAATAACCTAGAAAACCTCACCCTAACTGGTACTACAAATATTAATGGAACTGGTAACACCTTAAATAACATTATCACCGGTAATAGTGGTAACAATATCCTTAATGGTAGTGATGGGAATGATACCTTGATTGGTGGTACTGGTAATGATACCATAACAGGCGGTGCGGGTGGCGATCGCTTCACCTTCAACAACCGCAATGAAGGGATTGATACGATTACTGATTTTCTGTCCAGTCAGGGGGATAAAATTACTGTCTCTGCTGCGGGTTTTGGCGGTGGTTTAGCCGCAGGAGTTGCGATTACAGCCGCTCAATTCGTGTTAGGAACAACTGCATTAAATGCCAGCAATCGCTTTATTTATAATACAATCACTGGAGGACTATTCTTTGATGGGGACGGGACAGGTACACTAGCAGCCATTCAAATTGCAACTCTTAGTTCTAAACCCACTCTTACCGCATCTGATATACTTGTATTAGTTTAATCTTAATACAGCTTGTCGGGTGCGTGTTTGCGGTTAAAAAGGTCTGTAAGCGTTTTCAACACCCTAGGAGAGGGGAGAGGGGAATTATGAATTATGAATTATGAATTGGGGAGAAGGGAGCGGGAAGAAGGGAAAAAAAAAGCTGATAACTGTTTACTGATCACTGATAACTGCTATTCGTACAAAATCTCATCAAAACAAGCTTCTCCCACACTGGATAAAGTCCTAGCGGCAGCTTTATCGGTTTTCGACTTCTGCACGAGGGCGCGGAATTGCTGTAGATTGTAACGAGCCTGGAATTTTTTAATCGTGCAGTCGCATAGGTCCTTTGCCACATCAGCAGCTAATCCCTCCCCACGCGCTCTTTGTAAACATTCTTGACGATAACTGTCGAAAGTAGCGGCAGTATTAGAACTTTGGCTAAGGTAAACGGCATTATTAGCCTGTACTGGCAAGCATAAAGCTAATAAACCGATAAAAGTTAGTAAATATCTTTGATTTCCCATCATAATCGCTTTTTAAAGCCTAAAATCCCCCACTAGATTAGAGAACCGCTCCATAAATTATAGATCGATCGCTTGACTCTTGGGTTCCACTCTTGGCAAACTGTCATCTGTTATGCTACGATAAATACTGCTTGATCGGCGCCATCGCCAAGTGGTAAGGCAGAGGTCTGCAAAACCTTTACCCCCAGTTCGAATCTGGGTGGCGCCTTGGCAAATATCGGCAGTCTTTCTTTTATTACCTTGTCTAAATGAAGGTTTACCAAGGTTTTACTTGATAGGCTGCCACTAGATAGCGAAAAATATACTCGACTATCTCTAAATAATTCTCGGTAGTTTCTAGAGACTCACCCCACACCGTCACGCCATGGTAAGAAATCAGTAAAGCGGGAATTTCTGGGGGTAAAGTTGATAATCTACTTTCTATTTCTGCGGCAATTTTCGGCACATCGAGATAGTTGGTAAAAACTGGCATAAATACTTGAGGATTTTCTACCCAAATACCTAAACCTTTCAACATTTCTAAGGGAGGTAACGATAACTTATCCTCACGAGCAAAACGGGAAACTAAATTCGCTTCCACCGAGTGAACATGATAACAAGCTTGTGCTTCGGGAAAGAGACAATAAATCACCTGATGAATGCTAGTTTCTGCCGAAGGACGATTATTCGGATGAGCTAATTCCCTGACTTTCCCGGTCAGATCCACGCGCACAAAATCCTCTTCTGTTAGTTTACCTTTACTTTTGCCACTGGCAGTAATCCAAAAACTATGATCATCAACTTTAGCGGATAAATTACCCGCCGTGCCAAGCATCCAACCCAGTTGATAAAATCTTCGGGCAGCTGCCACTAGAGACAGACGAGGATCGCTCATGGTTTTTAGAGATATGGTGGATAGGGAGTAACTATTATAACAAGTTGAAGCGAGCAGACGACCCACTCGTCAGCAGATTTGGTGAGGATGTCAATCTGGATAATCTCGCTCAAAACTAAACCCAAGATAGAATAGAGCGAGGAACCAGTGAGTCAAAAAGAAGATTTAACCGTGGTAAGTAGGTAGGCGTTAAAAATTATCAGATCCCCCCGCCTATCGGCACCCCCCTTATCAAGGGGGGCAGGGGGGATCGAACCTAAAATCCATTTTTAATTTAATTATAACCAGCTACTTAATGTGTTGGGAGTGTGTTAGGTTAAAGATAATTGCAGCTTTGATGAATCGAGGGTTGAGCAGTGAATAACAACTTTTTCCGCAGCTATTCTGTCAATGATTCTGGTTTGGGTTGTTTCTTATCTTTGATTTTAGTCGGATTGTTGTTAGGCTCGATCGGACTGGGTTGGTTAGTCAATAGTTTTTTAATTCTCGTGGCATTCCTGATATTTTCCCCTGTGATTGCTTGGGGGATTTTTCGCTGGTGGTTACGACGCAATTTAGTTGAAGATAGCTGTCCTGTCTGTAGCTACGAATTTACGGGTTTTAATCGCACGGAATGCCAATGTCCTAACTGTGGTGAACCTTTAAAAGTGGAAGGGGGTAAGTTTATTATTCTCACCCCTCCCGGTACGATCGATGTACAGGCGATCGAAGTACCTACCGGACAGTTAGAAGATTAGGGTCAAACCATCACCATCTAGGCACGCGCACCAAGCTGAAAGCGGGGGTTCTGAATTTTAACAACAACAGCAGTCCCAGCAGGTGAATTGACCAATGAACGAGAACTAAGCCCCAAATAATTGCAAAAATCAAACTACTAACGGCAAGAGCTTTAAAAATATCATTATCGGTCTTTTGATACCAGAGAAGACTAAGGAAGGAAAGTAGTAGGAGTAGAAGGGGAAAAAGTGGGGAGAACATGGGGATCACCATTGGGTGAGGGGACTGTCTTCACACCCATAGCTTATCATTTTCCCTTTGCCGCTACGGGTAGCAGCGGTTACATTCTTCCCTATTTGTCATAAATCTTTAGAATCAAATTAAAAAGTTTACGAGCCAGTCTTTTAGTCTAAAGGTGGCGCGACAATCATCCTCATTGTAACGTAAAATAGCCGCCAATAAAGTCCGATCTCCTGTTTTTAACCACTGGTCATACCACCAAACGCATTGATCCCCGCTTACTCCTCGATCGCGCCATTGAAAGCCAATCCAGTTGGCGAGGGATTTTAAAGAATAACTTTCCACGGGAAAAGTTACCGAGTTAACTACCTGATAGTGCAGATCAAAACAGCGAGAAACTAACTGATTAATCAAAGAAGAAGGGGTTTTATAAAGATAACCTAATCGCTTAATTGTTTCCACTTCGTACTCAGAAAAATGAAAAATTGGTGCTTGATAATCCTGCATGACTAAGGTTAAGAATTCCTGCCAAATCCTGCCTTCATCTTCTGGCTTTTCTGCCAAAAAGGGATAAAATTGCTGGGTATTAACCCGATAATCAACCCGTAAAACCCCCAAAAGATAATCTAAATTCTGTTCTGGTTCTGCTTCGATGTCAAAATAAAATTCAATCTCGGTCCTTGGTAGGGGAGACAAATAAGCAGTTTTGCCGTTGCTTTTGCGAAAGGCCCGATTTTCAATAATTGCTTGGGCCTGTAATTGTAACTGATTAGCCACCTCTAACCCCATACCCTCCCCCATACGGGTAGGACAGGTAAGCGCCAGGGATTCCATGGTGGAAACCCCCAAAGACTGTAAAAATTGGTAACGACTGGGAGTTACCCCCGGGACTAAAGAAAGATGTTGACTCGCTTGGGCGATACCATAACAGTGACTATACCAATGACATAAACTGCAACGCTGACGCGAGATAAAAACTTCTGGTTCTTGGTGATTAATCACCATTTCGCCGAACTTTTTGATTATTTCCTCTAGTTTAGTTAACCAGAGATTCAATTCCACCCGATAGCGATTATGACGACGTAGGACAATTTCCGCGTAATTGGGAAAAACTCCCTGCATACTGGCTAATAAATAGGCGTAAAAAGTAGCCAGCATCTTATATTCAGGCTTAGGACGGCGACCGAGTTGAATATTGAGGGGATAATAAATCCAATCGCCAAATTTCGACTTTCCTGCCTGTTTAATTAATAAATGGGGGGAACCGGTTAAAGAGACGGGATAGCCAGATTGTAAGAGGACTCCGTGATAAATACAGGATACCCCCTGACCCATCAAAGCTTCCGTTTCCCTAGCGGCGGCTAAAATATCGCTGGTGGGGGTAGTCAGGGAACAATAATCGGGATAGGAGTCTTGCAGGACTTTTTTAACGTGACTTTGACTCTCCTGGCGCAATTTAAGCAAAAAATCTCGCTCAGGGTCTTTTTCTTGGCTATTGCCGTAGAGATTTAAAAACCCACGGCGTTGACAACGTTGGTAGTCTAGAAGTAGATCATCGGTCAGTAGCATTCTATACAAGGAGAAAAATTAAGCTTTCCTGGACCAGTGAAGTAAAGTAAAAAATAATAAACTTAAAAAAAGGAAACATTCCCAAGTGTGTTTCCTCTACTCTAATACTATTGTGACAATTGCGACTTAATCCGTCGATAGAATTCAGCCGTCGGTCGTCAGGAAGTGGGGAAGTGGGGAAG
>NZ_JADEXY010000274.1 GCF_015206885.1 Microcystis aeruginosa LEGE 91341 | reverse complement strand
GGGAGCATCTCACCTTTGCAATAAGTAGAAATGCTTAATGAGATCAATAAAAAAGTTAAAAAAGGCAACCATTTAGATAAGCACAGCGATGACGAAGGACTTGCGGTACATTACCAGATTCCCAACTTGCACCAGTAATTTTGAGACGATGAGCAATTTATTTAATTTTTGATTCAACAGAGCCAGAGCCGATAGAAATGCCCTCTGCCTGCAAATAACCATAATTGACAATTCGATGTTTATGCTTGTTCAAATAAGTAATAAAATTCTCAACTTGCGGCTCTGACCATCCTTCGCGCACAAGAGATAGCCGCGTCCACTTCCCCCTTCCTCAAGAAAACATTTTACCTCCTCAATTCGCTGGAATGAACCCCCAACTTTATAGAGGTTTTCAATTAAATGATACCAATCCAATATTTCAATTCTTTCCTGTTTCTCTCCGATCTCACGAAATAAATTCCAGATACCATCATGTCCATCTCCTAAACAAATTAAAGGTTTAGCCAAAACTTGAGAATTAACCAAATCTAATAAAGCTGAGTTATCTTGAAAAAAAGCCGCTACCCCCAGTTGATGAAAACTCACTGCTTTATAATCACGCCAAATTAAGGCTTTTCCCTTGGCAGTTCTTAGTCGTACCTTACCGCCATCTAGGCTCATTTCTTCCACTTCCACTTCTGGGTTAGACGGTAATTCTTCAAAAGCATAGCGATGTACGAGGCGTTGTTGGGTACTGTGAGAAACAGCAATTCCTGTCAATGATTTGATTTTATGCGCTGATTTCTCGTAGGATTCATCGCCACTTAATAGCAAACAGTTCTTCTCTAACATTGGACTCATCTGAGTCCGAGACTTTATTTCTAATTTTTTCGCTTGTTTTTCTGTAATTGGTAATTCCCCCAAAATACTTTTCACTTTTCTCGTCCGACCGGCGGTTTCTTCTGTGCTTGTTTTGACAAAAAAATACCGATTTCTGGGTTAACATAATGAATCATTAAATCTCTAACAGTCTCCTCTATCTCTCCCAAGTTATTAAATTTCTTAATTTGGGATTGCTCATAGAGACATTGCCCTAACTCTTGACATAACTCTTTAAT